>CAKTJM010000207.1 GCA_934567745.1 uncultured Eubacteriales bacterium | reverse complement strand
CGAGGCGCTGGAGGAGCGTTAGCCGACAGGGAGCGGCCGTCTCACCGCCGCTGACGGCGGTACTCGGTGGGCAGCAGGTGGAAGACCTTGCGGAACTCGGCGGAGAACTTGCTCTGGTTCTCGTACCCGACGGCCCGCGCGATCTGGGCCATGCTGTCGCCGGTCTCCCGCAGGAGCCGGGCGGCCGCCTCCATGCGGTGCTCCCGGATGTGGGCGGCGAGGGAGTTGCCGTAGACGGCGCGGAAGAGCTCCTTGAGCGTCGAGGGGTTCATCAGGAACCGGCGGGACAGCTCCTCGATGGTGATGCGCCGGTCGAGCTGCTCGGTGAGCAGGTCGTGGACACGGTGGATCGTCTCGATCTGGTCGGCGGGATAGCCCTCGATCCCCTCGTCCGCGTGGCGGTCCGGCTCCAGCAGGTGCGGGGCGTCGGAGACGAGGTCGTCCTGCTCCGGGCAGGCGATCTCCATCGTGCGCTCGATCATCTGGTGCAGGAGCCGACACTGTTCGGTCGGCGCGGCCCGGTAGAGGACCTCCCGCCCGGCGCGGCGGCTGACGACCAAGCCGCTCTCCTTGAGCTGCCGCAGGTGGTGGGCGACGGAGGAGGGGCTCGCGCCGGTCATGGACCCGAGGTCGAGCGCGCACTCCTCACAGTGGCACAGCAGCCAGAAGATCCGCAGCCGGTCGCGGTCCGCGAGCTGCTTGAACAGCGCCGCGATGACCTGGAAATCGGTCGTGCGGTCGAGGTAGCCCTCCAGCACGTCGGCCTGGGGACCGTCCTGGTGATGGTGGGGGAGCTGCTCCGGCATGGGGGACACATCCTTTCCTTGGCTCCATTCGGTAGGACTTTTCGCCCATTCGGAAGAGGTCGGGCGGGAGCCGTTGACTTTTGCTCATGAGATGATTATAGTGTGCTCAACGAGAAGAAACAAGCACTTCGCCATAGAAAATAGGAGGAACGAGATCATGAAGAAGAGCTATAAGATCGAGGTCGATTGCGCCAACTGTGCGAACAAGATGGAGGTCGCGACGAAGGGGACCGAGGGCGTCCAGGACGCCGTGGTGAACTTCATGACCCAGAAGATGATCGTGACCTTCGCCGAGGGCGCGGACCCCAAGGAGGTCATGCCCCGCGTGCTCAAGAGCTGCAAGCGCGTCGAGGACGACTGCGAGATCTATCTCTGAGCGGCCAGAAGGCTGAGCGCCCCAGTCCTGGGGCGCTTTCCTCACCTCTAGAATCGATCGGATGGAGGGACCACCATGAACCGAAAGCAAAAGAAGATGCTGCGGCGCATCGTCATCGCCGCGGTCCTGCTGATCGCGGCGCGCTTCGCGCCGCTGCCCATGCTCCCGGCGACGATCCTGTACCTGGCGTCCTACCTGGTCATCGGCTACGACATCCTGCACAAGGCGGGCAAGGGCATCCTGAACCGACAGATGTTCGATGAGAACTTCCTCATGGCGGTGGCCACGGTCGGCGCCATCGCGCTGGCGCTGTACGAGCGCAGCGGCGATTTCTCCGAGGCCGTCGCGGTCATGCTGTTCTACCAGATCGGCGAGCTGTTCC
>CAKTJM010000206.1 GCA_934567745.1 uncultured Eubacteriales bacterium | reverse complement strand
GGAGTCAACCATGATGATCGTGGCGGCGTCATCGTCCAGATCTCGGATGATAACGGGCATGGTATCGCGCTCGGCAAGCTCTGAAGCCCTGTGCCGCCGATGACCGGCAATCATTTCATAACCGCCGTCCTCACGCGGTCGAACAAGGCCAGGAACCAGCACGCCATGCTCCCTGATGCTTTCAGCCATGTCAAGCATACGATCATCGTCTGTTACCTTGAAGGGATGATTCTCAAAGGGATGAATCTCGGAAAGTGGTATTTCTACTACCTTTTCCCGCTGTTCATCCGCACGGCTTTCCTCCGTAGAGAACAGATCATCTACCGAGGTCAGCTTTACGTTTTTCGCGCTGCTTTTCAATCTTCATCACCTCCTGCGTCAGCGCATGATACGCCGCGGCAACTTTACCTTTAGGATCATGGGTAAAAATGCTCTTGCCCTCCGCACTGATTTCGGCGGCTCGTACCGAATGGGGAATGTCCACTGCGAAAACTCTCAGCTTGCTGCCGTAGGTTTCTCGAAGCAGTTGGCTGATGTCCCTGGCATAGTTGGTACGGCTGTCCACCATCGTCAGTAGAATACCGTCGATCTTCAGCTTGGGATTGATCTGGCGCTGCACCCGTCCGACAGTTTTGAGCAGCTGTTCCAGACCCTTCGCCGGAAGGTACTGCGCCTGAACGGGGATGATGACGCTGCTGGCAGCAGCCAGAGCGTTGATGGTGAGCATACCAAGCGAGGGCATGCAATCAATGAGAATATGATCATACTGCTTTTTGAGGGGTTCCAGCACCTGACGCAGCATGGTTTCACGGCTCATGGCGTTCACCAGCGATACCTCCATGCCGGAAAGCTCGATGCTGGCAGGCAGCAGATCGACGCCTTCTGCATGATGCAGGATAGCTTCGGATGGAATGATGGGTTCGTCCGTAATGAGGCTACCCATGAGGGTGGAGAGCGTGCATGGCAGCTTGTCAGGCTGCGGATAGCCAAGGCTGATAGTCAGGCTGGCTTGTGGATCGCAGTCCACCAGCAGAACCTTTTCACCTGCATTGGCAAGGCCGACGCCCAGATTGACCGTCGTTGTGGTCTTGCCAACGCCGCCTTTCTGATTGGATAGTGCGATGATGTTGGCGTTCAGGATAATCACCTCCGTTGTATGGGATAGGGTTCACATATGCAAGTATCCAACGGGTGGGCTTACAAGTTGACGTAGGTTGTGCAGAGTAGGGGCAGGTTCGGAATACGCAGGTTTGATCTGCTGCGTAGGGACGATGAAAGCGGCAGGAACGACACTCAGCAAAGATGCCATCCTCACCGCTGTCATAGTGTGCGGCAGGCTCATACCTCATCATCGCTTCTATGGCGATGAAGTCTCTGCGAGGCATTGATGTCACCTCCAATGTGGGTAGAAAAAAAGACGCTCATCGCTGAACGTCTTTCATTTGGGGGATTTGCTGTTAATCCTGAGTAAATCCCCAGCTAATTTGCGGGGCTTGTCCATGGTGGTATTGCTAATCGACTGCTAATCAGGATAACCGACCACTATGGCGAAGTGGATATCACTCTATGCACTTGATGCAGAAGATTGTTTGTAATAGAGGAATTCTTATGCTATAGATCGAACTATATGCATGACCGTGGTATATGGTATTGCATTGGTAAGGATGAGGTC
>CAKTJM010000205.1 GCA_934567745.1 uncultured Eubacteriales bacterium | reverse complement strand
GGGCGCACGAACGGAGCGGTCCTCTGCCGCGCCGTGTGCGGAAAGGCTCCGTGACGGAGAGGGCGCACGAACGGAGCAGGTCCTCTGCCGCACCGTGTGCGGAAGAGCGCCGCACCGGGACGATCCTCCATACCGATCATACCACGTCCGCCCCGCCGCGTCACGTGTTTTTCGCCCGCAGCTCCCAAAAGGCCACGGCGCTCGCGGCGGCGACGTTGAGGGAATCCACCCCGTGCCGCATCGGGATCCGCACGGTGTGGCCGCACCGGGCGATCGTCTCCGCCGCCAGCCCGTCGCCCTCGGCCCCAAGGACGATCGCCAGCCGCTCCTCCGCCGCCAGGGCCGGGTCGTCGAGCGGGACGGACCGGTCCGTCAGCGCCATCGCCGCCGTGCGGAAGCCGAGCGCCGCGAGCTGCGCGGGCCAGTCGTCCCGCTCCAGCCGCGTCCAGGGGACCTGGAACACCGTCCCCATGCTCACCCGCACGGCCCGGCGGTAGAGCGGGTCGCAGCACGTGGGCGTGACGAGCACCCCGTCCATGCCCAGCCCCGCGGCCGAGCGGAAGATCGCGCCGATGTTCGTCGCGTCCACGATGCCCTCCAGCACCGCGATCCGCCGCGCCCCGGCGCACACCGCGGCCACGTCCGGCAGCCGCGGCCGCCGCATCGCGCACAGCACGCCCCGCGTCACGGCGAAGCCGGTCAGCTGCGCGAGCAGCGCGTCGTCCGCCGTGTACACCGGCACGTCCGGCCCGCACCGCGCCAGCAGCGGCGCGGCCTGGCCGGTCACGTGCTTGCGCGGCAGGAGCAGCGCCAGCGGCTCATAGCCCCGGTCCAGCGCGGTGCCGATGACCTTGGGGCTCTCGGCGATGAAGACGCCCTTCTCCGGCTCCAGCCGGTTGCGCAGCTGGGCCTCGGTCAGGCGGGCGAAGACGTCCAGCTCCGGGACGTCGAGGGTGGTCAGTTCGATGATGTGCGGCATGGCGGCCTCCTTCCGTGCGGCGCGAGAGGGATAGTTCAATAACCCAGTGATTTAGTGTCATTATCTTGACGGGGGCGTGGGATCCTGCTATTATGTGGAGGATATTTCGGTTTCAGACCACATTTTGTAGAGAAAAAGGAGGACCCTATGCTCCCAGTGAACCCTGAAGCGATCGGCCTGTTCGGGCTGTTCGCGACCGTCATCTGCTTTGGGCTCGAACAGGTCGGCGTCGGCGTGAAAGGCGCGGACCCGGCCAAGCTCACCCGGACCCTCGGGCTGATCGCCATCATCTTCGGCGGCACGACCCAGCTCTTCACCGGTGTGTGCATGTACCTGTTCCAGGTCGGCGGCGATCACAGCATCTATCTTGGCACCGTCTTCTGCTTCTTCGGCCTGTTCTGGACCCTGGTCGGGCTGTTTTTCCTCAAGGGCGGCGACAGGAAGGTGATGGCGCACTTCTTCCTGTGCGGCCTGATCCTTTGCCTCGGCTTCACCGCGCGTGCTTTCCAGGACGGCCTGATCTGGCCCCTGGGCGTCGATCTCGTGGTCATCGACGTGCTTCTCGTGACCCTGATCCCCGCATGGTATACGGGCCGCCCGGCGCTGACCAAGCTCGCCGGCGTGTGCAACCTCGTCATCGGTGCGATCTCCCTGTTCCTGCTGTTCCCGGCCCTGTTCCTTTGATGGGACCGTGCCTGACCGCGTCCGCGTAGGCCCCCTGCGGGCCGCGCGGCGCCCTCAGACCCTTTCCACCCTGTGCTGAGA
>CAKTJM010000204.1 GCA_934567745.1 uncultured Eubacteriales bacterium | reverse complement strand
CAACCGCGGCCGCGCGCACCGCGTGCGGATCCACATCGACGCGGAGAACTACCGCGCCAAGCGTGAGGATTCGCTCAAGCGTCTGGCGACGAAGGTCGCGGCCAAGGTCGTGAAGTATCGCCGGAACATCACCCTGGAGCCGATGAACGCCTACGAGCGTCACGTGATCCACGAGACGCTGCAGGACTATCCGGATGTCATCACCTATTCGACCGGCACGGAGCCGAACCGCCGCACGGTGGTCGCCTTCAGCCGCGGTCGTCATCAGTACTGAGCAGATATCAGCCTGACGGCGGGGGGCATGCGCCCGCCCGCCGTCTCGTCTTTTTCCCCCGTTCGGGGGGCATCGAGCGACAGACCCGATTTTGATGGATAGGAGGGATCCGTATGTCGATCAGAGACCGGATCGATCCCGAGCTGCTGGCCTGGTACGAGGCCTCCCCCGGCTTCGACTTCGATGACCTGGACGCGTTCGTGGCCCGGTGCACCGCCGCCGAGCTGGCGAACCTGCGCCCGGACCCCGCCGTCGCCGCGCGCGACGAGGAGATCCCCGGCCCGGCCGGGGCGCCCGCCGTGAAGGTCCGCCTCTACGAGCCGGCCGTCCGCGATGGGCAGGCCCTGCCGTGCGTGTTCTTCTACCACGGCGGCGGGTTCCTCTTCGGCACGGTCTACCGGCAGGAGGCCCTGTGCCAGCGCTATGTCAAGAACGTCGGCTGCGTGGTGGTCTCCGTGGAGTACCGCCTCGCGCCCCGCTGGAAGACCCCCGCGCCCATCGAGGACTGCTACGCGGCCCTCACCTACTTCCATGAGAACGCCGCGTCCTACGGCATCGACGCCGACCGTCTGGCGGTCTGCGGCCTGTCGGCGGGCGGGAACCTTGCGGCGGCGGTGTCGCTCCTCGCGCGCGACCGCCGCGGTCCGCGCATCTGCCTCCAGATCCCGCTGTACGCGGAGCTGGACCCCGGTCTGGACACGCCCTCGGCGCATGAGATCGTGGACACCAAGGTCTGGTGCCGCGACAACTGCGAGAAGTCCTGGGCGAAGTTCCTCAACCCCGGCAAGATGCCCGACCAGTACGACGCCCCGGCCCTGGCGAAGGACCTGAGCGGTCTGCCGCCGGTCTTCTCGTTCATCGGCCAGCTCGACCCCGGCCGGGACGAGAACCTGGCCTATTGGGCGCGCCTGATGCAGGCGGGCGTGGCGGTCGAGGGGCACGTCTTCCCCGGCTGCTACCACTGCTTCGAGCTGAGCGTCCCCGACGCCGCGCGGAGCCGTCAGGCCTACGAGCTGACCTACGCGGCCCTGCGTCGGGCCTTCGGGCTGGCGTGATGGACCTGCGGGAGCGGATGGCGGCGCGCCGCCTGGCCCACGCTTATCTGGTGACGGGGCCGGAGCGCCGCGCCCTGGCCGGGGACCTGATGCGTGCTTGGGTGTGCACGGGGGACCGGCCTCCCTGCGGGACCTGCCTCGGCTGCCGCAAGACGGAGCGGGGGATCCACCCGGACGTGAAGGTCCTGGACGAGGCGGGCGAGGGGCTCAAGGCCGCCGAGGTCCGTGCGGTCCGCACGGACGCCTACGTGCGCCCGAACGAGGCCCCGCGGAAGGTCTACTGCTTCGCCCATGCGGAGCTGCTGAACCCGACGGGGCAGAACGTGCTGCTGAAGCTGATCGAGGAGGGGCCGGCCTACGCCTGCTTCCTCTTCCTGGCCCCCGCGCCGGAGCTGCTGCTGCCGACGGTGCGGTCCCGCTGCGAGACCC
>CAKTJM010000203.1 GCA_934567745.1 uncultured Eubacteriales bacterium | reverse complement strand
GTGGGAACAACAGGGCTCGAACCTGTGACCCCATGCTTGTAAGGCATGTGCTCTCCCAGCTGAGCTATGCTCCCGAAGAAGACGGTCTTTCTGAGATGACTCACATCCCCAAGCGACGAAATTCATTATATCGAAGAGGGACCGGTTTGTCAAGCCCCTTTTTGAAATTTCTTCCCCTTTTGTCGAAAGCCGTCCGGAAAGGCCCCGGCGGCGGGCGTTCTCCCGCCGCCGGGGCCGCAGTCTTTCCGTGTCCGGTCCGTGTCAGAGCGCCGCCGCGAGGGCCTCCAGCTCGTCACGCTCGAAGACGTAGACCGCGTCGCAGAACTGGCAGGTGATCTCCGCCCGGCCCTGCTCGGCGATCAGCGCGCGCAGTTCCTCCTTACCCATGCTGGCCAGCGCCCCGCGCACGCGGTCGCGGCTGCAATGGCAGCGGTAGGCCACCGGTGCGGTCTCCAGCAGCTCCAGGTCGAACGCGCCCAGCACCCGCCGCAGCAGGCCCTCGGCGTCCGCCCCGTCGGTCAGCATCCCGGTCACCGGTCCGGCCGCCGCGATGCCCGCCTCGATGGCGGCGATCACGTCCTCCCCCGCGCCGGGCATGAGCTGGATCAGATAGCCGCCCGCCGCGGCCACCGACTGGTCAGTGTCCACCAGCACCCCCAGCGCGCACGCGGAGGGGATCTGCTCGCTCTCGGCGAGGTAGGCGGTGAAGTCCTCCGCGATCTCGCCGGAGACCAGCGGGGCCGAGCCGACGTACGGCTCCTTCAGGCCGAGGTCCTTGCTCACCGTGATCGACCCGGCGCGGCCCACGGCCGCGCCGACGTCCAGCTTGCCGGGGACCTTCAGCGGGAGGTCCACCGCGCCGTTCTGGACGTAGCCGCGGACGTTGCCGCCGGTGTCCGACACGGCGAGGATCCGCCCCAGCGGGCCGCCGCCGTCGATGCGGACGGTCAGCGAACCGCCGTCCACCTTCAGCTGCTGCCCCAGCAGGGACGCGCCCATCAGGGTGCGGCCCAGGGCCGCCGTCGCCACGGGCAGGGTGCGGTGGATCTGCCGCGCCCGCTCGACCAGGTCCTTCCCTTCGATCGCCGCCGCCTGGATCGGCGCGTCCTTCGCGATCATCCTCACGATATGGTCCATCGTAGTCCTCTCCTATTATAGATATCGTATGTTCGTCAGTCCGGCTTGCGGGCCGTGAAGAAGATCCGGTCCGCGCCGTCCTCCGGCGGGGCCTGGGTCTTGTCGCCGTAGCAGTGGATGTCCACGAAGCCCGTCATTTGCAGGAGCTCCGTCAACTGCTCCACCGTGTAGGCATATTCCTCGTGGATCTCGCCGTCGCGCGACCAGAGCTCGTCCTGCACATGACGGAACACGTCCATCGCATAGGTGCAGATCCGCTCCGCCGGGTCGTACTCCGTCCGCCAGACGCAGTAGCCCTCGTCCGTCTCGTCGAGGAAGAGCCCGCCGTCGAGGGACCGCAGATGCGCCGGCGTGTGCACGTCGAAGACGAACAGGCCCCCCGGCTCCAAGAACAGCAGCACCCGCGCCAGGGCGCGCGCGAGCCGGTCCGGGTCGGTCACATGGTTCACGCTGTCGAGCAGACAGACGCAGGCGTCCACCGTCCCGTACAGGTCGAGGTCCTCCATCGCCTGGCACAGGAAGATGGGCCGCTCGCCCGCCACGTCCAGCGCCTTCTCCGCGGCGACGGCCAGCATCTCCGGCGAGAAGTCCACGCCGATCAGCTCGTAGCCCCGCACGGCCAGCAGAC
>CAKTJM010000202.1 GCA_934567745.1 uncultured Eubacteriales bacterium | reverse complement strand
GTGCTCACCTGTGCAGAACGAAGCTTTACGAAACGTCGCCATCATCGCCCACGTCGACCACGGCAAGACCACGCTGGTCGATGAGATGCTCAAGCAGGGCGGTGCGTTCCGGGAAAACCAGGAGGTCAAGGACCGCGTCATGGACTCCGGCGATCTCGAGCGCGAGCGCGGCATCACCATCCTGGCCAAGAACACCGCGATCCGCTACGGCGATGTGAAGATAAACATCGTGGACACGCCGGGCCACGCCGACTTCGGCGGCGAGGTGGAGCGCATCCTGAAGATGGTCAACGGCGTCATCCTCCTGGTGGACGCCGCCGAGGGCCCCATGCCCCAGACGCGCTTCGTGCTCTCGCGCGCGCTGGACCTGGGCCACCGCGTGATCGTCGTCATCAACAAGATCGACCGGCCCGACCAGCGCATCCATGAGGTCATGGACGAGGTGCTCGAGCTGCTGCTCGACCTCGACGCCACCGACGAGCAGCTCGACTCCCCGATGCTCTTCTGCTCCGCGCGCCAGGGCATCTGCTCCCGCGACCCGGACGTGCTGGGCACCGACCTCAAGCCGCTCTTCGAGACGATCCTCGACTACATCCCCGCGCCCGAGGCCGACGAGGAGCAGCCCTTCCAGATGCTCGTCTCCTCCATCGACTACAACGAGTTCGTGGGCCGCATCGCCATCGGCCGCATCGAGCGGGGCGTCCTGCGCCAGAACCAGGAGATCACCGTCTGCAACTACCACGACCCCGGCCAGAGCCGCAAGGCCAAGGCCGTGAGCCTGTACCAGTTCGAGGGCCTGGCCCGTTCGCCCGTCCAGGAGGCGTCGGCGGGCAACATCATCGCCCTCTCCGGCATCGCGGACATCACCATCGGCGACACGATCTGTGCCGTCGGCGCGGTCGAGCCGCTGCCGTTCGTGAAGATCTCCGCCCCGACGATGGAGATGACCTTCTCGGTCAACGACTCCCCCTTCGCCGGGCGCGAGGGCAAGTACGTCACCTCCCGCAACCTGCGCGACCGTCTCATGCGCGAGACGCTCAAGGACGTCTCCCTGCGCGTGAGCGACACCGAGACGACCGAGGCCTTCCACGTCGCGGGCCGCGGCGAGATGCACCTGTCCATCCTGATCGAGACCATGCGCCGCGAGGGGTATGAGTTCCAGGTCTCTCCCCCGCGCGTGCTGTACAAGGAGATCGACGGCGTCCGCTTCGAGCCGCTCGAGCGCATGGTGGTGGACGTCCCGGCCGACGCGGTCGGCGCGGTCATCGAGAAGATCGGCTCCCGCAAGGGAGACCTGCTGGAGATGACCCCGGTGGGCACCCGCATGAAGCTAGAGTTCCTCGTCCCGGCGCGCGGCCTGTTCGGCTACCGCAACGAGTTCCTCACCGACACGCGCGGCGAGGGCATCATGGCGTCTGTGTTCGACTCCTACGCCCCGTTCAAGGGAGAGCTGTCCCGCCGCAACTCCGGGAGCCTGGTCTGCTTCGAGACGGGCGAGTCCGTGACCTACGGCCTGTGGGCCGCGCAGGAGCGCGGCGCGCTGTTCATCGGGCCGGGCGTGCCGGTGTACGGCGGCATGATCGTCGGCGAGACCCCGAAGAGCGAGGACATCACCGTGAACGTCTGCCGCAAGAAGCAGCTGACGAACATGCGCGCCTCCGGCTCCGACGAGGCGCTGCGCCTGGTCCCGCCGCGTCAGATGAGCCTGGAGCAGTGCCTGGAGTTCCTGGCGGACGACGAGCTGCTGGAGGTCACGCCGCAGAAC
>CAKTJM010000201.1 GCA_934567745.1 uncultured Eubacteriales bacterium | reverse complement strand
GATAGTCCGCCGCGGGCAGCTCGACCGTGTCGAAGCCGTCTGGGACCGGACCGTCGTAGTCGAGAGGGACCTCCACGCCCTGCACGTAGACGGAGGTGCCCGGCGTCCGGTATCGCTCCGGCAGCCACAGGCAGACCGGCTCGCCGCAGAGGGAGTCCATGCTCAGCAGGGTGCCCCAGACGTCGCAGCCGACCTCTTCGCAGTAGGGGAAATAGTCCTCCGCGGCGACGCCGCGCTTGAGGACGACCTTGTGCGCCGGCTTGTGGATCACCTGGAGGAAGATGTGTTTCGTTTCGGACATCGTCGTTCGTTCCTTCCTGAGTGCGCGAAGTTTTGCGCCGTAGGGGACGAACAGGGTGATGGGGACCGGGTCCCGCGCGTACTGGCTGGGCGTCATGCCGAACGTGCGGGCGAAGGCCCGCGTATAGCCGTCCACGCTGCCGAAGCCGAGCGCGAGCGCCACGTCGGTGATGCGTCGGTCCCCGCGCTTGAGCGCCAGCGCCGACCGAGAGAGCCGCAGCCGCCGGACGTATTCCGCCGGGGCCAGCCCCAGATAGGTCCGGAAGAGCCGGTGGGCGTGCCACGGGGAGAAGCGCGAGGCTCGCGCGAGATCGGCCAGACCGATCTCCTCGTCCAGATGCGCCTCGATGTAGTCCTGCATCCGCTGGACCGCCAGGACTTGTTCCGTCATGATGTTCCGCCTCCTTACGTTCGCAGGCTCATTCTAACAGGTCCGGACGCGGGGCGCTCGACGTTCCTTGCTTTTTCCGGGCCGCGGTCAGCCGTGCCCCTTCGGCGCGCCCTGGACCCAGAGACAGTAGATATAGCAGTGATCCTCCCCGACCACCGGCGTCCACGCTGCCTCCAGCGGGGCGTACTCGATGAAGACGCAGCCCTTGACGTCGAGCTTACGAAAGACGTGGCCCTCCGCCGGGCGTATTTGCCGGGAGAAGCCGATGAAGCGCATCGCTTCCTTGTGTTCGTATCTCGTCTCCATGGGGACGTTCCTTCCTGTCCTCGATCCTGCCGTCAGAGCGGATCGTCCGCGCCGCGCGGGGGCAGCAGCTGCGCGATCGTCTCCTCCGGCACGCCCAGACCGCGCAGGTGGACCATGCCGGTCCCGTGGAGCATCCGCCGGAGGGTGGCCCGGTCCTCCGTCACGATCCCGGCGGCGATCAGTGTGCTGAGCCCCTGGGTGTACAGGATCATCGCCGACACGAACTGTCCGGCGGCCTCCTGCGAGAGGGGGCGGTTGGATCGATAGAGCTGAAATGGTCAGGCGGCCTGCCTGCGGGACGGGCGGTAGATCAGCAGCGCGATCAGGACCATGACGGCCGTGAGGCTCAGGCTGATGGGGTATACGTTCAGGATCGTCTGGAAGCTGGGGCTCTGCGGGAAGACGGCGGCGATCCAGAAGATGCGCACGCCGCACACGCCGACCGTCGTCAGGATGGCCGGGGGCAGGGACAGCCCGAAGCCGCGCAGATAGCCGGACATCACCTCGTACAGCATACTGAACGCATAGGACGTGAGGATCATCAGCAGACGCAGATAGCCCACAGAGATGACCTCCGGATCGCTGTTGAAGAAGGACAGCAGGGTCTTGCCGAACGTCAGCACCAGCACGATAGCGGTCGCGGAGGCGATCGCGTCCTCGATCAGGCACAGGGCCAGGATCCGGCGGCAGCGCTTGAGCTGACCGGCCCCGTGGTTCTGCCCGACGAAGGTGGTGCAGGCCTGGCTGAACGAGTTGAGCACGTAATAGG
>CAKTJM010000200.1 GCA_934567745.1 uncultured Eubacteriales bacterium | reverse complement strand
ACTCAGAAGAATCAGGGCAAAAACCGGCGCTATATGACATGGGTCTCAGAGAAATGAATGTAAGTATTGCGGTTTTGGTCTCTCTTTAGAAAAAGTAAGCATTGTATAATCCGCAGGACATGTCACTGATCATTCCCAATGCTCATTTCATGGCTGTGTTATATCCCAAAACATATTTCAAGCTTTCTCGCGCCAAAAACCATGTGTCAGCATTCTCTATAAAGGTTTCTTCCCCGTATCTTCTCATTGGATCTGATTCCAATCAGTACCACTTCTATTCCGATTTCCCAATAAACCATATACTAGAACTACACCGCGCGCGTCAAGGCCCCCCAACCCCCGCTTTTGCCCGTTGACCTTTCCCCTCCGCTGTGTTAGGCTTTTCGATAGAACGATATCCACCGCACCACCCCTCGGCATCACGAAAGGAAACGTTATATGAAACGACTGACCGGTATCCTCCTCGCCGTCTGCATGGCGGCATCCCTCTGCTGTGTGTCCGCGTCCGCCGTCCGGTTCACCGACGTGCCCGGCTCCTTCTGGGCCGCCCGGGAGATCGACTGGTCCGTGGACGAGGGCATCATCCGCGGCACGTCCGCGACGACGTTCCATCCGAACGCCGAGACGCTGCGCGGTCAGATGACCGTCATCCTCTACCGCTACGCCGGGCAGCCCGCCGTGCACGGCGCGTCCTCCTTCTCCGACGTGGCCTCCACCGTGTACTACGCGGATGCGGCGCGCTGGGCGCAGGAGGAGCAGATCCTCGTCTCTGCCGTCTCCGGCTCGGACCGGTTCCTGGGCGACGCGCCCATCAGCCGCGCAGAGTTCTGCGCGATGGTCTACCACTACGCCGGATACGAGGGCATCGACCGCAGGACCTCCTCTGCCGCTCCGTTCCATGATGTGAGCGGGCTCTCCTCCGAGCTCCGCACCGCCATCGACTGGGCGTATGACAACGGCATCGTCAACGGTGTCGACGCGGCGCAGTTCGCCCCCGACGATACCCTCACCCGCGCACAGGCGGTCGTGATGCTCTATCGCTACGCGACCACGTTCGCGCCCGGCGAGGGCGGCGGGACCGAGCCGGATCCCTCCGAGCCGACCGGCGGGACGACCGGGGAAGGCCCCACGACGCCCGACGACACGACCACGAGCTATCCCCACCCCATCGCCGACGTCGTCGATCTGGTGAACCAGGAGCGGGCGAAGGAGGGCCTGGCCCCGCTCTCGACCAACGGCACCCTCATGGCGGCCGCCCAGATCCGGGCCACGGAGCTGCGCACCCTCTTCGCCCACGCCCGCCCCGATGGCAGTTCCTGCTTCACGGTGCTGGAGGAGGTCGGCCTCCCGTACATGACCGCCGGGGAGAACATCGCCATGGGCTATCCCTCGCCGGAGCGCGTGGTGGAGGGCTGGATGAACTCCCCCGGTCACCGGGCCAACATCCTCAACGAATACTTCACCGCCATCGGTGTCGGGTACGACGAGGGCGGGCGCTACTGGGTCCAGCTCTTCGCCGGGTGAGGGGCCTGTCATGATCTTCTACTTTTCCGCCACCGGCAACAGCAGGTATGTCGCCGACCGCGTGGCCGCCGTCACCGGGGAGCCGTGCCGCTCCATCGCCGCGTGCCGAAGGGCGCAGGACCTCTCGTTCACGCCCGCCGAGGATGAGGCCGTCGGCATCCTCTCCCCCGTCTACTTCTGGGGCCTGCCGACGACCGTGGACGAGTTCCTGGACCAGCTTCGACTTGGTGCCAGGCCCGCCTACCTCTGGTTCGCCGCCACCTATGGCACGAC
>CAKTJM010000199.1 GCA_934567745.1 uncultured Eubacteriales bacterium | reverse complement strand
GGACCCGACCGCCCACGGTGTCATGACGATCTGCCCCACGGCGGAGAGCCCCTATCCGATCGGCATGCGGTACGAGGAATGCCGCCTGCTGGCCGACTGCGTCCTGGACGCCGTGATCGATGCCGCCGGGGCCGCGCGGGACCGGCTCTGGGAGACCGACAGCATGGCGGGCCTGAACTGGGCCGAGGTGCCCACGACCCTGGTGGAGCTGGGCTATCTCACCGACCCGGACGAGGACCGGCTGCTCAGCGACCCGGCCTATCAGGCGAAGCTCGTACAGGGCCTGGCCGACGGGATCGACCGATATTTCGTCGTCCTGGAAAAAAGCGAATAAATCATTATACTACGATCTTGAGGGGGAAGCAAGCACCGAATGGGACAGGACGTCACGTATATCCTCCGCTGCGCCGACGGCACGCTCTACACGGGCTGGACGAACGACCTGCCGCGCCGCCTGGCCGCGCACGCGGCCGGGACGGGCGCGAAGTACACCCGCGGGCGACGCCCGGTGGAGCTGGTCTACTACGAGGTCCACGGGACCAAGGAGGCGGCCATGCGCCGGGAGTGGGAGATCAAGCAGCTCACCCGCGCGGAGAAGCTGGCGCTGATCGCGCAGGGACCGGAGCAGGAAGAGAGCCGCTGACCATGAATGGTCGGCGGCTCTTCTCGTCGTGATGTCGTAGCTCAGCGGTCGGCGTGCTTGCCGCCCTTGGTGTCGCAGTAGATGCAGCGGTAGATGCCGTGCTCCCGGTCGGTCAGGCGGAACACGTGCGGCAGCTCCTGCTCGATCGAGGTGATGCAGCGGGGGTTCTTGCAGCGGATCACCCCGGTGATCGTCTCCGGCAGACGGGGGTGGATCTTCTCCATCCGCTGGCCGCCCCGGATGATGTTCACGGTGATGTGCGGATCGATGTAGCCGAGCATCTCATAGTTGAGGTCGATGACCTCGTTGATCTTGAGGATGTCCTTCTTGCCGTACTTGCCGCTGGCGGCGTTCTTGATGACGGCGACCTCGCACTCCAGCTGGTCCAGGCCCAGGTCCCGATAGAGGTCCATGGCCCGTCCGGCTGGGATGTGGTCGATGACGATGCCGTCCACGATGGTACCGATGATCATCTCACTCCACCTCCAAAAGCTTCATGATGAGGGCCATGCGGATGAACTTGCCGCACAGCACCTGGCGGAAATAGCAGGCGCGCGGATCGTCGTCGATGGCCACGGAGATCTCGTTCAAGCGCGGCAGCGGGTGCAGGATCGCCAGGTCCGGCTTGGCCGTGCGGAGCTTGTCCGGCGTCAGGATGTAGCTGTCCTTCAGGCGGACGTAATCGTCCTCGTTGAAGAAGCGCTCGCGCTGGACGCGGGTCATGTAGAGGATGTCGAGCTTCGGCATGGCCTCCTCCAGGGACTCCGTCTCCTCGAACTGGACGCCGCCCTTGAGCAGCAGGTCCGTCCGCACGCTCTCGGGCACGCGCAGCTCCTCCGGTGCGATCAGCACGAAGCGCACGTTGCGATAGCGCGACATCGCGCCGATCAGCGAGTGGACCGTGCGGCCGAACTTCAGGTCGCCGCAGCAGCCGACGACGAGGTCGTCCAGCCGCCCCTTCTCACGCTTGATCGTCAGCAGGTCGGTCAGGGTCTGGGTGGGGTGATGATGACCGCCGTCCCCGGCGTTGATGACAGGGATCGTCGCGTTCATCGAGGCCACCAGCGGCGCGCCCTCCTTCGGGTGGCGCATGGCGATGATGTCCGCGAAGCAGCTGACGACCTTGGCGGTGTCGGCCACGCTCTCGCCCTTCGTCGCGGAGGAGCTGGC
>CAKTJM010000198.1 GCA_934567745.1 uncultured Eubacteriales bacterium | reverse complement strand
CCCGTCCCGTGGCGGCCCCTACGGCCACCTGGGCGGAGCAGAAGCTCACACCGGGGACCGAGAAGGCCTGGCAGGCCTTCGTCTCCGGCTGTCAGGACGTGCCGCCGATGCTCGCGCCCTTCCTGCGCAGCCGCACCCACGTGGTGGGGACCTTCCCGGAGGGCGGCCTGATCCTGTGGGTCGAGTCCGAGTTCGTGAAGGACATGCTGAGCAAGGGCAGCGCGCTGAGCTACATCGAGAAGGCGGCCGCGGCGCACCTGGGCCGCGCGGTCCGCGTACAGGTCCGCGTGGGCGCGCCGGAGGAGCCGCTGGCCCCCCCGCCGGAGCCGTCCGCTCCGACGCCCGCCCCGCAGAAGGAGGAGGCCCCGCCCGCGGCGGACCCGTTCGACGCCCTGCTGGAGCTGGGGAAGTACGACAATTTCACTGTGACGTGATGCGGCAGTGAGGAGATAAGGAGGAACTACAATGGCAAAAGGTTATGGACGGCCCCCCATGGGCCGCAAGGGCGGCATGGGCATGCCCGGTCTGAACATGGACATGATCAAGCAGGCCCAGAAGATGCAGGCCGACATGGAGAAGAAGCAGGCGGAGCTCCAGGAGAAGGAGTACACCGCCACCGCCGGCGGCGGTGTGGTCTCCGCGACGGTCGACGGCAAGCACACCGTCAAGACCATCGTCATCGACCCCGAGGCCGTCGATCCCGACGACGTGGAGATGCTCCAGGACATGATCATCGCCGCCGTCAACGAGGCGGTCCGCATGGCCACGGAGGACATGAACAACACCATGAGCCAGATCACCAGCGGCCTGAACCTGCCGTTCTGACCGTGCCCCCGTTCGCGGGAGGACTGAGACAAAAGGAGCTTGAGGAGCATGAAGATCACATTGTTGGAGCCGCTGGGCATCCCTGCCGATGTCCTGGCGGACTATGCCGCACGGCTGGAGGCCAAGGGCCACACCTTCACCTCCTATGACACCAAGACCGCCGACCCCGCCGAGCTGACCGCCCGCACGGGGGACAGCGACATCGCCATCATCGCGAACACCCCCTATCCCGCCTCCGTCGTCGAGGCCGCGCCGCAGCTGAAGCTGCTCGACGTGGCCTTCACGGGCATCGACCACGTCGGCCTGGCCGCCTGCAAGGCGAAGGGCGTGACGGTCTGCAACGCGGCGGGCTATTCCACCCAGTGCGTGGCCGAGCTGGCCATCGGGCTGGCGGTGGGCTGTCTGCGCTCCCTGCCCGCCTGTGACGCGGCCACCCGCAGCGGCGGCGTCGGCGGCCCGCTGCGCGGGCGCGAGATCGCCGGGCGCACCGTGGGCATCGTGGGCACCGGCGCGATCGGTACAAAGACCGCGCAGCTCTTCCTGGCCTTCGGCGCGAAGGTCATCGCCTACTCCCGCACCGAGCGCGAGGACGTCAAGGCGATGGGCGTCACCTATGTGCCGCTGGAGCAGCTCATGCGGGAGAGCGACATCGTCTCCCTGCACGTGCCGAACAACGCCGAGACGCGCGGCATGATCTCCCGCGAGCTGATCGCACTGATGAAGCCGACCGCGATCATGCTGAACGTGGCGCGCGGCGCGGTCATGGACAACGCCGCCCTGGCCGAGGCGCTCACGGCCGGGAAGATCGCCGGTGCGGGCATCGACGTTTTCGACGTCGAGCCGCCCATCCCCGCGGACGACCCGCTGCTGTACGCGCCGCACACGGTGCTCACGCCGCACGTGGCCTTCGCCACCGACGAGAGCATGCTCCGCCGCGCGGAGATCGTCTTCCGCAACGTCGAGGCCTATCTCGACGGCCAGCCGGAGAACGTCTGCCAGCTTTGATAGAACACCAAGAGAAGACCGGACGGGATCGTTG
>CAKTJM010000197.1 GCA_934567745.1 uncultured Eubacteriales bacterium | reverse complement strand
GCCCTCTCAACTGGCGGTCGCCCAAGGAGGTCCTCTCTGGCTTTTTGTCTGTGTAACACATCATTGACAAACCTACAAGGCTGCCGTTCCGCCTCCTTCGCCCCCGATGCCGGACGTCAGACATCGGATGAGTCGGATCGGGTGGAAAAACCTTGGATAGCAAGCGGCCCGCCCCCGCTTTTTCGCGCGGGCATATTGAAATCCGACGGGAAATGAGTATAATTGAACTGAATACGTCCCCCTATGCCGACCGGCTCATCGGGACACCGAACGCACATCTCCAAAAGGAACGAGACATGAACGAGAGATTGCTGCTGGCCAGTCCGCACATGTCGGACGAGGGCTATGAATTGGGATACATCCAGGACGCGTTCCGTAAGAACTGGATCGCGCCGCTGGGGGAGAACTGCGACTGCTTCGAGGCTTCCGTCGCGGACTATGTTGGCGGTGTCCATGCTGTTGCGCTCGCTTCCGGGACCGCCGCGCTGCATCTGGCCCTGCTGCTGGCCGGCGTCGGCCCCGGCGACCTGGTGTTCTGCCAGAGCCTGACGTTCTCCGCGTCCGCCAACCCGATCGTCTACTGCGGCGCGGAGCCGGTGTTCGTGGACTCCGAACGCGAGACCTGGAACATGGATCCCGCTGCGCTGGAGCGGGCCTTCGCGCTCTACGGGCCGCCCAAGGCCGTGATTGCCGTGCATCTGTACGGGATGCCCGCCAAGATGGACGAGATCGCCGCACTGTGCCGGGCCCATGATGTGCCCCTGATCGAGGACGCCGCCGAGGCGCTCGGCTCCACCTACCGCGGCGCGCCGTGTGGGGGACTGGGGACCTACGGCGCTCTGTCGTTCAACGGGAACAAGATCATCACCACCTCCGGCGACGGGTTGCTCCTGTGCCGCACGGAAGGGGAGGCCAGGCGCGCCCTGAAGCTGGCCACGCAGGCCCGGGAGCCTGCGCCCTGGTACCAGCACGAGGAGATCGGCTACAACTACCGCATGAGCAACATCTGCGCGGGCATCGGGCGCGGGCAGATGCAGGTCCTGGCACAGCGGCTGGCGCAGAAGCGCGCGATCTTCGCGCGGTACCGCGCAGGGCTGGCGGGCCTGCCGCTCACGATGCAGCCGGAGCCGGAGGGCGTGGCGTCGAACCGCTGGCTGTCCGTGCTGCTGCTGGATGAGGGGTGCGGCGTGACGCCCACCGACCTGCTGGCCAGGCTGGACGCGGCCAACATCGAGGGACGGCATCTCTGGAAGCTGATGCACCTCCAGCCCGTCTTCTCCGGGGCCAAGTCCGTCCGGGCGTCGGATCGCTCCGTAGCGGAGGACCTGTTCGCCCGCGGCGTGTGCCTGCCCAGCGACACGAAGATGAGCATGGCCGACGTGGACCGCGTGTGCGCGGCCATCTGGGAGATGTTCTGATGCAGCATCGGGCCGGGTTTTATGAGCGATACAGCAAGCGTCTGCTGGACGTCCTGCTCTCCGGGCTGGCACTGATCGTCCTGTCGCCGCTGCTGCTGGTGACGGCGGTCCTGGTGCGCGCCAGGCTGGGCAGCCCGGTGATCTTCTGCCAGGAGCGGCCGGACAAGGACGGCGCGATTTTCCGTCTCCACAAGTTCCGCAGCATGACCGATGCACGGGACGGGGACGGCGTCCTCCTGCCAGACAAGGAGCGGCTGACGCCGTTCGGGCAGAAGCTGCGCGCGCTGAGCATCGACGAGCTGCCGGAACTGTGGGACATCTTCCGTGGGAAGATGAGCATCGTCGGCCCACGGCCGCTTCTAGTGGAGTATCTGCCTTACTATACAGAAGAGGAACGTCACAGGCATGATGTGCGACCGGGCCTGACCGGCCTGGCACAGGTAAATGGCAGGAATGACTTGACGTGGGAGCAAAAATTCTCATACGATCTGGACTACGTGAAACACATCAGTTTTTCTGCG
>CAKTJM010000196.1 GCA_934567745.1 uncultured Eubacteriales bacterium | reverse complement strand
CATCAAGCACGCCAACAACGAGACCGGTCTGTGGGAGTTCGTCAAGGTCCAGAGCATCGAGGGCTGATCGAACACCGCATCTCTTTCCGAAACACCCCCTTCCGTTCCCCGGGGCGCCGCATCCCAACGCGGATGTGGCGCCTCCACGGGAGGCTTCGACCAATCGGATATCGTCCCCGGCACCCCAGGAAGCCCATCCATCCGCTCCACGTCTCTGTGAGGCAGATGGATGCGTTTCCTGTGTACGCATCCACAAGAGAGGAGAGAAGAGAACCCCATGTCAGAGTTTTTCGCAGCCAATCTGCCGTACCTGCTCTCCGGCATCTCCGTCGGCGGTCAGTACGCGCTCATCGCCATTGGCTACACCATGGTCTACGGCATCCTGCGCCTGATCAACTTCGCCCACGGCGACGTGTTCATGGTCGCGGGCCTCATCATGGTCTACGCCACGGCGTCCCTGCCCATCTACGTGTCCATCGTCCTGGTCGTCGTCGCGACCATCGTCCTGGGCGTCGTCATCGAGAAGGTGGCCTATAAGCCGCTGCGCTCGGCACCCCGTATGTCGGTCATGATCTCTGCGATCGGCGTGTCCTACCTGCTGCAGAACTGCGCCCTGTACTTCACCGGCGGTCTGCCCCAGGTCTACCCGACGATCCCCTACCTGTCCAAGGTCATCACCGTCGGCACCGCCAGCACCAAGATGGTCACCGTCATCACCCCCATCCTCACCATCGTCCTGGTGGTCCTGCTGGTGCTGCTGCTCAAGTACACCAAGGTCGGCATCGCCATGCGCGCGGTCTCCCGCGACTTCGAGACCAGTGAGCTGATGGGCATCAAGATCAACAACGTCATCAGCATGACCTTCGTCATCGGCTGCTTCCTGGCCGCCGTCGGGTCGATGCTGTACTTCACCAACTACACTTCGGTCATCCCGACCTCCGGTGCGATGCCCGGCCTGAAGGCCTTCGTCGCGGCGGTGTTCGGCGGGATCGGGTCGGTGCCCGGGGCCGTCATCGGGGCCTTCATCATCGGCATCTGCGAGAACATCATCAAGGGCCTGGGCTGGACGACCTTCTCCGATGCGTTCACCTTCGTCCTGCTGATCGTCATCCTCCTCGTCAAGCCTACGGGCATCTTTGGCGAGAAGGCGACCGATAAGGTGTGAGGTGGCTGCCATGACGAAACTTTTGAGACCGGCCCCCGCGCCGGAGAAGCGTCTGGGCACGACGCTGACCATCCTGTGCCTGATCGTCCTGTATGTCGTGCTGTTCCTGCTCGACAACGTCCTGCCGACGACCTCCGTCACCGCCATGCTGATCCCCGTCCTGCGCAAGGGCGCGATCTATGCGCTGGTGTGCGTGTCGATGAACCTGCTCAACGGCTTCACGGGCCTGTTCTCCCTGGGCCAGGCGGGCTTCATGCTGATCGGCGCCTACGCCTATGCGATCTTCGCCATCCCGACGGAGCAGCACGCGGTCGTCTACCAGTACTTCGACGGCGGCGCCATCCAGTTCTCCATCCCGCAGGTCCTCTCCGGGGTCCTCGGTGAGAACGGCGGCGCCTTCCTCGGCTCGTTCATCTGCATCATCATCGCCGGCCTGGTCGTGGCTGTGTTCGCGGCGCTGATCGGCCTGCCGGTCCTGCGCCTGAAGAGCGACTATCTCGCCATCGCCACGCTCGGCTTCGCGGAGATCATCCGCGCCATCTTCCAGTGGGACAGCCTGGGCCGGATCACAAACGGCTCCAACCTGCTGCGGAAGTACACGAACTTCTCCAACATCAACATCAACGTCGGCGGTCATCAGTGGAGCCTCGCGACCATCTACCCGTTCTTCATCGCGACGCTGTCCATCCTGATCATCGTCCTGCTGGTCAACTCCTCCTACGGCCGCGCCTTCAAGGCCATCCGTGACGACGAGGTCGCCGCCGAGGCCATGGGCATCAACCTGTTCCGGCACAAGATGCTCTCCTTCGTCATCTCCAGCT
>CAKTJM010000195.1 GCA_934567745.1 uncultured Eubacteriales bacterium | reverse complement strand
CGCCGGAGGAGCTGGAACGGAAGCTGACGTTATTGAATGACGCGCTGGAAAAGACCATGCGGACGGAGGACGTCTCCTGCATCCGGGAGGTGCTGCACCGTGTTGTGCCCACCTTCCATGAGCCGGAGGAGGTCAACGCCCGCCAGGGGGAGACCGTGGAGATACCGGAACAGGAAACAGTCCGTACCTGACGTATTTGCAGAGAACTCAATTCATTTGAAGGAAGTGGCCCTATGGCATTCACCGCACACGATCAATTTCACCCTTTTGCCGAGAAGGTCTGGCTCGCCACGCCCACCATGTACGGTGAGGAGCTGCGCTACATGACCGAGGCGTATGAAACAAACTGGATGAGCACCGTAGGCGAGAATATCAACGAGGTCGAGCGCATCGCCGCCGAAAAGGCGGAGGTCGGTTATGCGGTCGGCCTCTCCTGCTGCACTGCCGCGCTGCACCTGTGCGTGAAGCTGGCGGGGGAACGGCTCTACGGCAAGCCCCCCATCAGCCACGGCGCTCTTGCGGGGCGGCGTGTGTTCTGCTCAGACATGACCTTTGACGCCACGCTCAACCCTGTCGTCTACGAGGGTGGCATTCCCGTGTTCATCGACACAGAGGCCGACAGCTGGAACATGGACCCTGCCGCGCTGGAACAGGCGTTTACCCTGTATCCGGAGGTGAAGCTGGTGGTCATGGCCCACCTCTACGGGTTCCCCGCCAAGGTGGACGAGATCAAGCGCATCTGCGAAAAGCACGGTGCGCTGCTCATCGAGGACGCAGCCGAGGCCATGGGCGCCACCGTCAACGGCAAGCAGTGCGGCAGCTTCGGCGACTACGCTGCCATCTCCTATAACGGCAACAAGATCATCACCGGCTCCGCCGGCGGCTGCCTTCTGACCAACTCCCTTGAGGATGCCAACCGCGCCCGGAAGTGGGCGACCCAGGCCCGGGAAAATGCCGCGTGGTATCAGCACGAGGAGGTGGGCTACAACTACCGCATGAGCAACGTCGTTGCAGGCGTGGTGCGGGGCCAGTACCCCCATCTGGAGGAGCACATCGCCCAGAAAAAGGCGATTTATCAGCGCTATTGCGAGGGGCTGCGGGATCTGCCGGTGACGATGAACCCCATCGTGGCGGACACCGTCCCCAACTACTGGCTCTCCGCCCTCATCATCGATAAGGATGCCATGTGCCCGCAGGTGCGCTCTGACAGCGAAGCCCTTTACCGCGCAGAGGCAGGGAAGTCCTGCCCCACGGAGATTTTGGAAGTTCTGGCGAAGTACAACGCCGAGGGCCGCCCCATCTGGAAGCCCATGCACATGCAGCCGATGTACCGCCTGCACGAGTGCGTAGGCCGGGAAGGCAGCCTCCGCTGCCGTACCAACGCCTATATCGCCGGCGGTGTGGCCGATGTGGGAGCGGACATTTTCCAGCGGGGCCTGTGCCTGCCCAGCGACAATAAAATGACGCCGGAGCAGCAGGACACGGTCATCGAACTGATCCGCGCCTGCTTTGGGTGAGGGCGCGGTATGAAGCACGGAATTTTGATGATGGCCCACAACAACGTGGAGGTAGTTCGGACCTGCCTTGCCATGTTGGACGATCCCCGGTTCACCGTGTATCTGATGGTGGACCGGAAAGCTCCTGTGGAGCCGGAAGCGTTCATCCCGGAGCTTCGGCACATGGGCTGCGTTGTGCTGGAGCGGATGCCGATCAACTGGGCCGCCTGGTCGGCGATGGCCGCCGAGCTTTCCATGATCGAGGCTGCTGTCCGGGACGGAAACGATTATCTGCATTTTCTTCAGGGGGCTGACCTGCCCATGAAGTCCCCGGAGGCCATCGACCGCTTTTTTACGAAGTGGAACGGCCGGAACTTTATTCAGCTTCAGCCGGAGCGGTATGAGCTGGCCCGATACAAGCTGCTGGTGCGACACTATTTTCTGGACCATCCCGCCTACCGCACCAGCCGACTGCGGAAGGGGCTGCGCTATGGATTGGCCGCTTTGCAGAAGCCCTTCATGC
>CAKTJM010000194.1 GCA_934567745.1 uncultured Eubacteriales bacterium | reverse complement strand
ATCTTGCGGTCGATGCCGGAGCAGTGCCAGGAATGCCAGGTGAAATGATCGCCGGCGTCGTCCGCCTTGCAGATCTCGGGCATCCACATGGTCACGCCGCCGCGGACCTTGACGTCCTCCAGCTCGCCCTGGCGGGCGGCGAGGGCCTTGTCCAGCTCGACGGGGTGGTTGGTGCACCAGGTATAGTCGACCCAGTCGCCGGACTTGACGACCTTGACCGCGTTCTCAGCAGTGGTCAGCTTGCTCTTATACAGTGCCTGAAAATCCATCGTTCTATCTCCTTTTCTATCCAAAAGAATAAAATGGGGCGTCCGCCGCCCGGTGTCCGGGAAAGGGGGCGCAGCAAAAAAGATCAACGTCAGTTTACCGGTCGACACAAAAAAAGTCAAGCAAAACTGTGCTATTCTCCGAATTTTTCTCCCCCCTCTCCGCTGGCAGATCCTGGCGATGTGAGATGTCCCAAAAAAGCGTGGAAAGACGGTGGGTTTTTCCGTCGATTTTCCGTCCCGTTTTCCTCTTGAAAGGGAGGGGGCAATCAAGTACAATATCTTTATTGAACTTGATCGAAAAGGTCCATCCCCCCGCGGTCGTCCGGCGGAATGGGCCGTCTTGTTCGTCCCCGGCGACGGGGACCTTGCGCTTTCGTTTTTTGAGAGGATGGAAAGGAGCACTTGCACGATGGAGCAGCTGAAGGCACGCATCCGGGCCGAGGGGAAGGTCCGCGGGAACAACGAGATCCTGAAGGTGGACAGCTTCCTCAACCACCAGATCGACGTCGCGCTCGTGCGCGCGATCGGCGAGGAGTTCCGCCGCCGGTTCGCCGGAGCGGAGGTCACCAAGATCCTGACCATCGAGGCCTCCGGCATCGGCATCGCCTGCCTGGCCGCCCAGGCCTTCGGCGACGTGCCCGTCGTCTTCGCCAAGAAGAACCGCACCAAGAACATCGCCGGTGACGTGTACATCAGCACCGTCGAGTCCTTCACCCAGGGCAAGCGCCCGTACAACATCTTCGTCTCCAAGGAGTTCCTGCATCCCGGCGAGAAGGTCCTGCTGATGGACGACTTCCTGGCCAACGGGTCCGCGCTCTCCGCCCTGTCCGACATCGTCGCCCAGGCCGGGGCCGAGGTCGTCGGCGCCGCCATCGTCATCGAGAAGGCCTTCCAGCCCGGCGGCGAGCTGATCCGCGGCAAGGGCGTCCGGGTCGAGTCCCTCGCCCGCATCGAGCGCATGAACGAGGAGGAGGGCATCGTGTTCTACGACTGAGCCTGCTCCCCCACGACCGGTCATCACGGCGCCACGCGCCGTTTTGATAGAAGCTGACGCGAACGTACCCAAAAAACATTAGGAGGAACAAAAATGAAAAAGCGTATCCTTGCACTTCTGATGGCCGGTGTGCTGGCTCTTGGCCTGTGCGCCTGCGGCGGCGGCGACCAGCCTGCCGACGGTCAGGGCGATGGCGAAGCCACCACCGGCATCGCAGCGGGCGATCTGAAGATCGGCCTGATCCTCGTCGGCGAGGCCGTCGACGCCTACAACAAGAACCACATCGAGGGCATGCAGGCCGCCTGCGAGGCCAAGGGCATCGACTATGACTCTCAGGTCGTCGTCAAGACCAACATCGGCGAGAACGCTGCCTGCGCCGACGCCATCAACGAGCTGATCGAGGCCGGCTGCCAGGTCATCTTCGCCAACTCCTTCGGCCACGAGCAGTACATGATCGAGGCGGCTCCCGAGCATCCCGAGATCCAGTTCTGCCACGCCACCGGTTACCAGAGCGCCACCGACGATCTGGACAACACCCACAACTACTTCGCGCAGATCTATCAGGCCCGTTACCTCGCCGGCATCGCCGCTGGCATGAAGACCGAGACCAACAAGCTCGGCTATGTCGCCGCGAAGCCCTTCGCTGAGGTCATCTCCGGCTACACCGCTTTCTATCTGGGCGCCAAGAGCGTCAACCCCGACGTGACCATGCTCGTCAACTACACCAACGAGTGGTCCGACGCCACCAAGGAAGCCAC
>CAKTJM010000193.1 GCA_934567745.1 uncultured Eubacteriales bacterium | reverse complement strand
CTGCTCGACCATGAGCGCGGTCTCTACGTTGCGGGGATAGGGCATGCCGTGGGAGATGATGGTGCTCTCCAGCGCGACGACGGGTCTGCCCTCGTCGAGGGCCTTGCGCACCTCGGGAGAAATGTCAAGGTATTTGTTCATAGTATGGCTCCTTTTTCCGGATATCGGTCGTTATTCCGCCATTTTCACCGCGGTGTCCAGCGCGAGGCGGATCATCTGGTCCAGCGAGGACTGGCGGTCCTTCGCGTCGAGACGCTCTGAGCGGAAGATGTGGTCGGTGACGGTGCCTATGCACAGTGCGCGGCGGTGGAAATAGGCGGCGTTGGTGTAGAGCGCGGCGGCCTCCATCTCGATGGCCATAACGCCCAGCTTCTTCCATGCCGCGGCCTCGCTCATGCCGTCGGCGTAGTAGAACATATCGCTCGAGAGTATGTTGCCCACGCGCACATGCAGCCCCATGTCCAGCGCGCAGTCCTCGGCGGTGCGCAGGAGCCTGTAGTCCGCGATGGGCGCAAAGCTGCCGGTGACGCCGAAGCGCTTTGTGTAGTTCGAGTCGGTGCAGGCGGCCTGCGCAAGGATAACGTCGCGCAGCTCGAGATCCTCCTGCAGCGCGCCGGTGGTGCCGATGCGGATGATGCTTTCAACGTCGTACTCGCTGTAAAGCTCCCAGCTGTATATGCCGATCGAGGGCATTCCCATGCCCGAGGCCATCACCGTGACGGGGACGCCCTTCCATGTGCCGGTGTGGCCCTGCACGCCGCGGACGTTGTTGACGAGGACCGCGTTTTCAAGGAAGTTTTCTGCCACATATTTCGCCCTGAGCGGGTCGCCGGGCATAAGCACGGTCTTTGCGATCTGACCCTTTTCGGCCTTGTTGTGAACGGTTGCCATATTCTATAGCCTCCTTCTTTTGTCCGGAGCGTCCAAGGCCCGCTCCTGCGCGGCGTCCGGACAACTCCGATATAATTATATCTGAAAAAAGCAAAAAGTCAAATTGAAACAGGGCGAAAGGTATGGTAGAATAGCGTCGAAAGAAAGCTGACGCAGGAGGCGGTCGAACATGGGCAACGTTATGGTCATCGGCATAGCAGGAGGCACAGGCAGCGGCAAGACTACCATCACCCGTAAGCTGGTGCAGCGCTTCGGGAGCGACGTATCCGTGATCTATCACGACAACTACTACAAGGCGCACCACGACATGAGCTACGAGCAGCGCAGCAAGCTCAACTACGACCACCCGGACGCGTTCGACACTTATATGCTCATCGACGCTCTGCGCGAGCTGAAGAAGGGGCACAGCGTCGTCTGCCCGGAGTATGACTACACCATCCACGACCGCTCGGACAGGACCGTGACCATCCAGCCCGCCAAGGTCGTCATCGTCGAGGGCATACTCATCTTTCAGAACCGCGAGCTGTGCCGCCAGATGGACGTGAAGATATTCGTGGACACGGACGCGGACGTGCGCATACTCCGCCGCATAACCCGCGACGTGCGCGACAGGGGCAGGAGCCTCGAGAGCGTCGTGAACCAGTATCTCACCACCGTAAAGCCCATGCACGAGATGTTCGTCGAGCCGAGCAAGCGCAACGCCGACGTCATCATCCCCGAGGGCGGCCACAACAGCGTGGCGCTCGACATGATAATCGAGCGGGTCCGGGCGCATATCGAAAAGAATTGAAGGAAGAGAAGTATGGCTAAATTATACTTCAAATACGGCGCGATGGGCTCGTCCAAATCCGCTCAGGCGCTCATAACGCAGTTCAACTACGAGGAGCTGGGCATGACCGTCTGGCTCATAAAGCCCAGCGTCGACACGCGCGACGGGGCGGACGTCATCCGCAGCCGCATAGGACTCGAGCGCACCGCGCGGATCATCACACCCGAGCAGGATATCGTCGAGGAGTACAACAGGGCCGGGAAGTGCGACGTCATCATCTCCGACGAGGCGCAGTTCTTCACTCCCGCGCAGATCGACCAGCTCCGCACACTCGTGGACGAGGAGGATATCCCCGTGCTGTGCTTCGGTCTGCGGACGGACTACCTGACGCAC
>CAKTJM010000192.1 GCA_934567745.1 uncultured Eubacteriales bacterium | reverse complement strand
TCGTGGACAACTTGATGTCCGTTTCTGGTGCTTCGTGTTTTGTCTTTCCATTGTTCGATTTACAAGGTGCACGCCGCATCGCTCTCGCTGCGGTGGACTTTTATATTAGCACATCCCGCCGCGCTTGTCAAGAACTTTTTTCGAGTTTTTCCAAACTTTCCAGCCGTCCTTTTGCACGTTTTTGTGCCAACCGGTGGGGTCGCCCTCACACAGCTCGATTAGGATACCACCTCTGGAACGGTTTGTCAAGCATTATTTTCCTGTTTTGTTACAAAACTGTCCTCTTCCCCACGATACACCTCGCTCTTACCTATTATAATTTATAATGGCACTGCCGCACACGCCGGATCCGGCCACGGACGCCCGCCGCTCAACAGGTTTTGCTTTACGGGCCTTGACGTGCTGTGCTACAATGGTAGGACAAGTCACCCACCCCCTGGAAAGGAGCCACTATGAGACCCATCCTCCGCCGCGCGGCCGCTCTGGTCCTGGCTGCGGCCCTCCTCATCCCGACCGCCCTGGCGTCCGACGCCCTCGGCAGCCGGATCTATTCCTATACCCTGGACATCTGCGACCGGACCACGCTCACCCGCGAGGTCATGTGGAGCGCCTCGAAGTCCGACCTGCGCGAGGAGAACTACGTCACCTATACCCCCTCCGCCAGCGTCTCGCCCAAGGTCGGCTACGGCGCGAACGTCCTCGACAAGCAGACCGTCTACGCCATGGCCAAGGCCCTTGAGCGCGGCGGTGAGCGCGTCCTCAGCGGCGTCAACGGCGATTACTTCGTCATGGCCACCGGCAACCCGCTCGGCCTCGTCGTCACCGACGGGGACCTGCGCTCCTCCGCGTCCTACCTCAGCGCCCTCGGCTTCCTCGCCGACGGCTCCGCCGTCATCGGCAATCCGGAGCTGACCCTGCGCGCGAACTTCGGCGGCTACTCCATGCAGATCAACCACATCAACAAGATCCGCGACGGCAACGCCTTCTACCTCTTCACCGACGACTTCGGCGCGAACACCAAGAACACCAAGGACGGCTACGACGTCATCCTCACCCCGCTGACCGACGACCTCGGCCGGACCGTCCCCTCCCAGGCCTATGAGGACCGGGGCTTGACCGTCTCCGACACGCTCGGCATCGGCCGGGTCGTCTCCTGCCGCGTCGATGAGGTCCTCGAGGCCAAGGGCGCGACCGCCATCCCCGACGGGAAGTTCGTCCTGTCCGTCTCCGATGAGGGCGGTGAGTGGTTCCGCACCATGATCCGCACCCTCCAGCCCGGCGACACCGTGGACATCGAGGTCTCCAGCGCCGACAGCCGCTGGAACGACGTACAGGAGGCCGTCGGCGCGATGTACCAGCTCGTCCGCGACGGCGCCGTGCTCGACGGGCTGGATGCCGCGACCACCGGTCCCCGCACCGCCGTGGGCGTCAAGCCGGACGGCAGCGTCCTCTTCTACACCCTCGACGGCCGGCAGAAGGGCCACAGCATCGGCGCGACCATCAAGATGGTCGCCCAGCGGCTCGTCGAGCTGGGCTGCACCGAGGCCGTCCTCCTCGACGGCGGCGGCTCGACCACCCTCGTCTCGACCTACCCCGACTACTCCGGCATCTCCACCGTCAACTCCCCCTCCGAGGGCAACGCGCGCGCCGTCACCAACGCCGTCTTCCTCACCTCGAACCTCTCCCCCACCGGCACGCCTGGCTCCCTCTACGTCACCGCCAAGAGCCTGACCCTCCTGCCCGGCGCCTCGACCCAGTGCGTCGCCGCCTGCGTCGATACCGGCTGGTATCCCACCCAGCTCCCCGGCGCGGTGAGCTGGTCCGCCAGCGGTGGGACCGTCGCCGACGACGGGACCTTCACCGCTCCCGCCGAGGCCGGGACCTACACCGTCACCGCCACCTCCGACGGCGTCACCGGCTCCATGCTGCTCAACGTCATCGGCACGCCCGACGCCATCGACGTGCGCAACGAGGCCACGAACAAGAACGTCTCCAGGCTCAGCCTGAAGCCCGGCCAGAGCGTCGCGCTCACCGCCTCCGCGTCCTACCGCACCGTCGGCCTGACCGGGGG
>CAKTJM010000191.1 GCA_934567745.1 uncultured Eubacteriales bacterium | reverse complement strand
ACACATCATTGACAAACCTACATTTTCGTCAAACCCCGCAACTCTCCTCCCGCCGCCGAAAAACACGCTTGCGCCCCGCCCGGAGAGATGCTATCATCAGACCAGGGCGGCGGCTCGCCGCCCGGACCAACGAACGATCGGAGGCAGAACGATGAGAAAGAACTTAGGTGTGAACCACTGGACCTATCCGCAGCCCGTGTTCATCGTCGCGGCCTATGGCCCCGACGGCACCCCCAACGCCATGAACGCCGCCTGGGGCGGCATCAGCGGCGAGGACGAGCTGACCATGTGCCTGAGCGCAGGCCATAAGACCGTGAAGAACATCCTGGCGCGCCGCGCCTTCACCGTGAGCATGGCCGATGCGGCCCACGTCGTCGCGTGCGACTACGTGGGCGTCGTCTCCGGCAACGAGGTGCCGGACAAGTTCGCGCGCGCGGGCTTCCACGCCGAGCAGGCCGCCACGGTCGATGCCCCGTTGATCGTGGAGCTGCCGATGGCGCTCGAGTGCGAGTTGGTGTCCTACGATCCGGAGAGCTGCCACATGGTCGGCCGTATCCGCAACGTCAGCGTGGACGAGGCCATCCTCGACGCCGCGGGGAACATCGATCCGGCCAAGCTGCGCCCCATCTCCTTCGACCCCGTCAACCACACCTATCTGCTGGTCGGCGAGAAGGTCGGCGAGGCCTACGCCGACGGCCTGGCGCTCAAGTGAGCTAAGGGCTCTACGCTGCGTCGGTTGCGCTGCGTCGCGTCCTGGCGTATGATGGCCTCCAGGAGGTGATCGGTATGGACCAGATCAAGACCGGTGCCCTGATCCGCCGGCTGCGGCTGGAGCAGGGCCTGACCCAGCTCGCCCTGGCCGAGCGGCTGCACATCAGCGACAAGGCCGTCTCGAAGTGGGAGCGCGGCGCAGGCGCGCCCGACCTGTCGCTCCTGCCGCCGCTGGCGGAGGCGCTGCATGTGGATGCTCAGGTGCTCCTGCGCGGGGAGCTGCGCGAGAACGCCGCCAGCAACGGCGACATGGACAAGCTTCGCTGCTATCGCTGCCCGCACTGCGGCAACGTGCTCTTTTCGAGCGACGCCGCCGAGCTCCGCTGCTGCGGCAAGGAGCTGCCGCCCCTCGTCCCGCAAAAGCCGGGCGAGGACGAGCGGATCCTGCGTGAGCCGATCGAGACCGAGTGGTACCTCACCACCCGGCACGAGATGACCCGCGCACATCATATCGCCTTCGTGGCGCTGCGCAATGGCGACACGCTCGTCGTCAAGCGCTGTTACCCGGAGTGGGACCTGTCGGTCTATCTGCCCCAGGTCCCGCATGGGACGCTGCTGTGGTGCTGCACCCGGCATGGGCTCTTCTATGAGCGGTTCTGAAAAAAGACCAGCGTCGGCTCGCACGATGAGCTGACGCTGGTCTTTCTCTATCCGCAGGGGGAGACGGATCACTTCATGAGCAGGTACATGACGGCCTTCTGGGCGTGGAGACGGTTCTCGGCCTCGTCGAAGATCTCGTCGGCGTGGGCCTCGAAGACCTCGGCCGTGATCTCCTCGCCGCGGTGGGCGGGCAGGCAGTGGAGCACGATCGCGCCGGGGGCCGCGGCGGCCATGACGGCGTCGTTGATCTGATAGCCCTCGAAGACCTGCTTGCGCGCGTCGGCCTCGCCCTCCTGGCCCATGGAGGCCCAGACGTCCGTGTAGACGGCGTCCGCGCCCTTGGCGGCCGTGACGGGGTCGGCGGTCCACTCGAACTTGCCGGGGTACTGGGCGGCGAAGTCCAGGATCTGCTGGTCGGGCTTATAGGTCTCGGGCGTGGCCACGGCGACGCTCATGCCGCACTTGAGACCGCCGACGATGAGGGAGTTGGCCATGTTGTTGCCGTCGCCGATGTAGCAGAGCTTGCGCCCTTCGAGACCGCCGCGGTGCTCACGGATGGTCTGGAGGTCGGCGAGGACCTGGCAGGGGTGGCAGAAGTCGGTCAGGCCGTTGATGACGGGGATGGTGGCGTACTTGGCGAGGGTCTCGACCTCCTCCTGAGCGAAGGTGCGGATCATGATGCCGTCGCAGAAGCGGGAGAGGACGCGGGCGGTGTCCTCGACCGGCTCGTGGCGGC
>CAKTJM010000190.1 GCA_934567745.1 uncultured Eubacteriales bacterium | reverse complement strand
GACGGTGCTCGACGGCCGGATGGAGCACGCGGTGCTCCTGGAGGCCATCTCGGAGAAGTCCCTCGGGACGACGATCGAGCGCAAGCGCTGATATGAGAAGATAGGAGAACGACAGCATGATCGACATCGAGACCCTGCCGAACGGCGTGCGGCTCGTGACGGAGCGGCTCGACGGGGTGCGCTCGGCGGCCCTCGGCATCTGGGTGGGCGGCGGCTCCCGCGAGGAGGCCCCGGAGGAGTCCGGCGCGGCGCATTTCATCGAGCACATGCTCTTCAAGGGCACCCAGCGGCGCTCGGCGGCGGACATCGCGCGGGAGACCGACGCGATCGGCGGCCAGATGAACGCCTACACGACGAAGGAGTGCACCTGCTTCTACGGACGGGTGCTGGACACCCACCTGCCGCAGGCGCTGGACATCCTGTGGGACATGGTCTACGGCTCCGCCTTCGCGCAGGAGGCCGTGGAGACCGAGCGCGGCGTCATCCTCGAGGAGATCGACATGTACGAGGACACCCCGGACGACCTGTGCATGGAGAAGCTCTATGCGGCGGTGTTCGCAGGCTCCTCGCTGGCCCGGCCGATCCTGGGCGACGAGGAGACGCTGGAGCGGATGACGGGGGCCTCCCTGCACGCCTATCACGACGCGCACTATCGGGCGGACAACACCGTCGTGTCGCTGGTCGGGAGCTTCTCCGACGAGGTGCTGGCGGACCTGCGCGCGCGGTTCGCCACGCTGGAGCCGGGGACGCGGCCGCCGCTGGTCCCGGCGGCGTACCAGCCCGCCTTCGTGGTGACGGAGAAGGCCATCGAGCAGGACCACCTGGTGCTGGCCTTCCCGGGCCTGGACTTCAACGCGCCGGAGCGGTTCGCCCTGCAGGTGCTCTCGTCGATCCTGGGCGGAGGCGTGTCCTCGCGGTTGTTCCAGCAGGTGCGGGAGCAGCAGGGCCTGTGCTACACCATCTGCGCCTACGGGGCCGGTCATGAGGACACGGGCCTGTACTGCATCTACACGGCGCTCAACCGGGAGATGGAGGAGCGGGCCTTGCAGACCATCTGCCGCGTGGTGCGGCAGCTCCAGGACGAGGGCCCGACCGAGGAGGAGCTGGTCCGCGCCCGCGAGCAGGCGAAGGCGAACGTGATCCTGGGCCTGGAATCGACCCAGGCGCGGATGAGCCACGCCGGGCGGAGCCTGCTGATGTCCGGAGAGATCCTGAGCGCGGAGGAGATCATCGCGGCCTACGACGCTGTCGGGCGCGAGGACGTGATGGCGCTCGCGCGGTCCATCTTCGATTGGGACCGCGTGTCGCTCTCCGCCGTCGGCCAGGTGCGCAGCGCGGAGGAGTACCGGAGCATCGTGTTGGGATGAAAGAACAGGAACGAGAGCCCTCGTATGACGAGAAAACGGAACGTGCGATGGCCGAGGCTCGAGCCATCATGGAGGGGGGAGTCTACGCAAAACGATATCCCTCTGTACAAGCGCTGTTCGATGAGCTGGACCGAGAAGAAAAAGAACAGGGCAGACCGTGAGCGGTCTGCCCTGTTTTCCTATCTATTTGACAAGCTGTGACAGGTATGGCACAGTGAGACCAAGGACACTGTCATAGCGGCGGTCTAGCACTCCTTTTACGAAAGGAGGTGCTGATATGGGACGTTTCTGGGATTTTTTCTGGAAGCTTATCGTGTGCCTGATCGGTTTGATCGCCACACTGACCATAATAGCGAGTTAGCCGCCCGGCTGGCACCCGAGCGGCTAACATGATGCGTTTCATGTTTTCCGTTTGAAAAGGCTGACCGTCAAAGCTATGACAGTGTCCCCGTTTCTATCTCTATTATACCAGCGCCGCTATGCCCTGTCAAGCCGCCCCGCCCCCCAGGAAATGTAGGTTTGTCAATGATGTGTTACACAGACAAAAAGCCAGAGAGGACCTCCTTGGGTGACCTCCAGTTGAGAGGGCGCATGGGGAAGTCATTGTATCTGCGCTGCCAGCGAGCGAGCTGCCGCTAGAAGTCCTCGAAGGAATAGAACTTGTGTGAAGCATAAAAGTACTCGTTGTCCTTGCGGTGGCTTCGCTCGACCTTGCCGTTGTGACGCGGAGTGTAGACCTTGATCCGCTTATGCCGGATGCC
>CAKTJM010000189.1 GCA_934567745.1 uncultured Eubacteriales bacterium | reverse complement strand
CGCGGACGCAGTCCTTGAGGTAGGCGCGCTTCTCCAGGATGGTCCCCCACGCGGCCCAGATGGCGGGGGACGGCCCGGCCTGGGCGAGCATCCAGCGCAGGGCGGCGAGGTTCTCCCGGTGGAGGGCCATGTTGCAGTCGCGGTCCATGTCGTCCGGCCGGGTGGCGCGCTGGGCGTAGACGTTGGTCATGAGGAAGCTGTCGAAGCCGTTGGCCAGAGCGATCCGCTGGACGGACTTGAGCGTGTTGTCCAGCGCGCCGGGGGCGGCGGTGGAGGGGTTCACGCCGATGCAGATGAGCGGCCGCGCCCCGCGCGTGCCGAGCAGGTAACGGTACTCGGTGTAGAAGTCGGGGACGTAGAGCCAGGCGGCGCGGTCGTAGTCGTCGTTCGTCGGGCGCAGGGCCTCGTCGAAGGGCAAGATGACGGATCTTTGCGTCGGGGCGGCGGGGATATGCATGGTTTCCTCCAAAACTTCGGGAATGGCGGCGGAGAGCTTGCATTCCGACGCCGTTCGTAGTAAAAATATCACAGCTGATACTACATGATAGCACGATCCGCACGGATCGTCGAGAGAAGAGGAGGCGCCGCAGCCGATGCGGCGCCCTTCGCCCCGTATGGGGGGCGGAGCACACGTGAGGAGGGGTCGATGTGGCCGGTGCGAAGGCGAAGAACCTGGACCTGACCGAGGGGGTCATCTGGAAGCAGCTGCTGCGCTTCCTGCTGCCCATCGCGGTGGGGACGCTGTTCCAGCAGCTCTACAACACGGTGGACGCGGTGATCGTGGGCCAGTTCGTCGGGTCGGACGCGCTGGCGGCCGTCGGCGGCTCGTCGGCGATGATCGTCCAGTTCCTGGTGGGCATCTTCACGGGCCTGTCCTCCGGCGCGACGGTGGTCATCTCCCACGGCTACGGGGCGGACGACCGGCTGAAGCTCGAACGGGCCGTGCACACGGCGGTGGCCTTCGCCGTCGTGGCGGGCGCGCTCATCACGGCGATCGGGCTGCTCGCCGCGCCGTGGGCGCTGGAGGTGACGAAGAACCCGGCCGACATCATGGCGGACTCCACGCGCTACCTGCGGCTGTACTTCATCGGCATCGTCCCGATGATGGTCTTCAACATGGGCTCGGGCATCCTGCGCGCCGTGGGCGACGCGAAGCGGCCGCTGTACTACCTCGTCTTCTGCTGCCTGGTGAACATCGTGCTGGACCTGCTGTTCGTGGCGGCGATCCCGCTGGGCGTGGCCGGGGCGGCCATCGCGACGACGATCGCGAACCTGCTCTCGGCGATCCTGATCGTCCGGCAGCTCGTGCGGACGCAGGACAGCTACCGACTCGTGCTGCGGCAGGTCCGGATCCACGGCGCGACGCTGCTGCACATCCTGGGCGTGGGCGTCCCGGCGGCGATCGAGGCGTCGATGTACGCGATCTCGAACCTGCTGATCCAGGTGCCGATCAACACGCTGGGGACGAACGCGGTCTCGGCCTGGTCCGCCACGGGCAAGGTGGACGGCATCTACTGGTCGCTCATCATCTCGTTCGGCGTGGCGATCATGGCCTTCGTGGGGCAGAACTACGGGGCGGGGAAGTACGACCGGATGCACAGGAGCGTGCGGGTCTGTCTGCTGATCGCGCTGGGGATGACGGTGGTGCTGTCGGCGCTGCTGCTGTACTTCGCGAACTTCTGCTTCCGCATCTTCACGGACGATCCGGAGGTGATCGGCTACGCGATCGAGGTGGTGCATTATTTCGTGCCGTTCTACTTCATCTGGACCTTCATCGAGGTCATCGCCAACGCCCTGCGCGGCGCGGGCGACGCGCTGGTACCGATGTGCATCAGCGTGGGGGGCATCTGCGGGTTCCGCATCGCGTGGGTGATGCTGGTGGTGCCGCATTGGCACAGCCTGCTGGGGATCTCGGTGTGCTATCCGGTGTCGTGGGCGATCACGGCGGTCATCCTGATCGTGTATTACCTGCATAAGAAAAAGCGGCTGATGGCGGGGGCGTGAGGGGGCGCGCTCGTGAGATGATATCGAAAGGGGAGAGGACGCGGACCGTGGGGTCCGCGTCCTTAGGCTGTCGAAAAACCCCTGCGGGGTTTTCCGACAGAGGGGATGCAGCCCCCTGCATGCACTCGCCGTCCGTC
>CAKTJM010000188.1 GCA_934567745.1 uncultured Eubacteriales bacterium | reverse complement strand
GCGGGCAGGCGGCGGGCATCCGGGTGAAGGTCGGCAGCGTGAGCAACACGAACACGATCCACGAGAGCGTCCTAGCCTCGGCCTACGGCGACCCCGGCGCGCCGGAGCTGCCGGACCTGTTCGTCTCCTATCCCAAGACGGTCCTCGCTCTGCCGGACGAGGTGGAGCTGGTGGACTACCGCGACTGGTTCTCCGAGGAGGAGCTGGCCGCCTTCGTCCCGGCCTTCCTGGAGGAGGGGATGGTGGACGGGCGGCTGACCGTGCTGCCCGTGGCCAAGTCCACGGAGGTCCTGTACGTGAACGAGACCGCCTTCGACCGCTTCGCCGCCGCGACCGGCGCGCGGATCGAGGATCTGGCGACGTGGGAGGGGCTGTTCTCCCTCGCCGAGCGGTACGGCGAATGGTCGGGGGGCAAGTGCTTCTTCGTCCACGACTATCACTTCAACTATTTCCAGGTCGGCGTCACCTCGCTCGGCGAGGCGTTCTTCGACGAGGACGGGCTGGCCTTCGGCCCGATGTTCGACCGCGCGTGGGCGCCCTACGCCCGCGCCGCTCGACGGCGACACGCTCCTGCTCGACCGGGCGATGCTCGGTGACACGGGCGGGGCCGCCCTGGCCGCCGAGGGCACGATGCGCGTGCGCGAGGGCGGGCGCTATGACACCTTCACCTGCGGGGAGGACACCTACCTCGGGACCTATCAGCTCCTGTCCGCGCGGCTGGCCGACGGCCACCCGCTGGCGGCGGTGACGCTGGTGTCGGAGGGGAGCTTCCGCAGCTACGCCCGGACGGTGCGGCTGGGGTGGATCTTCGGCTCACTGGCCTTCCTGGCGGGGACGCTGGCGCTGTCCTGCGTGCTGTCCAACCGCTTCGCCCGGCCCATCACCCAGGGGCTGGCGGCGCTCCAGACCGGGGGCGGCGACGCGCCACGGTCCTCTGGCATCTCGGAGATCGACGAGCTGGCGGCCTTCCTCCAGGCCCGGCCCCAGGCGGGGCTGGGCGGACTTCCGCCGGAGATCGAGGCGATGTCCTCCGGCTTCGCCGAGCGGGCGAAGGGCCTGAAGTCCGCCGCCACCTGCACCGCACCCGCCGTGTACTACAAGTCCTGCCTGTGCGGTGAGCACGGCGACGCCACCTTCACCTATGGCGAGGCCCTGGGCCACAACTATGTGAAGGGGACCTGCACCCGCTGCGGCGCGACCACGGGCGGCTCCGGTGGTGGCGGCGGCGGCACCGTGGTGACCCCGCCCGATCCCGGCCCCGGCACCGATCCCACGCCCGGCACCGGCTTCGTGGACGTCAAGCCCGGCTCCTACTATGAGGAGCCCGTCGATTGGGCCGTCGAGAAGGGCATCACCACCGGCACGACCGCCACGACGTTCAGCCCGAACGAGGACTGCACCCGTGCGCAGATCGTCACCTTCCTCTATCGCTGCTTAGGCTGAGGCAAAAAGACAGCGGGGCGACGGGAACTTTCCCGTCGCCCCGTTTTCGTGCGTTTCAAGTCCCTCACACCGTCTCCACCGCGCCGAAGAACAGCGGCAGACCGTCCTCGCCCGTCACGGCGAAGAGGAACGGCCGGTCGAGCACGAACGAGACGCGCTCCTCCGGCGGCAGGCCCGCGCCGTCCATCGCCAGGACGGTGAACGCCGCCGCCGTCACGCCCTCCTCGTCCACCGTCACCCGCGCGGCGTGGGTGGCGCGGCCGAGGGCCGCGTCCCCCTCCGGCAGCAGGGGGGAGAGGTCCGCCCGGTCCGGGTCGAGGACGTCCGTCACGCCCAGGGCGCGCAGGTCGTCGGTCAGGTCGCGCTCCGCCATCACGTCGAACTTCGGCAGGGCCAGATCCACGACGACGGACCGCGACGGCGTGCCCGCGCCGCCCGCCAGGACGAAGGCCGCCGCGTCCGCCAGCAGGTCCCGCGGCGCGACGCCCTCGTCGGGCAGGAGCAGCCACAGCGCGCCGCTGTCCTGGAGCGGCAGGGCCACCGCCGCGAACCGGTCCGCCGCGTAGTAGGTGAGATCGCGTTCGCCGTGCAGGAAGTCGCAGGTCACGTCGCCCTCCGGCGCGTGGAAGGGCCCCGCCGCCGTGTCCGCCGCGGCGAAGGTCGTCTCCCACCGGGCCTGGTACCACACGGCCGTCGCCAGGG
>CAKTJM010000187.1 GCA_934567745.1 uncultured Eubacteriales bacterium | reverse complement strand
GCCCTGGCCTGGGCCTATCTCGAGGGCGAGGACCTGGCCGAGAGCGCCCGTCTGGCCGCGGCCGCGGCCGCGCTGACGGTGGAGCACGAGGAGACGAACGATCCGGACCTGTCCGCAGCGGCGGTCCGGGACAGGAGGGAACGCAATGAAGCTTGAACAGTATCTGGACGTCCATCCCGACGTCGCCGCCGCGCTGGCGGCCGGCCGCCCCGTGGTGGCCCTGGAATCGACCATCATCTCCCACGGGATGCCCTATCCGCAGAACGTGGAGACGGCCCTGGCGGTGGAGGAGCTGATCCGCGCCAACGGGGCGACGCCCGCGACGATCGCGATCATCGGCGGGCGGCTGAAGGCCGGTCTGACCCATGAGGAGATCGAGCACCTCGGCAAGGCGGGCGCGCAGGTGGCCAAGGCGTCCCGGCGGGACCTGGCGGTCCTGGCGGCGCAGGGCCGCGACGGCGCGACGACGGTCACGACGACGATGATGATCGCCCACATGGCGGGCATCCGCGTCTTCGCCACGGGCGGCATCGGCGGGGTCCACCGCGGGGCCGAGCGGACGATGGACATCTCCGCCGACCTGGAGGAGCTGGCCCAGACGCCGGTGCTGGTGGTCTGCGCGGGCGCGAAGTCCATCCTCGACCTGGGCCTGACGCTGGAGTACCTGGAGACGCACGGCGTGCCGGTCATCGGCTACGGAACGGACGAGCTGCCGGCCTTCTACACCCGCCGGTCCGGCTTCTCCGTGGACTATCGCATGGACACGCCGGAGGAGATCGCCGCGGCCTTCCGCACGAGCCTGGATCTGGGCCTGCGCGGCGGCATGCTGGTGACCGACCCGATCCCGGAGGAGTGGTCCATGGACGCGGACGTCATCGACCGCGCCATCGCCGAGGCGGTGTCCGAGGCCGAGGCCCAGGGCATCCACGGCAAGGCGATCACGCCCTTCCTGCTGGCCCGGATCAAGGATCTGACCGGCGGGGACAGCCTGGCGGCGAACATCCAGCTCGTCTTCAACAACGCGCGCCTGGCGGCCCAGATCGCGGCGGCCCTGTCGGCCCGATGACGCAGGGACCGGGCACGGCCCTGACGACGGGAGGACGGATCGCGTCCCTCGACTTCGCCCGCGTGGCGGCGATGCTGGCCGTGGTGACGATCCACGTCACGAGCACCTATCTCGACGCGGCGAGCGGCTATCTGCTGCTCGGGCGGAACCTGGCGTTCTATCTCAACCAGATCACGCGGTCGAGCGTGCCGCTGTTTTTGCTGCTCTCGGGCCTGTCGCTCGGGCTGGCGCAGCGGCCGATGGCGGCCGGGGCGTTCTACCGGCGGCGGTTGAGCAAGATCGGGCTGCCATACCTGTTCTGGTTCGCGGTGTACTTCCTCTTCGAGCACCGCGGGGCGCTGGGCGCGGTCGAGCCGGGGTCGGTGGTGCGGTCGCTCCTGATGGGGCAGGCCGCGCCGCATCTGTACTTCATCGTCATCCTGATCCAGCTCTACCTGCTCTATCCGCTCCTGCGGCGGGCGGTGGCGCGCTGGCCGTGGGCGACGCTTCTGGTCGCGGCCTTCGTGACGTATGCGATCGGCGCGCTGTACCTGTTCGAGCGGTTCGACGTGTGGCTGATCCCGTGGCAGCTCCGGCCGTATCTGTGGATCCTGTTCCCGACGTGGGCGTTCTACTTCGTGGCGGGGCAGACGATCGCGGCGCGGTGTCTCCCGGCGCTCGAACGCTTCACCCGGCGCGCGGCCCCGGCGATCCTGGCGGTCGGCGCGGCGGGGGCGGTCCTCTACGGGACCGAGAGCGCCGTGACCGGGCGGCTGGACGCGATCAAGCCGGAGCTGATGCCCTTCACGGTCCTCGCGCTCCTGTGCGCGATGAGCTTCTGGACGCTGATCGACCGGTGGGGCTGGGCGCAGCGCAGCTGCGCCTTCCTGGCGGACCACGCGATGACGATCTACTTCGGCCACGTGCTGGGGATCTATATCCTGCGGCGCTTCCCCGTGTTCCACCACGGCATGAGCGGGATGCTCCTGCTGTGGGTGGCGACGGTGGCGCTGTCGATCCCGGCGGCGTGCGTCTTCGACGCGGTGACGCGGCGGCTGGGCCGCGCGCTGCGGCGGAGGAAGTGAGTATCATAGCAAAAAGGGAGAGCGTAAGCTCTCCCTTCAGCGTGTCGAAAAAGTCCGGCTGGAGCTGGGCTTTTTCTGATAGATATGGTAGAATGGACAAGGGTGATGAAA
>CAKTJM010000186.1 GCA_934567745.1 uncultured Eubacteriales bacterium | reverse complement strand
GTCGTACATCGAGCGGTTCGACATCGTGCAGGACGTGAAGCCGGGCGGGACCTTCCTGCTCAACTGCGCCTGGGGGCCGGAGGAGCTGGAGCAGCACCTGCCCGCCGCGGCGAAGCGGTATCTGGCGGAGAACCACGTGCGGCTGTTCACCTGTGACGCGACGCACAAGGCGATCGAGCTGGGCATGGGCAACCGGTCGAACACGATCCTGCAGGCGGCGTTCTTCCGGCTGGCGAACGTGATCCCGGTCGAGGACGCGGTGCAGCACATGAAGGACGCGATCGTCAAGAGCTACGGCCACAAGGGCATGGACGTCATCATGATGAACTGGAACGCGGTGGACGCCGGGATCGAGGGCGTGCGCGAGGTCCCGGTCCCCGCCGGTTGGGCGGACGCGGCGGACGAGGTCGTGGAGACGGAGATCCGCACGGACCGCGCGGAGCTGGCGCAGTACGTGAAGGACATCCTGGTCCCGGCGAACGCGATGCGGGGCGACAGCATCCCGGTGTCGAAGCTGATGCCGGGGGCGGACGGCACCCTGCCGCAGGGCACGGCGGCGTTCGAGAAGCGCGGGATCGCGGTCACGGTGCCGGTGTGGGACGCGGAGAGCTGCGCCCAGTGCAACCGCTGCGCGTTCGTCTGTCCGCACGCGTGTATCCGGCCGGTGGTGCTGGACGCGGACGAGGTGGTCGCCGCGCCGCACGGGATGAAGATGCACGACATGAAGGGCAAGGGGTGTGAGGTCTACGCCTATGCGATGACGGTGTCGGTGCTCGACTGCACGGGCTGCGGCTCGTGCGTGGCGGTCTGCCCGGTGAAGGGCGGCAAGGCGCTGACGATGCAGCCGCTGGCGGGCCAGCGGGACCAGCAGGCGGTCTACGCCTACGGTCAGGAGCAGGTCGCGCCGAAGCAGACGGCCTATGCGAAGGAGACGGTGAAGGGCAGCCAGTTCGCGCAGCCGCTCTTCGAGTTCTCGGGCGCCTGCGCCGGGTGCGGCGAGACGCCATACGTCAAGCTGGTGACCCAGCTCTTCGGCGACCGGATGTACATCGCGAACGCGACGGGCTGCTCGTCGATCTGGGGCGGCAGCGCGCCCTCGACGCCGTACACCGTGGACCGCAAGGGGCACGGTCCGGCGTGGGAGAACTCCCTGTTCGAGGACGGCGCGGAGTTCGGCTACGGGATGCTGCTGGCGGTGAATGCCCGGCAGGAGGCCGCGGCGGAGCTGGCCCGGACGGTCGCCGGGGCGGAGGAGACGCCCAAGGCCGTGGCGCTGACGGCGCAGAAGTGGCTCAACCACCGCCGCGAGACGGACGCCTCGGCCACGACGGGCCAGGCGCTCACCGCCGCGCTGGCGAAGGCGCTCTCCCAGGGGGAGGGCGACGCGGAACAGCTCCGGTCGCTCTACGCGATGCGCGACATGTTCGCGCGGAAGTCCGTGTGGGCCTTCGGCGGCGACGGCTGGGCGTATGACATCGGCTACGGCGGTGTCGATCACGTGCTGGCCTCCGGGGAGGACATCAACATCCTGGTGCTGGACACGGAGGTCTACTCCAACACCGGCGGGCAGGCGTCGAAGGCGACGCCGACCGGCGCGGTGGCCCAGTTCGCCGCGGCGGGCAAGAGCGTGCAGAAGAAGGACCTGGCCGCGATCGCCATGCAGTACGGCAACGTGTACGTCGCGCAGGTCGCCATGGGGGCGGACTACGACCAGACGCTCCGGGCGCTGGTCGAGGCGGAGTCCTACCACGGCGTGTCGCTGGTCATCGCCTACGCGCCGTGCATCAGCCACGGCATCAAGCTTGGGATGAAGAACACGATGCTGGAGATGAACGCCGCGGTCAAGGCCGGGTACTGGCATCTGTTCCGGTACGATCCGCGCCGGGCGCAGGCCGGGCGGAACGCCTTCCAGCTCGACTCCGGCGAGCCGATCATGGACTACCAGGAGTTCCTGGAGGGCGAGGTGCGGTATTCGTCGCTCCAGCTCGCCTTCCCCGACCGGGCGCGTGAGCTGTTCGAGAAGGCCGAGAAGCAGGCCAAGGCGAAGTACGAGCGGCTCGTCCGCCTGAGCAAGGGCTGAGCCACGTCACAGGACAGGAAAAGGGGCCGTCTCATCGTGAGACGGCCCCTGAGACTGTCGAAAAACCCCTGCGGGGTTTTCCGACAGGGGGGGATGCAGCCCGTTGCGCAAACGCACCGTCCGCCTGCGGCGGACGATCCGCACACTTACGGGCTGAGAAGTAT
>CAKTJM010000185.1 GCA_934567745.1 uncultured Eubacteriales bacterium | reverse complement strand
CCTCTAAATCGGGAGGGGAGAAGTATGAAGCCCAAGGTTTATATCGACGGCAAGGAGGGCACCACCGGCCTTCAGATCTACGAGCGTCTCGGCGGCAGGGAGGACATCGATCTGCTGCTCATCGACGAGGACAAGCGCAAGGATGTCTCAGAGCGCGGAAAGCTCATCAATGCCGCCGACCTCGTCTTCCTCTGTCTGCCGGACGACGCCGCACGGGAGGCCGTCTCGCTGATCTCCTCCCCCACGACCCGCGTCATCGACGCCTCGACCGCGCACCGGACCGCGCCCGGCTGGGTCTACGGCTTCCCGGAGCTGTCCGCCGCCCAGCGCGCCGCCATCGCACAGGCCGACCGCGTCGCCAACCCCGGCTGCCACGCCTCCGGCTTCATCTCCATCGTCTACCCGCTCGTGCAGCTCGGCCTGCTCCCCCCGGACTATCCCATCTGCGCCTATTCCCAGACGGGCTACTCCGGCGGCGGCAAGAAGCTCATCGCCGAGTACGAGGACCCCGCCCGCGACCCACGCCACGCCTCGGCGCGGCTGTACGGCATCGGGCTCCAGCACAAGCACCTGCCTGAGATGGTGCACGTGTGTGGTCTGGAGGAGCCGCCCGTCTTCCTGCCCGTCCTGGGCGACTACATCCAGGGCATGGCCACCACCATCCTCTTCCGCAACGACACCCTGCCCGGCGGCCCGACCGCCTATAACCTGTACAACGTGCTCGAGGCCTACTACGAGGGCCAGCAGTTCGTGACCGTCGCCCCCTTCGGCGGGGACGAGAGCGTCATCTACGCCGACACCCTCGCGGGCACCAACGAGCTGCGTCTGATCGTCACCGGCAACGACGAGCGCACCGCCATCACCGCCCTCTTCGACAACCTCGGCAAGGGCGCGTCCGGCGCCGCCGTCCAGAACATGAACCTGATGCTCGGGTTCGACGAGAGCGCAGGGCTTTTGTGAGCCGCGCCCCCGCGACCTTCACCCATAAGGAGGAAAACGCTATGAAGACCATCACCGGCGGTGTCACCGCCCCCCAAGGCTTCCAGGCCGCAGGCATCCACTGCGGCGTGAAGGACAACTTCGCCACCCCCAAGCCCGAGAAGAAGGACCTCGCCATGGTCCTCTCCGACGTCCCCTGCGCCGCCGCCGGGACCTTCACCCGCAACGTCGTGAAGGCCTCCCCCGTCCTGCTGACCATGGACTACCTCTCCGACGGCAAGGCCCAGGGCGTCATCCTCGACAGCGGCAACGCCAACGCCTGCGCCCCGAACGGGATGCCCAACGCCGCGCGCATGGCCGAGGCCGCCGCCAAGGCCACCGGCCTCCAGCCGCGTGACTTCGCCGTCTGCTCCACCGGCGTCATCGGCGTCGAGCTGAACATCTCCGCCATCGAGGCCGGGGTCCCCGCGCTGGTCGCCGCGCTGACGAAGGACGCCTCCGGCTCCGAGGACGCCGCCAACGCCATCCTGACCACCGACACCTACATCAAGGAGACCGCCGTCGAGACCACCGTGGGCGGCAAGACCGTCCGCCTCGGCGCCATCGCCAAGGGCTCCGGCATGATCCACCCCAACATGGGCACCATGCTCTGCGTCATCACCACCGACTGCGCCATCGAAGGCCCCGTCCTCCAGGAGCTGCTGCGCACCGTCGTCGGCAAGACCTTCAACCGCATCACCGTGGACGGCGACACCTCCACGAACGACACCTGCCTCGTCCTCGCCAACGGCCAGGCCGGGAACGCCCCCATCTCCGGCCCCGGCGCGGACTACGATGCCTTCAGCGCCGCCCTGCGCGCCGTCTGTGAGTACGAGGCTAAGGGCATCGCCGGGGACGGCGAGGGCTGCGGCCGTCTCGTCACCTGCACCGTCCAGGGCGCGGCCACCGAGGAACAGGCCGAGACCATGGCCAAGGCCGTCGTCCGCTCCCCCCTGGTCAAGACCGCCATGTTCGGCGCCGACGCCAACTGGGGCCGCGTGCTCTGCGCCATCGGCTACTCCGGCGCGCAGTTCGACCCCGAGGCCGTCGAGGTCCGCTTCCTCTCCGAGGCCGGGGACCTGCTCGTCTGCGTCGACGGCCACGGCGTGCCCTTCAGCGAGGAGCTGGCCAAGAAGGTCCTCTCCGAGCCGGCCGTCACCATCCTCGTGACCCTCACCGAGGGCGAGGCCGCCTGCTCCTGCTGGGGCTGCGACCTCACCTATGACTACGTCAAGATCAACGGGGACTACCGTACCTGACACAAAGGAGCCAGCGTCCCATGGACATGAACAATTATATGGAG
>CAKTJM010000184.1 GCA_934567745.1 uncultured Eubacteriales bacterium | reverse complement strand
GATTGAGTGGAAAATTTGACTTTTACTTATCCATCGCACACGACAAAGGGCTGTGTGCCCTTGTCAAGCGATGTAAACGAATCCGCATTAGGATATTTGTTGATTAGTGCAATTCGTTCTTCTGCGGATAAGATAAGATTTCCGCCGTCCCAAGGTTTATTTCCCTGAACCAATTTGGGCAATCCCGGCTGTGGTTTTCCTCGTAATTGAATGAAAATATTCTCAGCGTTCACTAAGTAACCGTTGATTTTATCAACAGTGAGGGGGATGTTGGACTCATATAGCACCTTCCTGGTTCGATTGAATAAAGCGAAACCTATTATCACACAATGAACAGCGGCTTTATCATGGGCTTCACTATTCCAAACAAAAGTACGGTAGGCAAAGTTGATGATTACATTGAATCTAGAGAACATTTCTTCCCACAAAATCGGGACTTGTTCTCCTTGAATGATAGAATTTGTTGAAACAAATGAAACTTCAATATTCGTCTGTTGAATGTATTCCGCTGCTTTACGATACCAAGCAGCTACATAGTCTAAACGTCCTGCTCTATCATTGCCATCAAACACGGTGCCCATATCTTCTTGTTGCTCATGGCTTCGCATTGAGAGTCCTACGAACGGCGGATTGCCCATGATGTAGTTCAATTCTCCCTTGGGCACGACATCCTCCCAATCCAGCCGCAGGGCGTTGCCCTCCACGATATGGGCGTTGGTCTTCAGCGGCAGGAAGTCCAGGGACATGTGGACGACGTCCTCCGTCTCCTTCATCATCTGGCTCTCCGCGATCCAGAGCGCGGTCTTGGCGACGGTCACGGCGAAGTCGTTGATCTCGATGCCATAGAACTGGCCGATCGAGACCTGGATCGGGTCGCCCAGGTCCATCACGATCTGCCCCTTGTAGAGCAGGGAGATCACCTCGTTCTCCAACCGGCGCAGGGACAGATAGGTCTCCGTCAGGAAGTTGCCGCTCCCGCAGGCGGGGTCGAGGAACCGCAGCTCGGCCAGCTTTTTCTGGAACGCACGCAGCCGTGCGTCGCGGGTCCTGTCGACGGCGATGGCGCGGATCTCCGCCAACTCCGCCCGCAGACCGTCCAGGAACAGCGGGTCGATGACCTTGTGGATGTTCTCGATGCTGGTGTAGTGCATCCCGCCCTTGCGCCGGGTCTCCGGGTTCAAGGTGCTCTCAAACACAGCGCCGAAGATGGTGGGGCTGATGACGGACCAGTCGAAGTCCTCGCTGGCCTTGGAGAGGACGATCTCCTTCAGCTCCTCCGTGAACGGCGGGATCTCGATGGTCTCATCGGCGAAGAGACCGCCGTTGACATAGGGGAACGCCGCCAGCAGCGGGTCGTCGTCCGCCAGATACCGGTCCCGCTCCTCCGGCCGCTGGTCGAGCACCCGGAACAGCTCCACCAGCGCCTTCCGCATCCCGGCGACGGGCACGTCCTTGAGATAGTCGTGGAACATGTCCCGGCGGCCGAAGATGCCCGCGTCCTCCGCGTACAGGCAGAACACCAGACGGACGCACAGGGCGTTGAGGCTCTTGAGCGTGCTCTCCGCCTCCGGCTCGGCATACTGCCTCAGGATGGTGTCGTACAGCGTCCCCACCAGCTCGCCCGCCAGCAGGGAGATCTCCATCTCCTTGCGGATCTTCTCGTCCCCGGTGTCCACGAGGAAGTTCAGGCGGTGGTACTCCTTTTCCAGATCCGCCAGCAACAGGACCTCCGGCGTGTCGTTGGGGCGGTTCATGTCGTGGATGCGGAACTCCTTGAAGTTGCAGACCACGATCCAGCGGGGCTGCTGGTCGACGGGCAGATAGCCGCCATACCGCCGCGCCTGCTGATAAGGGGACATCAGGGCGCCGTCCGATTGCAGCTCGCCCCGGTTCAGGTCGATCTTCGCGCCCTTCTGCTCGATCAGGACACGGGTCGCACCGATGTAGCCATCGATGAATTTGGTGGTGCGCTTGCCCGTCCTGGTGCCGTCCACGACGACGGTCTTTTCAAAGCTGATCAGCTTGTCCGGCTCTGCGACGCCGTAGACCCTTTGCAGCAGCGTCAGCCAAAAGGTCTGGGTCTCCTGCTTCTCGTCGCCCCGGCCCTGCCAGTCGGCGGCGAACTGCTTCGCGGCCAAGCGGCGTTCGGTGTCTGTCATGGTCCGTCCCTCCATTCGTTCTGCTCGATCGATATCATCATAGCATAGCCCGCGGCATTTTACCAGATTTTATCACGTCCACCAAGGGCAGAAAGGACGCGGACCCCACGGTCCGCGTCCTCAGTGTGTCAAAAAAGCCTCGCAGAGTTTCGTGCCCGCAGGCACGAAATAGAGTCGAGTCATTTTC
>CAKTJM010000183.1 GCA_934567745.1 uncultured Eubacteriales bacterium | reverse complement strand
CCTCCAGGAACCGCCCGCCCTTGACGGACAGGTGGTGCAGCCCGGCCTCCTTCATCGCGGAGAGGACCGTGATCGGCATCGAGAGCTTCAGCGCGCACGAGAAATCGACCATCAGCACCGCCAGCGCCTTCGTCACGTTCCGCGTGACCAGCCAGATGAGCGCCGTGGCGCCCAGGCTGTACGGCACGAGCTTGTCGGCCAGGTGCGACGCGCGGTCCTCCGTGGCGGACTTGAGCTTCTCCGACTCCTCGATCATGCGCACGATCCGGTCGTAGCGGCCGGTGCCCGCGCGCTTGTCCACGAGGACGACGCAGTCGCCCTCCTCGACCACCGTACCGGCGTAGACGTAGCCGCCCGCCGTCTTGCGCACCGCCAGCGGCTCGCCGGTGATCGTCGCCTGGTTGACCATCGCCTCGCCGGAGAGGACCTTGCCGTCGAGCGGGATCATGCCGCCCGTGCGGATCACGATCCGGTCGCCCGCGTCCACGTCGCCGATCGGGACCAGCACCTCGCTGGTCTCGTCGTCGCCCACGAGCTTCCAGACCTTGTCCACGTTCAGGGCCATCGTCCGCGCCAGGTCGGCCACGGACTTCTTATGCGTCCACTCGTCGAGGATGTCGCCGATGCCGAGCAGGAACATGATGGACCCGGCCGTCTTGAAGTCGCCGCGCAGCATCGACACGCCGATCGCCGTCGCGTCGAGCACGGGCACCTCGATCCGGCCGTGCCGCAGGCAGACGAGGCCCTTTTTGATGTAGTTCACCGAGCGGATCAGCGTCAGCGCCGTCCGCAGGGGCTGGGGGAAGAGGGTCTGCCGCACGATCCGCCGCGCGACGGCGAAGAACAGCCGGTCCTGATACTCGCGGTCCAGCGCCCGGCTGCTGTAGTCGGACGCCAGCGACTGCGCCTGCTCATAGGAGAAGCGCGCCAGCGCCCCCACGACCTCCGCCCGCGCGCCGCGGTAGAGGATCACCGCGTCGCAGGTTCGGTCGTAGACCTTCACCCGGTCGATCCCGGGGACCTTCATCAGATAGGCCTCCAGGACGTCCGCCTGCCGCAGGGTCATCCGGCCCTGCTGCGCATGGACACGCAGGCGGCCCGACGACTCATGCAGGATCTGCCATTTCATGCCTCGTCCGCCGTCCCCTCGTCCTTCTCCGCAGCGTCCTCGACCAGCTCGGGACAGAGCTCGGCCGCGCGCTCCTCGTTGATCTCCTTGGCGTCGGCCAGGATGTCCTCCGCGTTCTCGCGGACATTCGTCGCGGTGGTCATGATGGCCTCCTTCGCACGGAGGACCGCGGCGGTGGTGTGGGTGTAGACGCACTTGGCGTCCTTGCTGGAGAGGAGCTTGACGCCAGCCGTGCCGAAGAGCACGCCACCGGCGAACAGGCCCCACTTACCGAGCTTCGGGATGCGTACCATTGTCATTACCTCCAACTATCGTTTTTTATCTGCGCCCCCGCCGGAGGGCAGGGGCGGGAAAGCTCACGTCGGCGCGCAGGTGTCGTGGTCCAGCCCGCTGCGATACGCATTGGGGGACACGCCGATCACGTCGCGGAACGCCTTGGCGAACTTGCTCCCGTTATCATATCCGAAACTGCCCGCGATGTCCAGTACCGTTCGGTCCGTTCCTCGCAGAAGCTCCGCGGCGCGGCGCATCTTCTGCGCCCGGATGTAGGCGGCGGGCGACATGCCGAAGACCCCGCGGAAGCTGTTCTTCAGCTGGGTCGGCGAGGTGCGGAACCGCTCCGCCAGCTCCTGGAGCGTCGGGCGCTGCTCCTCATGGGCGAGGAGATAGTCGCTGACCTGCCGCGCCAGGGCGACCTGGGCGGCGGTGTAGCGTCCCTCCTCCCGCGGCAGCGGCAGGCCGCGCAGGAAGAGCAGCAGCTCCAGCACCTTCACCTTGCAGTACCCGCGCCGGATCTCCGGCGGGACCTCGTACAGCTCCGAGAACACGTGCGCCACCCGCGGCGACGAGCGCGCCGCGAAGCTCCGCCCGCCGGGACAGAACTTCTCCGCCAGCTGCTGCGGCTCGACCTCCACGTCCTCCATCAGGCAGGAGAGACAGCGCGGCGCGGCGTCGAGGTCGATGCTCACCGTGATCCCGTGGTAGTGCCCCGTCGGGAAGCGGGAGACGTGCGCCGCCTCGTCCCGGCAGCGGACCGACAGGTCCCCCGGCGCGAGGAAGGATGAGCTGTCCCCCTCCTCGTGCTCGACGCGGCCCTCGCGGCAGTGGTCGATCTCCAGCAGCCGCGTGTGCGGCAGCCGCTCGACCGTGCAGGCGGCCGCGTGGACATCGTTGTAGATGAGCCGGATGCCGGGGAAGACCGGGTAGCAGGTGCGCAG
>CAKTJM010000182.1 GCA_934567745.1 uncultured Eubacteriales bacterium | reverse complement strand
AGGCGGACGGTGCGTTTGCGCAACGGGCTGCATCCACCCTGTCGGAAAACCCCGCAGGGGTTTTTCGACAGTCTCAGCTCCCCTTCTGGGGGAGCTGGCACGGCGGAGCCGTGACTGAGAGGGCGCACCGGCGGAACGGTCCGGTATGGCGGCGTGTGCGGAGATGATGCCGTGGCAGAGGGGCATTCATAGGATCGTCGGGTCCATCACCACGGTCCGCAGGCCCTGGCGCATGGCGTAGAGGAGGGTGTTCGCGGTCCCGCCCCGTGGCTGACCGTCGTAGGCGGCCAGCAGGAGGGAGGAGCGGTCCACCATGTAGCGGTTGCGCCGCTGCATACAGCCGGAGGACCACCGCTGCTGGAGGACGGTCGTCCGGTCGCACCGCGCGAGCAGATGCGCCCAGCGCGCCCGGTCGCGGGCGGGCCACTGGTCGGCCTGACCGGCGTAGGGGACGGCGGCCTCGATGGTCACGTCCGGGCAGCTCGTCCGCAGGGCGAGGACGGCCTCGCAGAAATACAGGTCCGTGCCGAGGGCCATCCCGCAGAGGAATCGGCGGTAGCCCTGGGCGTAGGCCTCGTCGAGGGCGGCGCGGAGCCGGAGCTTGAGCGCGTGACAGCGCAGGTCGTCCTCGTTCGTCCCCCAGGGGAGCCGATCCGGCCGGTGGCCGGTGAAGCAGCAGGTCGTGCGTGGATCCATCCGTCGTCCCTCCCTTCGCTCCCCTCATTGTATCGGAAACGGCCCGGGAAGTCAACGCCGCCCGCTTGACAAAAAAGGCCGAGCCGTGATAGGCTCGACCTAAGGTATCGCTGTGAGGAACGGCGGTCAGCCACTTCCCTGAGAAGGGAGGTGGGAGCTGGAATGGGAGAATCCTGGAAGCAATTGCTTCGGATCCTGATATGTATGGTCGTCGCGGCCTACATATTCACCATAAAAGCGTACTGACCGCTCGGCTCGACCCCGAACGGTCAGTATAGATAAACTATCAACTGACGCAAAGGGCTGACCGCCATCACAGCGATACCCCTTCATGCAGATGATACCACGCGCCCCCCACGCTGTCAAGCCCCGCCCGCCCCGTCGATCCGCACAGGCGCGTGCCGAAAATTGGGGGTTGCATTTTCTGTCGCGACTGCTATAATAGCCTTGGACAACGAAATAAGATGTCTTCAGGGCGGGGTGAAAGTCCCCACCGGCGGTATAGTCCGCGAGCGCTCCGGCCACGGCCGGAGGCAGCTGACCCGGTGCGACTCCGGGACCGACAGTGACAGTCTGGATGGGAGAAGACGTGCCGACGCACCATTGATGGTGCGCTCATGCAGAGCGTCGCGTTCGCTCTGCGCCCCTTGAGCGCCCCCGATATGCCTGTTGGCACCTGGAGGACATTGGTTTTTCGGGTGTCACATCATCATCGGGAGTGTTTTTTTATGCAGTCGAACGCCAAACAGAACACGCGCAAGCTGGCCGTCATGGCCATGCTCGTGGCCATCTCCGTCGTGCTGGTCTACGTCATCCATTTCCCCATCTTCCCGGCGGCCGCCTTCTTGGAGTATGACCCCGCCGACATCCCCATCCTGATCGGCACCTTCGCCTACGGCCCCGTCGCCGGTCTGCTGCTGACCGTCGTCGCCGCCGTCATCCAGGGCGTCACCGTCAGCGCCGGGAGCGGCGCCTACGGCATCATCATGCACATCATCGCCACCGGCACCCTGGTCCTCGTGGCCGGTATCATCTATCAGGTCAAGCACACCAAGGGCGGCGCCATCCTCGGCCTGGTCCTGGGCACCCTCGCCTGGGGCGGCGTCATGATGATCGCGAACCACTTCATCACCCCGCTCTTCTTGGGCGTGCCCGTCGAGATGGTCGATGCGATGCTCCTGCCGGTCATCCTCCCCTTCAACCTGATCAAGGCCGGTGTCAACTCCGCCATCACCTTCGTGGTCTACAAGACGGTCTCCCGTCACCTGGTCCACGGCGAGGGCTGGCACCACAAGAAGGAGCAGGAGGCCGTCGAACAGTGAGACGCCCCCGCTGCGCCAGGGCAGGTGCGGCAAAGACATACGGAAGGCGGCGAGCGACCCTCGCCGCCTTCTTCGGTAAGACGGTCGAAAAGCTACTGCGGAGCTTTCCGACCGAGGGGATGCAGCCCCCTGCGCGCACTCGCTGTCCGCCTTTGGCGGACGACTCGCACACTTGTGGGCTGAGAAGTATTTTCTCCGACGCACATGTCGCCGGAGAAAATGATTGGACTCTATTTCGCGCTTCCGAGCGCGAAACTGGGACTCGCCAAGAGCCGCCTTCGGCGGTTGCTCGCTTCCATGGCGCCTGCGGGCGCTCATCTGCGAGGCTTTTT
>CAKTJM010000181.1 GCA_934567745.1 uncultured Eubacteriales bacterium | reverse complement strand
GGGGTGCCGGACTTCAGGCCGGGGATCAGATAGTTCAGCACGTCGGTGATCTGGATGGCTTCCCAGGGGATGATGGCGACGAACGCACCATAGGCCATCCAGCTGGAGAGCACGGAGATCTTTTCGTTGAACGCCTTATACGCGAAGGCCATGCCGCCGCCCGCGACGGGGAGCATCGGGACCAGCTCGCAGTAGCACAGCGCGATGGGCACCATCATGACCAGGGCGAGCAGATAACCGAGACCGGCGGGCACGGGGCCGCCGGAGTTGGCCATCCAGTTGTTGACGGAGACGGCCCAGCCGATGCCGACGATCGCACCGAAGCCGATGCAGAAGAAGTCGAGCGCGCTGACGCCCTTCTTTTCGGGACTTTTACTCATGACTTACCTCTTTTCTTTCTCCCACGCGGCGGGGCCGGATGGGAGAAGATCCTCTCTACTTATTACTCTTTCACTTCGTCTCGAAAGGCAGCGCCATGCACCGGAGCCGCACACCGTCCTCCTTTCGCTCCGGCCCCTCCCGATCCGGCGATCCGCATCAAAAAGGAGCTGCATAACGTAGTCTCATTATAAAAAACATCTATAGCTTTGGGAAATACCAGTTTGATAGGGCGTCATACCCGTTCCATATGGTCCCGGCGTCAGACCAGCCCCGTCTCCGTCAGCGCCACGCCGTGCTGGCTCCGGTGGAACAGCTTGACGCCCAGCTCCTTCTCGACCCGGGTGACGATGCTCCCCATGTTGGGCTGGGCGTAGCCCAGGCACTTCCCCGCGCGGGTCAGGCTGCCGCAGTTGGCGGTCACGATGATCGGTCGATATCTTCCCATGACGACTTCCTCGCTACTCATAGTCGGGCCGCACGGCCTGGAGCCAACCTCGGCGGCGGTCCAACGGATGGGACCGCCGCTTTGGTCGTTTCGGGTCCCCTATCGGATATATGGTCCCATTTGGCAGGTCCTGACATCTTTTTGCACTTTTTCAAAAAAATCGCCGCCGCCCCGCCTGAGCGGACCGACGATGGTTGACAAGCGTCCCGCGTGAAGATATCCTTGAGAGGGCACGTCGCAGGCGGAGCCGTCTCGCGAGGGCTTCCCTGCGGCCCACGCGGACCGAGAGAGACCAGGAGATGATCGATCGTATGCACCCCCAGCAAGCCAGGTCCCTGGAACAACTGTATCATGACAACTTCGACCTGCTGACCATATACGCGGCGGCCTCGCTCAAGAGCCGCAGCCGCGCCCAGGATGTCGTCCAGGACACCTTCCACGAGGCGGCCCGTCACATCGACACGCTGACGGAGCACCCCAATCCCGGGGGCTGGCTGATGGTCACGCTGAAGAACAAGCTGCGGGAGGCCGAGCGCGCACAGCGGCTCTATCTGCTGCACTTCCTCTCGCTGGACACGGACCTGCCGGTCGAGCCGCGCGGGCAGGATCCACAGCCGGAGGACCGGCTGGACGAGGGCGGCCCACCCGTGCTGGAGACGATCTTCCACATCCTCCGGCTGATGAAGCAGCGGGAGCAGGAAGCGCCCACCGGTCGTCTGCCCGACGTCGGGCAGGCCTGGGCGGACTTCCAGGAATACTACGAGATCCCCGAGGGCGCAGACCAGGTCCTCTATCCCTGTGCGCCCGCGCAAGAGGAGGCCCGGACCGCGGCGGCCCCCGCCAGTCGCCGCCCGCGCCGCCTGGTCAAGAAGTCCTTCGCCGTCGCGGCCATCCTGGTCGCCCTGCTCTGCGGCCTGGTCACCGCACAGCAGACCGGCGGCGATCCCATCTACCTCTTGCAGCAGCTGAACGCCGACACCTTCCATTTCGATTTCTCGGCCAAGGCCCCGACCGACCGGGACGCCACCGCCGCGTTCCAGGACGCCGCCGCGCGCTGCGGCATCCCCAGCGATCTCGTCCCGACCTGGTCGCCCGCGGGCTTCGCCGCCGCGGAGCCCGCCGTCATGTCCGTCGCCCACCGGGATCTCGTGTCCACCGTCTACACCGATGAGACGATGGGGCGCAGCTACACGGTCTGGCTCGAACGGTACGACGATCCCCGCGACATCGAGGTCCAGTCCTACGCAAAGGGCGATCAGCCGATCCAACTGTACGCAAAAGGCGGGAAGGCCTTTTGCATCATGTCCGACCGCGGCGTCTTGACCGCCGTCTGGTCCGACGGCACGTACCTCATCACGATCGAGGGCGGGCTGAGCATGGACGAGCTGACATCGGTCATCGACTCGATCGGCAAGGAGCAGAGCCTGTGGGCCGATGCCGTGACGGACCGTTGAGAGCGAGGAAGCCCGCCCGCGGCCCCCAAGGGGGCCTCAGGCGGGCTCAGCGTGTCGAAAAAGTCCGGCTGGAGCTGGGCTTTTTCTGATAGATATGGTAGAATGGACAAGGGTGATGAAA
>CAKTJM010000180.1 GCA_934567745.1 uncultured Eubacteriales bacterium | reverse complement strand
GGCAAAGTCATGGTCATTTGCGAGAACCCCAAGCATAAGCAGAGACAAGGTTAATAAGGAGGCGCTGAAAAAGTATGGCAAGAATCGCCGGCATCGACCTGCCGAAGAACAAACGTATCGAGATCGCCCTGACCTACATTTTCGGGATCGGGCGCACCAGCGCCAACAAGATCCTCGCGGCCACGGGCATCGACCCCGACATCCGCGTGAAGGATCTGACGGAGCAGCAGGAGGCTGCCCTGCGTGAGGAGATCGGCCGCGACTACATGGTCGAGGGCGACCTGCGCCGCAACGTGGCCATGGACATCAAGCGTCTGACCGAGATCGGCTGCTACCGCGGCATGCGTCACCGCAAGGGCCTGCCCGTCCGCGGCCAGTGCTCCAAGACCAACGCGCGTACCCGCAAGGGCCCGAAGCGCACCGTCGCCAATAAGAAGAAGTAAGGGAGGGAGAAGATCGTTATGGCCAACCCCAAGAAGAAGGTCGTCAGAAGACGCCGTGAGCGCAAGAACATCGAGAAGGGCGCCGTGCATATCCGCTCTTCCTTCAACAACACCATGGTCACCGTCACCGACACCAACGGCAACGCGCTGTCCTGGGCCTCCGCAGGCGGTCTGGGCTTCCGCGGCTCCCGTAAGTCCACCCCGTACGCCGCTCAGACCGCTGCCGAGACCGCGGCCAAGGCTGCCATCGAGGCCTGTGGGCTCAAGAGCGTCGAGGTGTACGTCAAGGGCCCCGGCTCGGGCCGTGAAGCCGCGATCCGTGCGCTCCAGGCCGTCGGTCTGGAGGTCACCATGATCAAGGACGTCACCCCCATCCCCCACAATGGCTGCCGTCCGCCCAAGAGACGCCGCGTCTGATCGAAGGAAAGGAGAAAAACGACCATGGCAAAGAATACACAGCCTATCGCCAAGCGCTGCAAGGCGCTGGGCATTTCTCCTACCGTTATGGGTTACAGCAAGAAGGAGACCAATCGTAACCCCGGCGGCCAGATGAGAAAGAAGAAGAGCGAGTACGCCACCCAGCTGGCGGAGAAGCAGAAGGTCAAGTTCGTCTACGGCATCCTGGAGAAGCAGTTCCACTCCTACTATGAGAAGGCTTCCCGCATGCCCGGCAAGACCGGCGAGAACCTGCTCGTCCTGGTCGAGCGCCGCCTGGACAACGTCGTGTACCGTCTGGGCTTCGCCATGACCCGCCGCGAGGCCCGTCAGCTCGTCAACCACGGCCACTTCACCCTCAACGGGCACAAGGTCAACATCCCCTCCCTGCTGGTCAAGCCCGGTGATGTGATCGAGGTCGCGGAGCGCAGCCGCTCCTCCGTCAAGTTCAAGAGACTCACCGGTGAGGACGCCGTGATGGTCACGCTGCCTCAGTGGCTTGAGCGCGAGAAGGATTCCCTCAAGGGCACCGTCACCAAGCTGCCGGTCCGTGAGGACGTCGATATGCCCATCGAGGAGCACCTCATCGTCGAGCTCTACTCCAAGTGATAAGCTACCCTCAGCAGGAAAACGGAATGACGATACGGTGGGGCGCCTCCCTGCCGACGTAAGAAGGAGGGTAACAAATGGTAGAAATCGAGAAGCCGCGCATCGAATGTGTCGAGAAGCCCGGAGACAATTCCTATGGCAAGTGCGTCGTCGAACCGTTGGAGCGTGGCTACGGCACCACGTTAGGCAACTCTCTTCGCCGGATCCTCTTGTCCTCTCTCCCCGGCACGGCAGTCACCAGCATCAAGATCGCAGGTGTCCAGCATGAGTTCAGCTCCATCCCCGGTGTGAAGGAGGACGTCACTGAGATCGTCCTGAACGTCAAGGGGATCATCGCCAAGCTCTACAGCGAGGGCACCAAGACCGTCTATATCGAGGCCTCCGGCGAGGGCGTGGTCACCGCCGGGGACATCAAGGCGGACAGCGAGGTCGAGATCCTCAACCCCGAGCATCCCATCGCCACGCTCGGCCCCGAGGCCGTGCTGAACATGGAGCTGACGCTGGCCCATGGGCGTGGGTATGTGCCCGCCGACCGCAACAAGATCCCGCAGACCGCCATCGGCGTCATCCCCGTCGACTCGGTGTACACACCGGTGCGGAAGGTCAACTACACGGTGGAGAACACCCGTGTCAAGGACCTGACCGACTTCGACAAGCTGACGCTGGAGGTCTGGACGAACGGGACCATCGCCGCGCGGGACGCCGTCTCGCTCGGCGCGCGGATCCTGTGTGACCATTTCATGCTCTTCACGGACCTGAGCGAGACGATGGGCAGCAAATCCACCGTGGTGGAGAAGTCGCCCGACATCCGTGACAAGGTGCTGGAGATGACCATCGAGGAGCTGGACCTGTCGGTCCGGAGCTTCAACTGCCTCAAGCGCGCGAACATCAACACCGTCGAGGATCTGATCTCCAAGACCGAGGACGAGATGATGAAGGTGCGCAACCTGGGCCGCAAGTCCCTGGAAGAGGTCATCAA
>CAKTJM010000179.1 GCA_934567745.1 uncultured Eubacteriales bacterium | reverse complement strand
GGGACTCGCCAAGAGCCGCCTTCGGCGGTTGCTCGCTTCCATGGCGCCTGCGGGCGCTCATCTGCGAGGCTTTTTGAGGCGCTGAAAAGGCGGCGAGCTTACCTCGCCGCCTTCTTCGGCATATCCAATGCTCGATATCCACATCCCGCCGGATAAAGATGCGATCCCCATCCGGCCCGCGGTACGAGGAGGCGACACCATGGACCGTACCATCTTCCACTGCGACCTGAACAGCTTCTACGCCTCCGTGGAGCTGCTGAGCCACCCGGAGCTGCGCGACCGGCCCGTCGCCGTCTGCGGCGACCCGGCCGCCCGTCACGGCATCGTCCTGGCCAAGAACGAGCCCGCCAAGGCCCGCGGCGTGCGCACCGCCGAGACCGTCTGGCAGGCCCGGCGCAAATGCCCGGAGCTGGTCCTCCTGCCCGCGCACCACGAGAAGTACCGCTACTACTCCCGCCTGGCCAACGAGATCTACCGCCGCCGGACCGACCTCGTCGAGCCGTTCGGCATCGACGAGAGCTGGCTGGACGTCACCGCCGCCGTGGCGCGGCAGGGCGGCGATCCCGTCGCCCTGGCCGACCGGCTCCGCGCGGAGATGGCCGCCGAGCTGGGGCTGACCATCTCCGTCGGCGTGTCCTTCAACAAGGCGTTCGCCAAGCTCGGCAGCGACTATAAGAAGCCCGACGCCACCACCTACATCTCCCGCGAGAACTACCGGGACCTCGTCTGGCCCCTGCCGGTGACCGACCTGCTCTTCGTCGGCCGGGCCTCCGGCCGGCTCCTCGCCTCGCGGGGCATCCTGACGATCGGCGACCTCGCCGCCCGCCCACGGGCGGAGCTGGTCCGCCTGTTGGGGAAGAACGGGGGCCAGCTCCACGACTACGCCACCGGCGCGGACCAGGCCCCGGTCCGCCCGGCCGGTCAGACCGACGCGCCGAAGTCCGTCGGCTGCGGCCTGACCTTCCGCCGGGACCTCCAGGGGGAGGAGGAGCTGCGCCTCGGCGCACAGCTCCTCGCCGAGCGCGTGGCCATGCGCCTGCGCCGCCACGAGCTGAAGGCCGGTCTCGTCCAGGTCGCCATCCGCGACCCCGGCTTCCGGACCATCGACCGCCGCCGCCGGACCGACGCCCCGACCAACACCGCCCGCGACCTCTTCGCCTGCGCCGCGGCGATCCTGTCCGCGTGCTGGGAGCCGAGCGCCCCCGTCCGCGCCCTGACGATCACCGCGCTGGACTTGGTGCCGGAGGCGACGGCGGGGGAACAGCTCACCCTCTTCGCGCCGGAGGCGGCCGAGCGCCGCGCCCGGCAGGAGAAGCTCGAACGCACCATGGACGACCTGCGCGCCCGCTACGGCCGGGACATCGTGTCCTTCGCCTCCGGGCACACCGAGACCGCCCGTGACATCACAGGAGGGGAAGAGACATGAACGATGGACTGCTGCTCTGGCTGCTGGCGGTGAACGTCGCCGCCTTCGTCATGATGGGCCTGGACAAGGCCAAGGCCAAGCTGGGGGCCTGGCGCATCCCGGAGAAGACGCTGCTGCTCACGGCCGCCGCCGGGGGGAGCGTCGGGGCCATCCTGGGGATGCAGCTCTTCCGGCACAAGACCCGCCACCCGGCCTTCTCCGTGGGCCTGCCCGCGATCCTGGTCGTCCAGCTCGCGGTCGCCCTGCTGATCACCTGGCAGCGGCTGTGAGGGGCCCTGAGAGGCCGTCCTCGGCCGAAAAGGGGACAAGATCACCAAGGGGAGGGCCGCAGGAAGGCCCGATCTCGCACACTGTCGCTACTTGACTTGTGTTGGAAAGTATGGTAAAATCCTAGCTTGCGGTGAACTGTTCACGGGACGTCCCCGTCCCCCAGTCCTCCGTCGATCCGCACGAAGGAAGTCGAACCGAAGGGAGCACGATCGGCCATGCTGACAGACCTGAAGACCGCGAAGAAAGTCACCGGCGCCAAGCAGGTCCAGCGCGCCCTCAAGAGCGGCGCCGCCCGCCGCGTCTTCCTCGCCGAGGACGCCGACCCCCGCGTCACCGAGCCGGTCGAGGCCCTCTGCCGCGAGCAGGGCGTCGAGACCGAGTCCGTCCCCACCATGGCCGCCCTCGGGTCCGCCTGCGGCATCGCCGTCGGCAGCGCCGTCGCCGCCCTCGTGGACTGACGGCGGGAAAAATTTGGTATTCTCCGCATAGGCCCCGGCCGAAGCGGTCAGAATATATACATCTACCATTTTTTGAGGAAAGGAGGAAACCAAATGCCTACTTTTAATCAGCTCGTCCGTAAGGGCCGTGAGCAGGTGACCTACAAGTCCAACTCCCCCGCCATGCAGAAGGGCCTGAACACCCTGAAGAACAAGGAGACCGATCAGCCCTCCCCCCAGAAGAGAGGCGTCTGCACCGCCGTCCGTACTTCTACTCCTAAGAAGCCGAACTCCGCGCTGCGTAAGATCGCCCGTGTCCGTCTGACCAACGGCTACGAAGTCACCGCTTACATCCCCGGCGTCGGCCACAACCTGCAGGAGCACTCCGTGGTCATGATCCGCGGCGGCCGTGTCAAGGACCTGCC
>CAKTJM010000178.1 GCA_934567745.1 uncultured Eubacteriales bacterium | reverse complement strand
GTCAGACCCTGGGCCAGGGTGGCCTCGGCGGCGTTTTCCGCCGGGAGGTAGAGCTGGCGTATACCCAGCCGGGGAGCCGCCATGGCCATGGGCAGCACACCGCTTACGGGCCGCAGCCGTCCGGTGAGGCTCAGCTCCCCTATGAAGGCCGCGTCGGCCGGAAGGGGCGGCAGCTCCTCCGAGGCAGCCAGGATGCCCAGAAGGATGGGCAGGTCGTAGACGGTGCCGGACTTGCGCCGGTTGGCGGGCGCGAGGTTGACGGTCACCCGGCCGACGGGGAAGCTGAACCCGCAGTTCTTCGCGGCGGCGCGGACGCGCTCGCGGGCCTCCTTGACGGCGGCGTCCGGCAGCCCGACGATCTCATAGGCGGGCAGGCCGCGGTCCACGTCACACTCGGCGGTGACCTCGTACCCGGAGATGCCCTGGAGCCCCAGGGAGCGGATCGTTTGCAGCATGGGGAGACCTCCTCTCGGGCCAGACGGTCCGTTTTTCTCCATCATGCCACAAAAACCGCCCCGGCACAAGGGGGCGGGGGGATTTTTTCCGCCGCATCGCCCATCTTTACAGACCTCGCCGACCGTGGTATGATAAAAGGTACTTTTCGAGAAGGGAGCTGAGACGGTATGCGACGCGGACTCATTTTGGAAGGGGGCGCGATGCGCGGTCTGTTCACGGCGGGCGTGCTCGACGTGATGATGGAGGCGGACCTGCACTACGACGGGATCGTCGGGGTCTCCGCCGGGGCGGTGTTCGGGTGCAACTACAAGTCCCACCAGCCCGGCCGCGTGCTGCGGTACAACCTGCGGTTCTGCCGCGATCCGCGCTATTGCAGCCTGCGCTCCCTGGTGAAGACGGGCGACCTGTATGGGGCGGACTTCTGCTACCGCCAGCTCCCGGACGAGCTGGACTGGTTCGACGCGAAGACCTTCCGCGAGGACCCCACGGAGTTCTACGCCGTCTGCACGGACCTCGACACGGGCAAGCCGGTCTACCACCGCTGCATGGACGGCGGCGCGGAGGATCTGCAGTGGCTGCGCGCCTCGGCCTCGCTGCCGCTGGCGGCCCAGCCGGTGGAGGTCAAGGGCGGCCAGCGCCTGCTCGACGGCGGGATCGCGGACTCGATCCCCCTGGCCTTCTTCGAGCGGCGCGGCTACGACCGCAACGTGGTCGTGCTGACCCAGCCGCTGAGCTATCGCAAGGGCCGCAACAGGCTCCTGCCCCTCGTGCGGGCGACGCTGCGGCGGTACCCGGCCACGGTCGCGGCGATGGCGGAGCGCAGCGCCATGTACAACCGCCAGGCGGCCTACGTCCGCCAGCGCGAGCGCGAGGGCGCGGCCTTCGTGCTCCGGCCGGAGGCCCCGCTGGACATCGGGCGGGTCGAGCACGATCCAGCGAAGCTCCAGGCGGTCTACGACCAGGGCCGCGCGGTCGCCCTGCGGCGGCTGGACGCCCTGCGCGCCTATCTGGCAGACCCGGTCCCCAACGGCGGGGATCTTTGATAGAACGACATAGTGAGCAAAGCAGAAAGAGGATAGGAGGAATCGAATATGGAGAACCCGAAGCTGGACCAGCTGCGCGGGCTGAGCACCGAGCGGCGGAGCATGGACTACAACTGGCGGGACTGCGCGCTGTACGCGCTGGCCGTCGGCGCAGGCCCGTCCGAGCCGCAGTACACCTATGAGAAGGGGATGCAGGTCCTGCCGACCTTCGGCGTGACGCCCTATTGGGGGACGATCAACGTCCAGCCGCGCCTGCCGCGGCCGATGTCCGTGCCGGTGCTGGTGGAGGAGCTGCTGCAGCCGGACAAGTCGTATGTGAACCTGGACTATGAGTTCTTCTACCACCGGCCGATCCCGGCGGTCAAGGGGACCTTCCTGTACCAGGACGTGCTCAAGGAGCTGTACGATCGCGGCGAGGGCCGCGGCATGGCGGTGCAGTCCGAGCTGGAGGTCTTCGACGAGGCCGGCTCCCTGCTGTGCACGAACCGCTGCACGACGCTCTTCCCGAGCCTGGGCGGCTACGGCGGCCATTCCCAGCCTCGCCGCGCGAGCCTGATCCCGAACCGTGCGCCGGACATCGTGGTCCTCGACCACATCGGCCCGGCACAGCATCTGCTGTATCGCCTGACCGGCGACACGAACCTCGTCCACGTCGATCCGGCGACGGCCCGGTCCCGCGGGCTGGACGGCCCGATCGTCCACGACCTGTGCGCCTTCGGCTACGCCTGCCGTCTGGCGATCGGCAAGCTCTTCCCCGGCCATCCGGAGCGGCTGCGCCGGATGTACGCGGCGATGCGCTCCGTGCTGTATCCGGACACCCCAGTCGCCCTGCACCTGTGGAGCATCGGCGAGGACAAGGCGGCGTTCCGCCTGATCGACGAGCGGACCGACCGCGCGATCCTCGACCGCGGCGAGCTGGAGTGGGACAACGACCAGTGAGCGCGGGATAAGATCCCAAAAATACGCAAAAGGAGAGCACCCGGATGGGTGCTCTCCTCAGTCTGTCGAGGAACCCAGATTGTAATCAGGAGCAGACTGGGCCTCGAACATATATGAGCGAAAAAACAGCAAAG
>CAKTJM010000177.1 GCA_934567745.1 uncultured Eubacteriales bacterium | reverse complement strand
GAGTACGAGCGCCTGGCCAAGCTGGAGGACCGCCTGAAGCAGTCCGTCGTCGGCCAGGACGAGGCCATCGCCGCCGTCGCCGCCGCCATCCGGCGCAACCGCGTCGGCGTCGCCTCCAAGCGCAAGCCCGTCTCCTTCATCTTCGTCGGCTCGACCGGCGTGGGCAAGACCGAGCTGGTCAAGCGCCTGGCCGAGGACCTCTTCCACTCCCCCGAGTCCCTGATCCGGCTCGACATGTCCGAATTCATGGAGAAGCACTCCGTCTCCCGCATCATCGGCTCGCCCCCCGGCTACGTGGGCTATGACGAGGCCGGGCAGCTCACGGAGAAGATCCGTCGGAAGCCCTATTCCGTCGTCCTCTTCGACGAGATCGAGAAGGCGCACCCCGACGTGCTGAACATCCTCCTCCAGATCCTCGACGACGGGCACATCACCGATGCCCAGGGCCGTCTCATCAACTTCGAGAACACCGTCATCGTCATGACCTCCAACGCGGGGAGCGATAGCGGCGGCGGGCCCCTCGGCTTCGGCAAGTCCGCCAATGAGCAGAAGAAGGACAAGGCCATGAAGGCCCTCCAGCAGTTCCTGCGGCCCGAGTTCATCAACCGCGTGGACGAGGTCGTCTGCTTCAACCAGCTCTCTGAGAAGGACTTTGGCTCCATCGCCCTCATCATGCTCAAGGAGCTCCAGGGCGTGCTGCGGGACAAGGACATCACCTTCCTCTGGGACGACGCCGTCGTCGATCGGCTCGTCAAGGAGTCCTACTCCGCCACCTACGGCGCGCGGAACCTCCGCCGCGTCATCCAGAAGCAGCTCGAGGACCCCATCGCCACCAAGATCATCGACAGCTACCTCCACCCGCTCAGCGGCATCAAGGCCGTCGTGCAGGACGGGAAGATCGAGATCCTCGGTCTCTGAGCCCTCCCAAAGACAACGAAAGACCGCGTGCCGATCGGCACGCGGTCTTACTTGATCGATATCTCGTGTTCAGCGGTGCTGGCCCTGGAAGAACAGGCCGACGGTGTTGCGCCCCGTGTGCGCCCCGATCACCGGACCGATGGGCGCGATCGTCACGGACTTCGGCTGGAAGCGCTCCTTCACCAGCTCGGCGACGAACTGCGCGTCCTCCAGACAGTCGCTGTGGCAGATGTACACCTTCTGCTCCACCGGGAGCATCAGCTCGCCCATCTTGTCGACCAGCGCGACGAGGGACTTCCGGCGGCCCTTGACCGTCTCCACGGGCTTGAGCTTGCCGTCGAAGTCGGTGTGCATGACCGGCTTGATGTGCAGCAGCGAGCCGAGGATCGCCTTACCGGCCGACAGGCGGCCGCCGCGGCGCAGGTGCTTCAGGTCGCCGACCGTGAACCAGTGGTCGATGTGCTGCAGCTCCTCGAGCACGAAGGCGCGGACCTCGTCCAGGCTCTTCCCCTGGCGGCGCTGCTCGACCGCGAGGTCCACCAGCAGGCCCTGGCCCAGGGACGCGCACAGCGTGTCGATGACCACGATCTGCGCCTCCGGGAACTCCTCCCGCAGCTCGTCCGCCGCGATCGTCGCGTTCTGATACGTCGCGCTCAGCGCGGAGGAGAACGCCAGGAAGAGGATGTCCTTCCCCGCCACCAGGTGCGGCCGCAGCAGCTCCTTGAACAGCGCCACGTTCGGCGCGGAGGTCTGCGCGGACTCGCCGCGCTCGAGACGCTGGTAGAACGTCTGCGGATCCGGGCCCTCGCCGGGCACGTTGCGGAAGCTCTCCGCACCCAGCAGCACGGACAGCGGGACCACCGTCAGCTCCATCTCCTCGATGAGCGGCGCGGTGAAGTCACAGCAGGAATCGGTCGCGATGATGAATTCTCTCATGGTCGGCTCCCTCCCTCAGAAGCAGCAATTCGTATAGACAGCAAAGAAGTGCAGCACGGTGCCCGCCAGCACGAAAAAGTGCCAGACGCCATGCCAGAAACGCTTCTCCTTGTTGCGGTAGAAGATCACCCCGACGGTGTAGGCCACCCCGCCCAGGACCAGGAACAGGAAGCCCAGCCTCGTCAGCTCGCGGAACAGGGTCGGCAGGGCGATCACGCCCATCCAGCCCATCACCAGGTACAGCACCTGGGAGAGCCGCTTCCAGCGCTTCAGGTCCACCGCGTTGAGCACCACGCCCACGACCGCACAGCCGCCCATCACACCGAAGAGCGTCCAGCCGAAGGCGCCGCCCACCGTCACCAGGCACAGCGGGATGTACGTCCCGAAGATCAGCAGGAAGATCGAGCAGTGGTCCAGCACCTGGAACACCCGCTTCCCCCGGCCCATCTTCAGGGCGTGGTACAGGCAGGAGATCGTATACAGCACGATCATCGACGCGCCGAAGAGCGTCACGCTCACCACGTTGACCGCGCTGCCGTAGCTGGCCGATCGGACGATCAGCAGGACCGTGCCCGCGATGGCCAGCAGCGCCCCCACACCGTGGGTGATCGCGTTCATCAGCTCCTCCCCCAGTGACTGGGACCGGATCGGGCCGCTCGTGCTCCGTGCCATCTGTTCCGCCTCCTGACTGTCCGTATGACCGCATCTTGTCTTCGATATCAAGAATAACACCAAATCATTTCGCTGTCAACACTAGAT
>CAKTJM010000176.1 GCA_934567745.1 uncultured Eubacteriales bacterium | reverse complement strand
ACGTAGACCTGATACCACGGAGCGCCCTGGGGGAAGCTCTGGCCCTCGCCCGCGGCCATGCGGACCGCCAGGGTGATCGCCTCGGCGACGGTCATGTTCGCGTTGGGAGCGAAGACGTCGGGGGCCTGGCCCTTCATGAAGCCCTTGTCCACCATGCTCTGGACGTACTGGGCGTACCAGGCGTCCGCGGGCACGTCACGGAAGCCGGTGGTCGGCGTGGGCGTGACGGGCGTGACAGCCGCATAGGCGTAGGTCTGGGTGTAGCTGAGCCCCTCTTCCGCGGGGTAGTCGATGACGGCCTTGGTGAGCCTGCCCTCGGCGTCGTAGGTGTAGACGACGGAGGAGCCGTCGCTGCACGTCTGCTTCGTCAGCAGGTCGCCGCTGTACTGATAGCGGTAGGTCCAATCGCCGTAGCTGTAGGAGATGAGTCGGCCGTCGCTGTCGTAGCGGATGGTCATCCACAGCGCGCCGTCCCCCGTGACCTGGGTCAGGCGGTCCTGGCTGTCGAAGGTATAGGAGCGGGTGCTCACGCTGGTGCCGTCGTCATAGGTCGCGCTGGTCATACGACCGGCGGCATCGTAGGTGTACGTCGTGGTGCCGTTGTTGTCCTCGAGCTTGATCACACGGCTGTTGGCGTCATACGTGTAGGCGTAGAAGGATCCGTCCGCTTCGCTCTCGCGGACCCGGCGGCCCTGGGCATCGAAGTCCATCCGGGCGTACAGCTCGCCGGTGGCGATCTCGTAGATCCCGATCCAGGCCGTACCGTCGGCGTTGGTGTTGGTCTGGTAGCGGTACAGCTCCGAGACCACCTGCTTGCCGTCGGCGTCCTCATAGGCGGTCATCGCGCCGTCGGCGTCGTAGTAGTACGTCCGCCAGCCGTCCGTCTCGTGATAGGTCTCGCTGGCCAGGTAGCTCTTGGTCCCGTCGCAGCTCTCGATGGCCAGCGCGAACGGATCGCCATAGCTCTCCACATCCAGCATGGGGTCGTTGATCTCCACATAGTCCGTCCAGGACACGGCGGACGCCCCGGCGGCCAGCGCCACCACGAGCAGCCCCGTCAGGAGCAGGACCCTCCACAGTCTCTTCATCTCTCGTTTCCTCACTTTCCTTCTTGTTCTATTTGCGCCCGCCGGACCTCGGTCCGGTGGGGAGCGCTCACTCCATCGTGAAGCTCTGACGGCCCTCGTCGAGCAGACGGCAGGCGATCGCCGCCACCTCGCTGCGGCGGATGCTGCTGTCTGGCAGGAAACTGTGCGCCTCGTCGCTGCCCGCCAGGATGCCCAGGCGGTAGAGCAGGTAGATGTCCGCCGCGTTCGCGTCGGTCATCGCCACGTCGGGGATGGACCCGTCGGGGACGGTGTTCATCGGCTGCATGGCCTTCTGCATCGCCTCGCTGCTGCGGTACACCGCCGCGAAGAGCCGGGCGAACTCGGTCCGGGCGATCTTGGCGTTGTAGTTTGCGTAGTCCCACGGAAGCTCGTGCGCCTTGGCCCAGTCGACGTAGACCTGATACCACGGGCTGCCCTGGGGGAAGCTCTGGCCCTCGTCCGCGGCCATGCGGACCGCCAGGGTGATCGCCTCGGCGACGGTCATGTTCGCATCGGGGGCGAAGGTCCCGTCCTCCTGCCCCTTCAGCAGGCCCTTGTCGGCCATGCTCTGGACGTAGGGGGCATACCAGGCGGTCTCGGCCACGTCCGGGAAGCTGCCGCGCCGGGCGTAGCGGTAGGTGGTCTCGGCGTAGTCCGAGCGGACGGAGACCGTCTTGCCCTCGGCGTCGTAGGTGAACTCGTTCCAGGTGCCGCTGCTGGCGGTCATGCGCAGGAGCTGGCCCTTTTCATTATAGGTATACTGGCACGAGGCCCCCTCGCGCGACCAGGAAGCGAGCCGCCCCTGTGCGTCGTAGGTGAAGGTGGTGCGCGGCGTGGTGCTCTCGCCGTAATAGGCCCCGAGGAAGTGGCCCCCGGCGTCGTAGGCGTAGCGCACGGTGCTGTCGGTCTCGCCCGAGGGCGTGGTGCGGGTCTGGCCGATCAGACGGCCTGCGTCGTCATAGCGCCAGGTGTAGCTCTCCGCGCTGTTCGTCTCCCGCGCGGTGATGCGGCCCGCCGCGTCGTAGGTATAGCGCGCCCAGTCGGTCACGTTCCCCTTCTTGTCCAGGTGATCCTCCCGGAGCGGGCGGTCCTGCGCGTCGAAGGTGATGCGCAGGATGGCAAGGCCGGTGTCCGCATCGATCTTCTCGCCGTAGGTCCGGCCGTCGGCGTCCGTGCCGTAGCGGTAGGTGAAGTGGCGGGGGATCATCTCGTCGCTCGACGGGTCCTTCTCCAGGTAGGTGTAGTCGATCAGCCGCCCCTGCGCATCGTAGGCGCAGGCCGTGGAGCCGATCGACAGGAGCGCCCCGTCGGCGGTGTAGCGGTAGTGGAAATCGGCCACCGTGCCGGAGGACGTCTCGGTCCGGGTCATGTCGCCGTGCTCGTTGTAGGTCTCGCGCGTCCAGGCCCCGGTCGTGAGGCTCCGGGTCGTCTTCTCCACCACGTACCAGACGGACCGGTCGTAGATGAGGTCCTTGTCGTTCGTGGCCCAGCCGTACAGCTCGCCGTCGGTCTCCGGGTCGCTGGGGATGGTGACCGTCTGCGGCGGGAC
>CAKTJM010000175.1 GCA_934567745.1 uncultured Eubacteriales bacterium | reverse complement strand
ACGGTGGGGGCGTCGGCCTCCCAGCGGAAGATCAGATCGTCCAGATCCTGCGGCACCGGGGGCGGCGCAGGCGGCATCTGAGGCTCATTGTCGCGCATGGGTCGGACCTCCTTCCAAGGATATACGCCCCAGTATATGCCAACGACCCCGCGGAACGTGCCGAGATCTGGACCACGAAAAAAATTCCGTCCTGCGCCCTCTTCCTGATGACAGGCAGGAAGAACGGTGGTATGATAGGACCAACGAAACGGAAGCACCGAACCGAAAGGAGCAGACGATATGGTAGAGAAAGAACGGCTCTTCGCCGAGCACCCGATCCTGGCCCGCGTCGCGGCAGGGGAGGCGCTCGTTTGGATCAATGAGGACATGGCCTCCGTCGCGAAGGCGAAGGAACAGATCGCCCTGACCATGGCGGACATCGACGACGCCGAGGCCCGTCTGGCCCGGTTCGCCCCCTTCCTGATGGCGCGCTTCCCGGAGACGGTCCCCCAGGGCGGTCTCATCGAGTCCGCGCTCGTCCCGGTCCCGAGGCTCCAGGCCGCGCTCACGGCGCAGTACGGCTGCGAGATCCCCGGTCGGCTCCTGCTCAAGCAGGACAGCCATCTGGCCATCGCCGGGTCGGTCAAGGCCCGCGGCGGCATCTATGAGGTCCTGGCCCACACGGAGGAGCTCGCCTTCGCCAACGGCATCCTCACCGGGCCGGAGGACGACTATACCAAGCTGGCCACGCCGGAGGTCAGAGCGTTCTTCTCTCAGTACACCGTCCAGGTCGGCTCCACCGGCAACCTCGGGCTGAGCATCGGCATCATGAGCGCCGCCGTCGGCTATCGCGCCATCGTGCACATGTCCGTCGATGCCAAGCAGTGGAAGAAGGACCTGCTCCGCGCCCACGGGGTCACGGTCATCGAATATGCGTCGGACTACAGCGTCGCCGTGGAGCAGGGCCGCGCCCGTTCGATGGAGGACCCCAAGAGCTACTTCGTCGACGACGAGAACTCCAAGGCCCTCTTCCTGGGCTACGCCGTGGCGGCCAAGCGCCTGGTCGGCCAGCTCGCCGCGGCGGGCGTCACGGTCGATGCGGACCACCCGCTCTTCGTCTACATCCCCTGCGGGGTGGGCGGCGCGCCGGGCGGCGTGACCTTCGGCCTGAAGGAGGTCTTCGGCGACGCGGTGCACTGCTTCTTCGTCGAGCCGACGCAGGCGCCGTGCATGCTCGCGGGCATGGCCTCCGGGCTGCACAACCAGATCAGCGTGCAGGACCTCGGCCTGACGGGCCGGACCGAGGCCGACGGGCTGGCGGTCGGTCGGCCGTCCGGCTTCGTGGGCCGGGTGATGGTCCCGCTGCTCAGCGGCGAGTTCACCCTGGGCGACGCGAAGCTCTACGACTACATGCGCGCCCTGCTGGACGATGAGGGCATCTTCATCGAGCCGAGCGCCTGCGCGGCGATGGAGGGGCCGGTGCAGCTGCTGCGGTACCCGGAGACCCGCGCCTATCTGGACGCCCACGGTCTGACCGAGAAGCTCCCGCAGGCCGCCCACGTCCTCTGGGCGACCGGCGGCAGCCTGGTGCCGGACGAGGTGCGCAAGGCCTACGTCGCGACGCATCTGGATCCCGATAAATGAAAAGTGGGCAAGATAGACAGGGGCGAGGACGCCCCTCGTGACCGAAGATAGGAGGAAAGGCGATATGGCCTCGAGATTACAAACATATCTGGACGCGATGCACGGCAAGCGGGTCGCCGTGGTCGGCATCGGCGTCTCCAACACCCCGCTCATCCGGACGCTGCTGGCGGCGGGCATCTCCGTCACCGCGTGCGACAAGGCGGAGCGGGCGGCCCTCGGCCCCGTGGCGGAGGAGCTGGAGGCCCTGGGCGCCCGGCTCCAGCTGGGCGAGGGGTACCTGGACGGCCTCGATCAGGACGTCATCTTCCGTTCGCCCGGCATCCGGCCGGACATCCCGGCCTTCCAGGCCGCCATCGCGCGGGGGAGCGAGCTGACCTCTGAGATGGAGGTCTTCTTCCAGGTCTGCCCGTGCAGGATCATCGCCGTCACCGGCAGCGACGGCAAGACGACCACCACGACGCTCATCTCCGAGATGCTCAAGAACGCCGGACACACCGTCCACCTGGGCGGCAACATCGGCAAGCCGCTCCTGTCGGAGGCGGGCGACATGGCCCCGGAGGACTTCGCCGTGCTGGAGCTGTCCTCGTTCCAGCTCATGACGCTGAAGGCCAGTCCGGACATCGCGGTGTTCACGAACCTCTCGCCGAACCATCTGGACATCCACAAGTCGATGGAGGAGTACGCCCAGGCGAAGGAGAACATCTTCTCCCACCAGGGCCCGGACGGCATCGCGATCTTCAACCAGGACAACGAGCTGACCCGCGAGATGGCCGGGCGCGCACCGGGGCGAGTCTACCGCTTCAGCCGCCGTGGGCCGGTGGCCAACGGCGTGTATGTCGCCGACGGTCGGATCGTGGTCCATATGGACGGGCAGGAGCGGACGCTCTTCGCGACGGATCGGATCCTGATCCCCGGCCAGCACAACGTGGAGAACTATCTGGCGGCCATCGCCGCGGTGCAGGGCCTGGTGCCCGACGAGGTCATCCGGCACACGGCCGAGACCTTCCCCGGCGTGGAGCACCGCATCGAGCTGGTGCGGACCCTGGACGGGGTGCGGTATTACAACGACTCGATCGCCTCCAGCCCCACCCGCAC
>CAKTJM010000174.1 GCA_934567745.1 uncultured Eubacteriales bacterium | reverse complement strand
ATCCACTACAAGGGCCTGACCTTCAACCTCAAGCCCATGAACTTCAAGCACACCGGCCTCTTCCCGGAGCAGGCCGCCAACTGGGACTTCGCCATGGAGCAGATCCGCAATGCGGGCCGTCCCATCAACGTGCTGAACCTCTTCGCCTACACCGGCGCGGCCTCGATCGCCTGCGCGGCCGCCGGGGCCTCCGTCTGTCACGTCGATGCCGCCCGCGGCATGGTCGCCTGGGCCAGGGAGAACGCCAAGAGCTCCGGTCTGGAGGACGCCCCCATCCGGTGGATCGTCGATGACTGCGCCAAGTTCGTCGAGCGCGAGATCCGCCGCGGCCGCCGCTACGACGCCGTCATCATGGACCCGCCCTCGTACGGGCGCGGCCCCTCCGGCGAGATCTGGAAGCTGGAAGTGAACCTCTACCCCTTCCTCCAGCTCGTCTCCGGCGTTTTGTCGGACGACCCGCTGTTCTTCATCATCAATTCGTACACCACGGGCCTGGCCCCGTCGGTCCTCACCTATATGATGGAGACCCTGCTCACCAAGAAGTACGGCGGCCACACCGTCAGCGACGAGCTGGGCCTGCCCGTGCAGGAGAGCGGTCTCATCCTCCCCTGCGGTGCCGCCGGACGGTGGACCGCCGACAAGAAGCGAGGGAAACACCATTGAGCACGATCATCAAAGCGGAACACGTACATTTCTCCTATGCCGACGGCCCCGCCGATCAGCCCCCCGTCCTCAACGACGTCAGTCTGGAGATCGAAGCGGGGAGCTTCGTCGCCATCCTCGGGCACAACGGCTCCGGTAAGTCCACCTTCGCCAAGCTCTGCAACGCCCTGCTCGTGCCCACGGAGGGCAAGGTCTGGGTCGATGGGATGGACACCAGCGATCCGTCGAACCTCCTCGCCATCCGCAGCGAGGTCGGCATGGTCTTCCAGAACCCCGACAACCAGATCGTCGCCAGCGTCGTCGAGGAGGACGTCGCCTTCGGTCCGGAGAACATGGGCGTCCCGCCCGACGAGATCCGCCGCCGCGTGGACACCGCCCTGAAGATGGTCGGCATGTACGACCTGCGCGAGCATGCGCCCCATCTCCTCTCCGGCGGCCAGAAGCAGCGCGTGGCCATCGCCGGGATCATCGCCATGATGCCCAAGTGCATCGTCCTCGACGAGGCCACCGCCATGCTCGACCCCATCGGGCGGCGCGAGACGGTCGATACGATCCGGCGGCTCAACCGCGACTATGGCATCACCGTCCTCCTCATCACCCACCACATGGACGAGGCCGCCCAGGCCCAGCGTCTCATCGTCATGTCCGACGGCCGCATCATCGGCGACGGCCCTCCCAAGGAGGTCTTCCAGCGCGTGGACGCGCTCCGCGCCGCCGGGCTGTCCGTGCCCGAGACCGTCGCGCTCCTCTATGAGCTCAAGCAGGAGGGCCTCCCCGTCCCGCTGGACGCCATCAGCGACGAGGAGTGCGCCGCCGTGCTCGCCGGGCTGCTCACCTGACCCGGCCACCATCACCACAGAACGAGGGATCGACTTTGGAACCTATCATCGAGATCAAGGGCCTGTCCCATATCTACAGCCCCAACACCCCCTTCGAGCAGCGTGCGCTCGACGGGATCGACCTGACCATCTACCGGGGGGAATACCTCGGCATCATCGGCCGCACCGGCTCCGGCAAATCCACCCTCATCCAGCATCTCAACGGTCTCATGCGGCCCACCGCCGGACAGGTCCTCTTCGAGGGCCAGGACATCTGGAGCAGCAAGGCCCTCACCCACAGCATCCGCTTCCAGGTCGGCCTGGTGTTCCAGTACCCGGAATACCAGCTCTTCGAGGAGACCGTCTATAAGGACATCTCCTTCGGCCCGCGGAACATGAAGCTCGACGAAAACGAGATCGACCGCCGCGTCCGCCGGGCCGCGGCCTTCGCCGGGCTGGGCGACGAGATCCTGCAGCGCTCCCCCTTCGAGCTCTCCGGCGGGCAGAAGCGCCGCGTCGCCATCGCGGGCGTCATCGCCATGGAGCCGAAGGTGCTCATCCTCGACGAGCCGACCGCCGGTCTGGACCCCGCCGGGGCCGCGAGCATCCTCGCCAACATCGAGGCCTATCGCGAGGCCAACGACGCCACCGTCATCATCGTCAGCCACTCCATGGAGGACGTCGCCCGGCTCACCGACCGGCTCGTGGTCGTCAGCCACGGCAAGCTCCCCTACGTCGGCACGCCGCGGGAGGTCTTCGCCCACGGGGCGGAGCTGGAGGCCCTCGGGCTGTCCGTGCCCGCGATGGCCCGCGTCTTCGCGCGCGTGCGCGCCCTCGGCGGCGACGTCGATCCCGCCGTCTACACCGTCGAACAGGCCAAGGAGGCCTTCCTCGCCGCCTACCGCCGAAAGGAGGTCGAGTGACATGGCGCTCAAGGACATCACCCTCGGGCAGTATTTCCCGGGGGATTCCCTCATCCACCGCTTCGACCCGCGGGCGAAGATCCTCTTCACGATCTTCTTCATCGCCGCCATCTTCCTCTGCAAGCACCTGGTCTCCTACGGCATCTCGCTGGTCGTCCTGCTCGTCTTCATCGCCATCTCCCGCGTCCAGCCGCGCGTCTTCATGAAGGGCATGAAGCCCGTCGTCTTCATCGTGGTCTTCACGGCCATCCTCAACCTCTTCTACACCTCCGGCACCGTCCTGTGGAGCTGGGGCGTGCTCAAGATCACCGAGGAGGGCATCTGGAAGGCCGGCTTCATGGTCCTGCGCATCCTCATGCTGATCGCCTGCACCCTGCTGCTGACCTACACCACCTCCCCCATCC
>CAKTJM010000173.1 GCA_934567745.1 uncultured Eubacteriales bacterium | reverse complement strand
GCGAAGACGCAGACGATGTCAGCCTCGCCACCGTTGGTGATGAAGCACTTCTCGCCGTTGATGACCCACTCGTCGCCGTCCTGGACAGCAGTGGTCTTGACGTTGGAGGCGTCGGAACCGGACTGAGGCTCGGTCAGAGCGAAGGCAGCGTAGCCCTTGCCTTCCATGATGTGCTTGGCAAAGTAGTGGACCTGCTCAGCAGTGCCGCCGATGAGGATGGGCTTCAGAGCGAGGTTGGTGGTCTGCATGACGGAAGCGAAGTTGCCGTCATAGTAGCCCATCTCTTCGTACATGACCTCGGCGACTTCCAGAGGCACCTTGTTGCCGCCGTATTCCTTCGGGATCTCGAAGGTGTTCAGGCCGAGCTTGAAAGCCTTGTCATAAGCCTCGAAGGGGATGGCCTTGGAGGGATCGACGACCTTGTCCCAGTCGAGCATGATGGGCTCGATTTCCTTCTTAGCGAACTCGCCAATGACTTCTACCCAATGCTTCTGCTCTTCATTCAGTAAACGCATGATAATTTACCTCCATCATAAAATTCATGACAAATCTATTCGCCCACTCGGGCAGGCCCGGATGGACTAAAACATTGCCTTCCCCCTGCGAACCAAGCATCCGGCAACTGTTCTCACACATTCAGCGGGACCGGCGATGAGGATCGACACGAAGCTTATCTCGCGCGGTTCCTAAACTTTGGGTCATCGCTCTCCCGCTTACCTACACGCTTATGATACTTCTTAATTTCAACAAAATAAATCGGCCGGATCAACTAAATTCTAACTTTTTGTAGTACATGATCCTACTACATCTTTTCCCGCCCTGACGTCGTATCTCGTCGTTTTTGCCTGAAAGCAACGGCGGCATGCCCCTGAGCGGGCTGGCATCTGCAAGCTTTCCCGGCAGCAGTGCCCCCCGACGAGGTCAGACAAAGTGCAGTACATTTTAACGAATCGCCATCAAGATCAAGTAGGATCCAGCGTCCCTCGACGGGCGAAAACCACGGAAAAATGCACAAGCGGCCACCGCTCAGAAGCGGTAATCGTGCGCCTCGAGCGGACGGATGACCCGCCGGTAGGAACGCACCAGGAAGCAGGCCGCGAGCGCCCCGGCGATGACCTCGGCCACCGGGAAGGCCCACCAGACCATGTCCAGCTCGCCGGTCCGCGAGAAGAGCCAGGCCAGGGGCAGGACGAGCAAGAGCTGGCGCACGACCGAGATGGTCATGCTCAGCAGGCCGCGGCCGAGCGCCTGGAACACCGACGAGGCCACGATGGTGAACCCGCCGACGATAAAGCACAGGCTCATCGTGCGCAGGGCGGGGATGCCGATGGCGAGCATCTCCTCGGACGCGTCGAAGATGCCCAGTAGCCCCGCCGTGCAGGTCTGGAAGAGGACCACCGCGACTACCATGATGCCCAGGGCATAGCAGATGGACAGGCGGATGGTCTGGACGATGCGCTCTGGCTTGCGCGCGCCGTAGTTGTAGGCGATGATGGGCACCATGCCGTTGTTCATGCCGATGATGGGCAGGAACGCGAAGCCCTGGAGCTTGAAATAGACGCCGTAGACCGCCGTGGCCGTCTCAGAGAAGGCGACCAGGATCTGGTTCAGGCCGAAGGTCAGGATGGAGCCGACGGTCTGCAGGAGGATCGACGGCACGCCGACGCTGTAGATGCGGCTGACGACCGGCAGGCTCGGGCGCAGCGCGGCCCGGGAGAACCGGATGTCGGGGTTCTTCCGGAGGTTGTAGTAGATGCCGAGCACGGTGCCGACGACCTGGCTGATGACGGTCGCGAGGGCCGCGCCCTTGACGCCCATCGCCGGGCAGGGTCCGAGGCCGAAGATCATGATCGGGTCGAGGACGATGTTGAGCACCGCGCCCACGATCTGGATGACCATGCTGTAGAACGTCCGCCCCGTGGACTGGAGCAGGCGCGAGAAGAGGACCTGGCCGAACAGGCCGAAGGACAGGACCGTGACGTAGAAGAGGTAGTCATAGCCCAGGGCGATGGTCGTGGGGTCCTCCACCTGCATGGCGAAGAAGAGCCGCGTGCAGGTCAGGCCCAGGACCACGAAGACCAGATAGCTCAGGAGGCCCAGCGTGATCGCGTTCCCGGCGGTGCGGTCGGCCATGGCGAAATTTCGCTCGCCCAGGTTCCGGGAGAGGAGGGCGTTCACGCCCACCCCGGTGCCCGTGGCGACGGCGACCATCAGGTTCTGCATCGGGAAGGCCAGGGAGACCGCCGTGAGCGCGGTCTCGCTGATCTGGGCCACGAACATGCTGTCGACCACGTTGTACAAGGCCTGGATCAGCATCGAGACCATCATCGGCCCGGACATCGACAGGAGGAGGCTCCGCACCGGGGCGGTGCCCATGACGTTCTCCTGCCGTGGCTGCTGTGAGGGGGCCATCGGTCAGTCGGCACCTCCCGGGAAGGTCAGGGCCGCGTGCTTCAGGATCGACACGACGTAGTCCACCCCGTAGACGCTGCTGACGGACAGGTGGTAGTGGCGGGCGTCGCCCCACTTGTTCTGGGAGAAGTAGTTGTAGAACGCCGCGCGCTTCTTGTCCTTCTTGCGCAGGAAGTCCTCCATGTTCGCCGCGTCCTTCTCATAGACCTCGCGGGCGCGCTGGATGCGGAACTCCGTGGGCGCGTGGATGAAGACGCTCAGCAGGTCCTTGCGCTCGCGCAGGACGTAGTCGGCGCAGCGGCCGACGATGACGCAGGGGCCCTCCTCGGCGACCTGACGGATGATCTTGCTCTGGACCAGGAAGATCTGGTCGTTCATCGGCAGCTGCTGCGCGCCCATGTACAGGCCGTACAGGATGCTGGTGGACTTCATC
>CAKTJM010000172.1 GCA_934567745.1 uncultured Eubacteriales bacterium | reverse complement strand
CTCCTATACTATAACAAATTTTCCCGCCCCTGTCGACCCCAAAAACGCCACGCATCCAGTCAGGCTGCATATTCATTGGATATAAATGCGAATATTCACTAATATTATTCATTTTTGTAGAAAGTGACCCGGTTTTTTTGCGGAATTCTCGAATGATCATGCAGAATACTCTTGCATTTCCGGGCGAAGAGTGCTATTCTTATGCCACTGAAAAACAAACGAACTTTTTGGGAGGTAACTACCATGTCTGATATCAAGAAAGTCGTCCTCGCCTATTCCGGCGGTCTGGATACGTCCATCATCATCCCCTGGCTCAAGGAGAACTACGACGATCCCGAGATCATCGCCGTCGCCGGCAACGTCGGTCAGGCCGACGAGCTGGACGGTCTGGATGAGAAGGCCCTGAAGACCGGCGCCTCCAAGCTCATCGTCGCCGACCTCGTCGACGAGATGGTCGATGACGTCATCATCCCCTCTCTGAAGATGGACGCCAAGTATGAGAAGTATCTCCTCGGCACCGCCTTCGCCCGTCCCATCATCGGCAAGAAGCTCGCCGAGATCGCCCTCGCCGAGGGCGCGGACGCCATCGCCCACGGCTGCACCGGCAAGGGCAACGACCAGGTCCGTTTCGAGCTGGCCATCAAGTACTTCGCCCCCGGCATGAAGGTCATCGCCCCCTGGCGTGAGTGGGACATCCAGAGCCGTGACGAGGAGATCGACTACGCCGAGGCCCACAACGTGCCCCTGAAGATCTCCCGCGAGACCAACTACTCCAAGGACAAGAACCTGTGGCACCTGTCCCACGAGGGTCTGGATCTGGAGGATCCCTCCAACGAGCCGCAGCTCGAGAAGCCCGGCTTCCTGGAGATGGGCGTCTCCCCCCTGCAGGCCCCCGATGAGCCCACCTACATCACCATCGACTTCGAGCAGGGCGCGCCCGTCGCGTTCAACGGCGAGAAGATGAAGGCCTCCAAGATCATCGAGGAGCTCAACAAGGTCGGCGGCACCAACGGCATCGGCATCCTCGACATCGTCGAGAACCGTCTCGTCGGCATGAAGGACCGCGGCGTCTACGAGACCCCGGGCGGCACCATCCTCTACTTCGCTCACGAGCAGCTCGAGATGATCACCGTCGATAAGGACACCATGCACCTGAAGCAGAAGCTGGCCGTCGATTTCGCCGACCTCATCTACAACGGCAAGTGGTTCTCCCCCATGCGCGAGGCCCTCTCCGCCTTCGCCGACAAGGCCAACGAGCACGTCACCGGCTCCGTGAAGCTGAAGCTCTACAAGGGCAACATCATCCCCGCCGGTGTCACCTCCCCCTGCTCCCTGTACTCCGAGGACCTCGTCACCTTCGGCGCCTCCGATTACGACCAAAAGGATTCCCAGGGCTTCATCAACCTGTGGGGCCTGCCCACCACCGTCGAGGCCCTGCGCAAGCTCGGCAAGCTCTAAGGAGCGCCGCGCATCCGTGCCGTCCGGCACGTCCAAACGCATCCTGCATCACAGCCTGAGGCGGGCAGCATCGCTGCCCGCCCTTCGCCGTACTGTCGGCCTCGTCGCCGTGCGGCCATACCGATATGAAATTAGGAGAAATGCTATGAAACTCTGGGCAGGTCGGTTCCAGAAAGAGACCGACGATAAAGTCAACGACTTCAACTCCTCCATCTCCTTCGACGCCCGCCTCTACCAGCAGGACATCGTCGGGTCCATCGCCCACGCCACCATGCTCGGCGAGCAGGGCATCATCGCCCCCGAGGAGGCACAGAAGATCGTCGCCGCCCTCGGCGTCCTCAAGGACGAGATCGAGGCCGGTACCGTCGCATTCACCAAGGACAGCGAGGACATCCACATGAACATGGAGGTCCTCCTCACCGAGCGCATCGGCGAGACCGGCAAGCGCCTCCACACCGCCCGCAGCCGCAACGACCAGGTCGCCGTCGATTTCCGTCTCTTCGTCAAGGAGGAGATCGGCACCATCGTCGCCATGCTGCTCGACCTTGAGCGCGCCCTCGTGCGCCAGGCCAAGGCCAACCTCGACGCCATCATGCCCGGCTACACCCACCTCCAGCGCGCCCAGCCCATCACCTTCGCCCACGCGATGATGGCCTACGCCAACATGTTCCGCCGGGACGTCGGCCGGTTCGAGGACTGCCGCGAGCGGCTGGACGAGTGCCCGCTCGGCAGCGGCGCGCTCGCCACCTCCACCCACCCGGTGGACCGCTTCCGCACCGCGGAGCTGCTCGGCTTCCGCAAGCCCATGGACAACTCCCTCGACGGCGTGTCCGACCGCGATTTCGCCATCGAGTTCCTCTCCGCCTGCTCCCTGCTCATGATGCACCTGTCCCGGTTCTCCGAGGAGCTGATCCTCTGGTGCAGCTGGGAGTTCCACTTCATCGAGCTGGACGACGCCTACGCCACCGGCTCCTCCATCATGCCACAGAAGAAGAACCCCGACGTGGCCGAGCTGGTCCGCGGCAAGACCGGGCGCGTGTACGGCGCGCTGATTGGACTGCTGACCGCGATGAAGGGCCTCCCGCTCGCCTACAACAAGGACATGCAGGAGGACAAGGAGCCGGTCTTCGACGCCGTGGACACCGTGGAGCTGTGCCTGCCCGTCTTCACCGCCATGATCGATACCCTCACCGTCGATCGAGCCAGCATGCGCCGCGCCGCCAACGGCGGGTTCATCAGCGCGACCGACTGCGCCGACTATCTCGCCAAGAAGGGCCTGCCCTTCCGCGAGGCCTACGGCATCGTCGGCAAGCTCGTCGGCCACTGCGTCGCCACCGGGCACAGCCTGGAGACCCTCCCGCTGGAGGAGTACCAGAAGGTCTGCCCCCTCTTCGAGCAGGACGTGTACGACGCCCTGTCCCTGG
>CAKTJM010000171.1 GCA_934567745.1 uncultured Eubacteriales bacterium | reverse complement strand
GCCGTACCTCCTCCTGCACTGGCAGGACCGGCCCGACGGGACCACGGACTGGACGCGGGTCTGCGTGACGGATACGGACGCGATCGAGACCGACTACGGCACGCCGGAGCTGCTGGCGCAGTACGGCAGCGCCTACACGGCCGCGGCCATGGAGCTATACCAGGCATGGCAGGCGGAGCCATGAGGAGAACGAAAAAGAGGGCGGCACGGCGTGCCGCCCTCTTTCCTTGTGCTCATTGGTCATCGAACGAGTATTCGTTGAGGTCCGTGAAATCCAGGAATTCCGCCAGGGTCATGTTGAACGCGATCGCCAGCTTGTGCAGGGTCGATACGCGCGGATCCTTGGTCAGACCGCGGACGATGTTGTCGAGCGTTGATTGCTTGACGCCGCTCATCGTCGCGAGCTTATTGATGGAGATGCCGCGCTTGCGGCAAAGGGAGCGGATCCGCTCCACATATAAACTCGAATAGTCCATGCTCCGCCCCCCGCTATCTTCGTCGATTGCGATACGATCAGGACTATGATAGCAATAGAACGGGGCGAGATCACCCGAATACGGGTTGACAGAGCGAGGGAAATCGCGGTAAGATAGGATCACCCGAATACAGGTAAGAAAGAGAGGAGATCATGATGGCGGACTATCAGAAAATGTACACGATCCTCTGTGCTGCGGTCGACCAGGTCATCGATCCATTGGAGCAGATCCCTCAGGCGCGCCCATTTGCGGCGGCGCTCCACATGGCGCTCGAACGGGCGGAGGAAGTCTATGTAGACTCAGAGACGGATGAGCACCCGGAAGAACAAAGCCGGTGAGGAGCGCGGCGTCAACGCTCGCCCGTCCGTTCCAGATCTGCCCCGCAGTAGGGGCAATACCGCTTCCGCCCGTCGAAGAAGAACGCGCCGAGGTACTTCCCGCAGACCGGGCACCGCTGTGTGAGGACCGCCACCAGGCAGCCGACTGCCAGGAGCGCCAGACCGGGCCAGACGAGCATCCGGACCGAGTCCGTGAAGGCCGCCTGCGCGATCAGGCCGATGCCGAGCATGATGAGGATCAGGTCGGCATAGTATCCGATCCGTTTTCGTTCCATGGGGGATGCCTCCTATCGATGGGGCACGGTGTGCCTTGTATGGACAGAAGATAGCATGAGCATGTAAATGCCGCCACCATCGTTCGGTAAAATGGAAGTAAAGCATGGAGCGGGCTTCATAAAAAAGGAAGAGCCAAACGGGTCAAAATGGATCATGCTCCCCCGATGACGGTCGTTCCGATGGGTGTACGTCCATCATCGATCCTTTCATGCTCAGGGGGAGCTCCTATTGAGGACAAGACGCTCTCTATCCTAATATAAAAAGGTTCGACCGCCTCGTCCCTTGACAACGGCCCCTGTCCGGACTAAGCTCGTAGTAGACCACGATCAGAAAGGAAGGATCCCCATGAAAGTCCTCGTCGTCATCGACATGCAGAACGACTTCATCGACGGCCCGCTCGGCTCTCTCGACGCCCAGGCGATCGTCCACCGCGTCGTGGACAAGATCGCCGCCCACGACGGCCCGCTCCTGGCCACCCAGGACAGCCACGACCTGTCCTATCTGGACACGCAGGAGGGGAAGCTCCTCCCCGCGCCCCACTGTCTCCTCGATTCGGACGGCTGGCAGCTCGCAGAGCCCATCCGCCGGGCGTTCCAGGAGCGCGCCGAGCACAGGACGCGCCACGGGATCCCGCCGAAGGTCGTCTGCAAGCCCACCTTCGGCTCCCCCCTCCTCGCCGAGACGCTGGTGGAGATGGACCGGGAGCAGACGATCGACGAGATCGTCCTCGTCGGTCTCTGTACGGACATCTGCGTGATCTCCAACGCGCTCCTCCTCAAGGCGTTCCTGCCGGAGGTCAAGATCACCGTCGATGCCGCCTGCTGTGCCGGTGTGACCCCCGAGAGCCACCGCACCGCCCTGGCCGCCATGAAGGCGTGCCAGATCAACGTAGAGAACGAGCCGACGGACTGAGCGAGAGCCTGCCAGCTCCTGCGTGCAGAGCACGAAAGCCGAGCGGCCCGCCATAGACTGACGCTATGGCGGGCCGCCGGTCGCATTCACAGCGGCATACTATGATAGGTGGTCCCGCTCAGATCCTTCCAGACCGCGCGCTGCTTCGTCAGCAGCAGGCAGCCGTGGGCGCTGTCCTGCTTCGGGAGGGACACGGAGCCGGGATCGAGATACAGGTTGCCGTTGCCCACCGGCTCCCAGGCGGGGACATGGGTGTGGCCGTGGAGCAGGATGTCTCCCGGCTGCAAGGGCGGAATGGCGTCCTTGTGGAAATGATGGCCGTGGGTGGCGAACACCATGCGCCCGCCCGGATAGAGGATGCAGTGCTCCGCTAAGATGGAGAACGCCAGCATCATCTGATCCACCTCGGCGTCGCAGTTCCCGCGCACGCAGAGGAGCTGGGCCTTCCGCTCGTTCAGCATGGCGGCGACCTCCTTGGGGGCGTATCCTCTGGGCAGGTCGTTCCTCGGCCCGTGATACAGGAGGTCGCCCAACAACAGCAGCCTGTCCGCCTGTTCCCGGTCGAACGAGGCCAGCATCTCCTTACAATAATAAGCGGGCCCGTGGATGTCCGATGCTACCATGAGTTTCATGGGCGATTTCCCTCCTGATCTCGTGTGCGCCGTTTCGGCGCCTCGATATAGAGCCCTGCGGACCGGTTGGGCACGGTCTCGTCGTGGGCGATCCTGATCATATCAGATCGATGCGGCTTTGTCATCCACGAAGCGTTGAGCAAAGGCGGCGAACGCAGGAAGAGGTCCGGGGAACAAAAAATAAATATCCCCCGGCTTTGCCGGGGGATATTTCAGTCTGTCGAGGAACCCAGATTGTAATCAGGAGCAGACTGGGTCTCGAACATATATGAGCGAAAAAACAGCAAA
>CAKTJM010000170.1 GCA_934567745.1 uncultured Eubacteriales bacterium | reverse complement strand
GTCCTGCTGCTCGGCCTGACCGCCTGCGGGACCGACACGGTCGATACGCTTGGGCCGTCCCAGCCCCCGGTCGAGGAGGCGGGCAGCGTCCAGCCGCTCCACCTGGAGCGGTGGAGCGAGTCCGTCCCCGGAAGCGGGCAGAGCTATGACTGCCTCGGCCTCCAGGAGGAGGACGCGAAGGCGCTGCCCGACCTGGACGCGGCGCTGAGCGCCTATGCCAGGGAACGGGGCGCGGCCATGGGCGACGGCGCGGGCGCGGTCTGCGCCCTCGACGTGCGCCGCGCCGACAGCGTCGCGGTGAGCCTGCTGAGCGTCGAGGAGCCGACCGGGACGCTCGACACGGCGGTCTTCGATGCGGCCACCGGCGCGCGCCTGGGGCTGGACGACGTCGTGACCGACCAGGGACGGCTGGACCTGATGGACCAGGCCGTCGCGCTCCTGACCGAAAAGTATCCGGAGCTGGACGCGGACACGGTCCGCGACCACCTGCTCGCGGCCGCGAACGACCGCTCCCTGGACTGGACACTGGACCCGCAGGGCGTCTCCTTCTATCTCGACGCCGCGGACGTGTCCTCCTGGGGCCAGGGGCTGCTGACGGTCCTGGTGCCGTTCGGCGGCGAGCGCGCCGGGCTCGTGGACGAGGGCTATGCCGCGGTCCCGACGCAGTACGCGATCCCCTTCGGCACGAGCGTGCCGCTGAGCTTCGACTTCGGCACGGGGACCGTGCAGGAGCTGCGGGTCGTCCCGACCTGGAGCGACGAGACCGGCGCCTGCGAGCGGCTGACGTTCTATCTCGACGAGGAGAGCACGGAGGTCTCCCTCCACTCCTACGAGACCACCCCCGTCCTCGTCCATATGGGCGAGGGGGAGGACTATCTCTACGTCGAGGGCCTGTCGGAGAACGACTATCCGTTCCTGGAGATCTACGCCCTGTCGGGCGACCGACCTCCGGTGCTGCTCCACGACACGATCTGGGGCACCGGGCTGCACCGGGATCTGTGGACGGAGCCGTTCCCCACGATGCTGCTGACGGACCCCGACGCGTTCCTGCTCGACACCCGCATGGACCTGCTGAGCACCTACAGCGCCCACCGCTCCTACCGCATCGCGGCCGACGGGTCCCTGGTCCCCGAGGACCTCTGGTACACGATCGATGCCAACATCACGCTCACCTCGCTGGCGGCTCTCCAGGCGGACGTCCTGGGGCCGTCCCGGTCGGTGACGGAGGCGGGCGTCCTCCTGCCCGCCGGGACGCAGTGCACGCTCCTTCGGACGGACGGGTCGAGCTGGGTCGAGGTCCGGCTCGACGACGGCAGGGAATGCCGCCTGTCGGTCACGAACGAGCAGTGGCCCCAGCTCGTCGACGGGAAGCCCGCCGACCAGTGCTTCGACGGGATGCTCTTCGCGGGCTGACCGGAACGAGACATCATAAAAACACGACGCGCCTGTCCTTTCCATCGGACAGGCGCGTCGTTCGTTTTGGGGGAGAGGGGGAGCGGTCAGCCCTCCAGGGCGTTCTTCTGGGAGACGGGGCGCTTCTGCTCGTAGCAGGCAAAGGCGGCCTCGACGGCGGTCTTCTCCGGCTTGCGGGTGAACAGGCTCACCACCGGCACGATGACCAGGCCGGCCAGCATCGCGAAGGCGCCGCAGTTGATGGGGGACTGGAGCAGCGTCGGGAACATGCCGCGGCAGAAGAGGTCGAGGACCATGATGCCCGCACCGAAGACGAAGCAGGTCCAGCAGGCGGCCTTCGTGGCCTTCTTCCAGTACAGGCCATAGAGGAAGGGGGCCAGGAACGCGCCCGCCAGCGCGCCCCAGGAGACGCCCATGAGCTGTGCGATGAAACTGATGGAGCTCTTGTACTGGACGATGGCGATGATCATGGAGATGAGGACGAAGACGACGATGAAGAAGCGCATGATGGCGACGGACTTGCGGTCGCTCATGTCCTTGATGACGTTGTCCTTCAGCAGGTCCATCGTGAGGGTGGACGAGGAGGCGATGACCAGGGAGGAGAGGGTGGACATCGAGGCCGACAGGACCAGGATGACCACGATGGCGATCAGGATCTCCGGCAGGCCGGAGAGCATGGTGGGGATGATGGCGTCATAGCCCTCGGTGGCGACGTCGATCTGGTCGCCGTAGAGCCGCCCGAACCCGCCAAGGAAGTAGCAGCCGCTGGCCACGACGAAGGCGAAGAGGGTGGAGATGACGGTGCCCTTCTGGATCGCCGTCTCGGACTTGATGGCGTAGAACTTCTGGACCATCTGGGGCAGGCCCCAGGTGCCCAGGCTCGTCAGCAGGACGACGCCCAGGAGCCCCAGCGGATCCGGCCCGAAGAACGAGGCGAAGATGCCGGGCACGTCGCCGTTGGGCGTGGCGGCGTCGGAGACGGCCGCCAGGCTGTGCAGGGCCTGGGTGAAGCCGCCCTGGCTGTGGAGGACGGCGTAGACGACCATGCAGATGCCGAAGAGCATGATGCAGCCCTGGATGAAGTCGTTGATGGCGGTGGCCATGTAGCCTCCCGCGACGACGTAGATGCCCGTGAGCACGCCCATCAGGACGATGCAGACCGTGTAGTCCATGTGGAAGGCCATGCCGAAGAGACGGGAGAGGCCGTTGAACAGGGAGGCGGTGTAGGGGATGAGGAAGATGAAGACGATGAGGGAGGCGCCGATCTTGAGGGCCTTGCTCTGGAACCGCGCCCCGAAGAACTGGGGCATGGTGGCGGAATCGTAGTGCTGCGTCATGATGCGGGTCCGACGGCCGAGGACGACCCAGGCCAGGAGCGAGCCGAGCAGGGCGTTGCCGATGCCCGCCCAGGTAGAGGCGACGCCGTACTTCCAGCCGAACTGCCCGGCGTAGCCGACGAAGACGACGGCGGAGAAGTACGAGGTGCCGTAGGCGAAGGCGGTCAGCCACGGGCCGACGGACCGTCCACCGAGGACGAAGCCGTTGACGTCGGT
>CAKTJM010000169.1 GCA_934567745.1 uncultured Eubacteriales bacterium | reverse complement strand
GGTCTGCTCCAGGGCGACCAGGCGTCCTTCGTCCTGTACGGGACGCAGGCGATCTTCGTGACCTTCGGCGTCGTCGGCGGCATCGTGCTCGCCTCGGAGACGGTGAAGATCGTCCTGGACGTGCTGCGCTGGCGGAAACGGCGGGGCCAGGCGGCGCAGGACTGACCATACGGAAAAAACGTCATTTGGCCCTTTCATACTGGTCAAAACGACGTATAATAGACATTGGACCAATAGCACCAAAGGCGACGGTCGGCCCTGCGGCCGACGGGGGCCTTACTACGATAAAGATAGAGGTGTCGATGATGTTAGAGCGAGTGCGGAACGAGGCGAAGGCAGCGGCGGAGGAGCTGTGCACCGTCGCGAAGCTGGAGAAGGGCCAGATCATGGTCGTGGGCTGCTCCACGAGCGAGGTCGGCGGCCACAAGGTGGGCACGGATTCCAGCCCGGAGGTCGGCCAGGCCATCTTCCAGGGCATCATGGAGGCGCTGGCCCCGCGTGGGATCTATCTGGCGGCACAGTGCTGTGAGCATCTCAACCGTGCGATCATCGTCGAGCGCGCCGCGGTGCCCGGGGCGGACATCTGCAACGTCGTCCCCCAGCCGAAGGCAGGCGGTTCGTTCGCCACGGCGGCGTACCACGGCTTCGCGCATCCGGTGGCGCTGGAGCACATCCGCGCGGACGCCGGTCTGGACATCGGCGGGACGCTGATCGGGATGCACATGAAGGACGTCGCAGTGCCGGTGCGGCTGCAGCAGAAGCACATCGGCGAGGCGATCCTCCTGGCCGCGCGCGTCCGTCCGAAGTTCATCGGCGGTAACCGCGCCGTGTATGATGAAGACCTGAAATAACGATCCGGACGAAGGGCCGCGCAGGTCGATCAGTAAGGATCAAAGAGAAACACCTTTTGCGATGAAACACAGGAGAAACGGCACACTTTCGAGAGTATCGAAGGTGTGCCGTTTTTTTGTTAGGAAGACATATGAGAGTGGGAGCCATCTCTGAACGAATGGGCGTGCGATCAAAAGACGATGCATGCTAAGTGTTTCGCATTTGCTTTGAAGCGTGTCTTATGTTTCGAGAGCCTGTTCACTCAACCACATCAAAAAGCGTTTCGCTAGGTCCAACTGCTTTTCATCCATCGGGCGCAGTAGTTCAGCGACATCCTTCCAGGTCTCGCTCCCTTGCCGTGCTGTGCCGATCAGGAATTCATCTGGCGTCGTATCCAGAGCTAAGGCCAAGCGCATGATGACCTCGGTGGAGGGGATAGAGATGCCGCGTTCGATGTTGGAAAGATATTTGAAGCCGATGTCTGCGATCTCTTCTACCTCAGACTGCTTTAGACCCAGCTGTTTTCTGCGTTGGGCGATGCGGGCCCCAATCGATTTGTAGTCAAGTTCCATAATGGGATACACCTCTCATGCCTTTATCCTATCCGAAATTTCGTAAAGAAAAACCGATGATAAAATGGATAACCATCTTGACATACGCTTAAATCTATTTTATAATCGAAATACAATAAAATAGTCGAAGGAGTGGGATCGAGATGAGCTGTTCCTATTACATTTGGAGATCAGAGTATTACTGCACGAAAAAAGAGGAGAGGGTGGACGAGGATCACTATAGGATCTATTGCCGAGATTATAGTTATAGTTATAGCGACTGTCCCATCTATAAATCGGACTCCAGCTCTGGTGGCTGTTATTTGACTTCGGCGTGTACGGCGGCGATGGGGCTGCCGGATGACTGCGAAGAGCTGTCGATACTGCGTAGGTTTCGGGACGAATGGCTGTCGAAGCAGCCCGGCGGGAAGGAGACCATTGAAGAGTATTACCGAATCGCACCGGGTATCGTCCGGTCTATCGAGAGCATGGATGAGAGCAAGTCGTTGTTTCGGAGCATCTATGATGAGATGGTATGTCCCTGCGTGAGGGCGATCCAGGAGGAAAGGCCACAGGAAGCTTTGGCACTTTACGAAAGGATGACCAGAGAGCTTGAGAAGAAGCTCAAATGAAGGGGGAGGATGGACATGACGGTCACAGAAGCGATCGAATCTGCGAACCAAGGCAATACGGCAGCAATGTTTCAGCTAGGGCGGTATTACTATCAGAAAGAGGACTTCGAGGAAGCGCAGAAATGGTTTTTAAAGGGTGCGGAAGCCGGGGATGTGCATTGTATGGTCCTGGTGGCTTCTGTCGGCACGATCCTGGCCAGAGCCGACAGAGCGTTGGGAAGTGCGTTTGCGGCCGACTGTGTCCGGGATTTGGAGGTTTGTCTCTCCTGGGCAGAGCGAGCCAGAGCGAACGGTGAGGAGTGTGATACGACCTGGCTCGAAACGGAGCTGGGGATCTGCTGCTATTTGGCATTCTCGCATGACCGCGGCAAAACAGAGTACCTGCAAAGGGCGGAGGAAATGCTCAAAGCTCACTATCCAATTGAGGACATGGAGGCCAGGATGTATCTGGCGTTCGCCCTCCACGATAAGGCACACTTGAAATTTGGGTTGGACAATAAAGATGCTTCGCTGCGGCTTAGCTTGTTGACGGACTGTGCCAAACATCGTAGCGAGCTGGTACATGGAGATATCGCTTGTTACTACTTAGGGGAAGCATATTTGGATGGCATAGGCTGTCAGAGGGACGATGACAAGGCGTATCAGTGGATGTCGTTGGCACAGGAGATGGGCTTCAATTGTCAGGTAATATTGAGACGGTTCAAAAAAAGGTTGTTTGGGGGCTATGTTTTCCAGGGGTAAGACACAAAGTGCAAGCAGGACAGTCTGTGGAGGATAGAGAAAGAGGGCCAGCTCTCGTGACCGTTACAGGTCGGTCGGAGATGGCCCTCTTTTTCTTTTTGGACGACAGACAGTGAGACCGCCATCCCGAGATAGGGATGGCGGTCTCTCATGGTGAAACGATGAAGCGATCGAACGGCTCACTTGAAGAGGCCCTTGGACAGGACGATCTTCTGGATCTCGCTGGTGCCCTCGTAGATCTCGGTGATCTTC
>CAKTJM010000168.1 GCA_934567745.1 uncultured Eubacteriales bacterium | reverse complement strand
CCTTCTATGACGCCTGCGAGACCGCCTGGGCGGTGTGCTTCTTCCTCTTCGTCGAGGGCGCCGGTCCGTCCATCACCTGGAGCCGGTTCGACCAGTACATGTATCCCTACTACAAGGCCGACATCGAGAAGGGCATCCTGACCCCCGAGAAGGCCATGGAGCTCATCGAAGAGCTGTACGTCCGCGTGACCTCCAACGTCTGGTTCCAGTCCACCCAGATGGCGTACATCTTCGGCGGCTACTACCGCTATCCGCACCTGGACGTCGGCGGTCTGGACGAGAACGGCAAGGACGCCTCCAACGAGCTGTCCTACCTCTGCCTGCGCGCCATGCGCTACGCCAAGACCACCTCGCCCGCCGTCTCCCTGATGCTGCATCAGAAGACCCCGGACTCCCTGCTGTACGAGGCCTGCGAGCTGGCGGCCGAGGGCATGGGCCATCCGTCCTTCTTCAACTGCGAGGGCCTGTACGAGATGCTCGAGCACCGCGCGGGCGGCCTGAACGGTCACTCCAACTACACCCGTGAGGAGATCCTGAAGTACGGTTCCCCGATCGGCTGCGTCGAGCCGGGCGCCGAGGGCCTGCAGTACGGCCACACCGACTCCGGCATCATCAACGTCGCGGGCTGCACCTTCGCCGCGGTCACCAACGGTCTGAAGGCCGAGGGCGTGGACGGCACCTATGGCGGCCAGGTCGTGACCTATCAGTCCGGCGCGCCCGAGAGCTTCGAGACCTTCGACCAGTTCTATGAGGCGGTCAAGGGCCAGGTGAAGTACGCCATCGACGAGTGCCACTCCAACCTGCTCATCTGCGAGAAGCTGCTCGCCGAGCAGTTCAACCTGCCCACCTTCACCGTGCTGCTCGACGGCGCGCTGGAGAAGGCCAAGGACGCCACCGCCGGCGGCGCGAAGGTCAACATCGGCCCGACGATGCAGATGGTCGGCTTCGGCACGATGGTAGACTCCGTCGCGGCCATCAAGAAGGTCGTGTACGTGGACAAGGAGGCGACGCTGGCCGAGGTCGCGGACGCCTGCATGAAGGATTTCGTCGGCTACGACGCCCTGCGCGCCAAGCTGGCGGCGGCCCCCAAGTACGGCAACGACGACGACTTCGCCGACGACATCGCGGCCGACCTGTGGAAGTGGTTCGCCGACTGCACGATGCGGCTGAAGATGTATCGCGGCCACTACTGCGACGCGGCCGTGCAGATGGTCCAGTCCAACGTCGGCTACGGCGCGATGACCGGCGCGACCCCGAACGGCCGTCTGGCCGGGATGCCGCTGTCCGACACCATGTCCGCCACCCAGCAGGCCGACACGAACGGCCCGACCGCCGCGGCCCGCAGCTATGGCAAGCTGGACTTCCCCTGCTTCACCAACGGCACCCTGCTGAACATGTGGATCAGCCAGTCCGAGCTGCTCGATCAGAACTGAGAGACCCAACCTGCGAACGAACTGAAAGGAGCATCGCTATGAATACGATCCGTGACATCCCCCTGACCTGCCCGGACGCGACCTACGTCCAGCCGGAGTATAAGGAAGCGGGCATGCGCAACTTCACCAACCTGGTGCGCACGATGCTGAACGACTACGGCGTCTATCACGTGCAGTTCAACACCATCAACAAGGAGACCCTGATCGACGCGAAGGCGCATCCGGAGAACTATCCCACCCTGATGGTCCGCGTGGCCGGCTACAGCGTCTATTGGACCGACATCGCCGAGCGCGTGCAGGACGACATCATCAATCGTACGGAACACACATTTTAAAAGATCTGGACCCGCTTCGCTGGGCTCCAGATCTGGGGGGCTCGCAGCCGCTGCGCGCGCCCTGACGGGCACACTCCTCGGCTGAGAAGTATGTTTTGCGCGGCGGAGCCACGCAAAACATGACCAGACTTTATTCCACCGTCTGCGGACGGCGGAACTCGGTGAGACCTTTCTAGGTCTGCCGGTGGAGGGGCCGAACGGCCCCTCCACGTGGTAAAAGGATAAGAGACATGGAAAAAACAGCGACGATCTTTGACATCGGGCGGTTCCGGAACACGGATGGGCCGGGGATCCGGACCATCATCTTCTTCAAGGGCTGCCCTCTGCGCTGCCGTTGGTGCAGCAATCCCTTTGGCTTCTCACCGAAGCCGCAATTGGCAGTGAATCCCGTCCGCTGCACAGGGTGCGGGACTTGTGCCGAGGTCTGTCCACATGGCGTGAACACCGTCACGCCGGGCGAGAAGGTGAAAGTGGACTTCTCGAGATGCAAGCTCTGCGGAGCGTGCATCCCCCTGTGTCCGGCCTCGACGCGGATGATCTCCGGGAAGGAGTACACGGCCCAGCAGCTCTATCGCGAGGCCGCGAAGGACGTCGCGTTCTACCGCAAGGGCGGTGGCGGCGTGACGCTCTCCGGCGGCGAGGTCCTCCTGCAATGGGAGGTCGCGGCCGAGACACTGCGGCTGTGCCGGACGAACTACATCAACACCTGCATCGAGACGTCGGCCTTCGCGCCGTGGGACCATCTCTGGGCCGTGGCCCAGTGGTGCAACACCGTCTTCGTGGACCTCAAGCACATCGACAGCGCCCGCCACAAGGCGCTCACCGGTGTGCCGAACGAGCGGATCCTGGAGAACATCCGGCTCCTGTGCGAGCATGTGCCGCAGAAGCGCGGCCGGGTGATCGTGCGGATGCCGCTGGTGCCGGGGCAGAACGACGACGAGGCATCTGTGCGTGCAGGGGCGGCCTTCGTGGCCTCCCTCCCAGGCCGGCCGGAGCTGAACCTCCTGCCGTATCATGACCTGGGCGAGAGCAAATACGAGATGATCGGTGAGCAGTATGAGCTGTCCGGGGTCGAGAGCAGGAAGCGGAAGGATCCCTATCTACAGGGCCTCTTCGCGATCTGCCGTGCGACGGCCCCGGAGAACCGGGTCAGCCTCGGAGGCGAGGCGATCGACCTGGACGGCTGATGTCCCTCGGTCCACCGGGACCGACCGGCGGCCCCCCCCCCCCGGGGCGGGCCGC
>CAKTJM010000167.1 GCA_934567745.1 uncultured Eubacteriales bacterium | reverse complement strand
GCAGATCGAGCGGAGCCTGTGGAAGTTCGAGAAGCTGATGCAGTCCTATCGATAAAAAAGACGAAAAAGACCGGCCGAACGTCCCACGACGTCGGCCGGTCTCTGGTTTTCGTGGCAGTCGAGCGCTTGGTGTCCCGCACACAGCCACTGTGCGCTCTGCTCCGCGGTGGGCACCCTCTCAGTCTGCTTCGCAGACAGCTCTCCTAAAGGGAGATCTCTTTGGGCAGGAGGGCCGCTCCCGCGTATAGGGAAGCTCCGCGCAGCGAGCTCCCCCTCTGGGGGAGCTGTCACGGCAACGCCGTGACTGAGAGGGCGATCCTACGCAGCGAGCCCCTCGCGCACCGTATGCGGAAGGACTAGGTGACAGAGGGAGGCTTTGGTTTGGTTCGCCCTCACCGCTCCATGAACCGCGAGAGGAAATCTCTCGTCTCCTGCCGCTGCGGTGCGGTGAACAGCTCGCTCGGCGCGCCCTGCTCCCAGATCACGCCGTCCTTCATGAAGACCACGTGGTTCGAGACGTCCCGGGCGAACGCCATCTCGTGCGTCACGACGAGCATCGTCAGCCCCTCGCCCGCCAGCGCGCGCATGACGGACAGGACCTCGCCGACCATCTCCGGGTCGAGCGCCGACGTCGGCTCGTCGAACAGCAGGACCTCCGGGTCCATCGCCAGCGCCCGGGCGATCGCCACGCGCTGCTTCTGGCCGCCGGAGAGCTGCCGCGGCCGCGCGTTGATGTATGGGGCCATGCCGACCTTCGTGAGATAGGTCATCGCCTTCTCCTCCGCCTCGGCGTGGGGGCGCTTGAGGACCTTCGTCTGCCCGACGATGCAGTTGTCGAGCACGGTCATGTTGTTGAAGAGATTGAAGCTCTGGAACACCATGCCCACCTTCGTCCGGTACGCCGCCGCGCCGCCGCGGCGGTGCAGGATGCTCTCCCCGTGGAAGAGGATCTCGCCGCTCGTCGGGGTCTCCAGCAGGTTGATGCACCGCAGGAGCGTGGACTTGCCGGAGCCGGACGCGCCGATGATGCTCGTCACGTCGCCGCGCCGGACGGTGAAGTCGATGTCGCGCAGGACCTCGTGCTTGCCGAAGGATTTCGACAGATGCTGTACCTGTAGGATCTCGTTGGCCATTTCTGCGTCCCTCCTCACTTGTCGCCGCCGTGGGGGCGGCGGGTCTCGGCGCGTTCCCCGGCGCGCCGGGCCTGCTCCTGCTCCATCTGGCGGCGCAGGTCCTCACGCAGCATGCTCTTCATCCCCTCGGGGCTGCGCTCGGCGAAGGGGTCGCGGTCCGGGTGGGAATAGGTCCCGGCCGCCATCACCAGCGTGTCGCCCTGGGCCAGCTCGTAGCTGTCGTCGCCGTCCATCTTCTTCTCCAGCTTCCGCAGGAGGAAGGACGCGATCAGCGTCACGGTCAGATAGCCCGCCATCTCGATGACCGCCGACGGGAAGTAGAGCAGGTTCAGGCCCGTGATGTTCCGGTGCTGGGCGAAGAAGTCCATGAAGCCGATGACGAACATGACGGAGGTGTCCTTGACGTTGATGATGAAGTTGTTGCCGATTTGGGGCATGATGTTCCGCAGGGCCTGGGGCATGATGACGTTGACCATGGTCTGGAAGTGGGTCATGCCGATCGCCTTCGCGCCCTCGGTCTGGCCGGGATCGACGGAGATGATGCCGCCGCGGACGGACTCGGCCATGTACGCGCCGGTGTTGATGGACACGACGATGAGCGAAGCGATCCACAGGCCCTCGTTTCCCTTGAAGCTCAAGGCCTGCTGGGTGAAGTAGGGCAGACCGTAGAAGATGAACACGGCCTGGAGCACCATGGGGGTGCCGCGGAAGACCTCGACATAGATGCGCACGATCGCGCGGATCAGCCGCAGGAAGGCTTTCTTCACCGGGGGATCGCTCTTGGTGTAGGGGATCGTGTTGAGCACACCGCAGATGAGACCGATCAGGCAGCCGACGAGGGTGGCGACGACGGCCAGGATCAGGGTGTTGCGCATGCCGGAGAAATACTCCATATAATGGGCGTTCCAGAGACGGCCGATGTCATAGAACAGCTTGGCAAAGGGCTCCATAGGGCAGGTTTCCTTTCTCTCTACAAGCCCCCGCCGGGCACCTGTCTAGGGGTGCCCGGCGGAGACGAACTGTGTGGGGGATCGGCGATCAGACGGTGGGCTGGATGGCGATGGCCTGATCCATGATCGCGTTGAAGATGTCGGCGTTCAGGGGAGCCAGGACGGTGGCAGCAGCGTCGGCCAGCTCGGTGTTGCCCTTCTTGACGGAGACACCGATGTCGATCTCTTCCTGGGGGACGTCGAAGTCGTCGCCGGAACCGGCGAAGTCGAGGATCTTCAGGTCGGGATAGGTGCGGCAGGCGCCCATGGCGGTGGGATAGTCGGTGCAGATGAAGTCGCAGGTGCCGGACTCGACGGCCATGATCATGGCAGGCGCGCTCTCAGCGGGGCCCTGGATCTGGGCGCCCTCGATCTGGGGCAGGCAGGAGTCATACCAGATGGTGGCGGACTGCGCGGTGCAGGCGCCGGTCATGTCGCTGAGGCCCTTGGCATCGACCAGCGGGCTGTTGTCCTTGACGACGCAGACGATGGAGGCATAGTAATAGGGGCCGGCCATATCGACCTCCTGCATACGGGTGGCGGTCATGGACTGACCGGCGATGACCATGTCGATGGTCCCGGCGGCCAGAGCGGGAGACAGGCCGCCCCAATCGATGGCATAGACCTCGAGGTCCCAGCCGTAGGTCTCGCAGATGCGCTTGGCGATCATGACGTCATAGCCGTTGGCATAGGAGCCGGGGTTGTTCACGATGGGCACCGCGCCGTTGGCGTCGGTGGGCTGGGTCCAGTTGTAGGGGGCATAGGTGCACTCCATGCCGACGGAGAGGACGCCGTCCTCGACGCCGGGGATGGCGCTGGTGTCGGTGGCGGTCAGATCCTCGACGGGGGGGATCTCGACGGTGGTGCCGTCGGTGGCGGTGTCGTCCGCGGGGGTGTCGGTGCCGCCGCCGCAGGCGCACAGGGCCAGGG
>CAKTJM010000166.1 GCA_934567745.1 uncultured Eubacteriales bacterium | reverse complement strand
ATGTCGCCGGAGAAAATGACTCGACTCTATTTCGTGCCTGCGGGCACGAAACTCTGCGAGGCTTTTTTGACACGCTGAGACCGGACGGGATCGTTGATCCCGTCCGGTCTTTTGTCGTTTGGATACGTATGCGCGGCCGCGTCAGCCCCACACGGTCCCCAGACCGGTGGCCTGCGCGCGGTCATAGATCCGCTTGGCGGCGACGAGGTCCTGCGCGCCGATGCCGACGCTCTTGAAGACGAGGATCTCGTCCGCCCGCTGCCGTCCGTGCCCCTGCCCGAGCAGGAGCGCGCCCAGCTCGCCGCTCAGGGCGCTCTCGGGGAGCAGCCCGGCGGCCATTGGCTGGAGGAGGTCCCCCGCCTCGGCGCGCATCGCGTCCCAGGCGTCGAACCAGATCCCGTCCGCGCGGCGCAGGAGCGCGGCGTCCAGCTCCGCCATCTCCGGCGTGTATGCGCCCATGGCGCAGACGGTCGTCCCCGGCCGGACCAGCGTCCCGTCGAAGACGGGCGTGTGCGACGACGTCGCCGTCACGATGATGTCCGCGTCCCGCACGGCGTCGGCGCTGCTCGCCGCCGGGACGACGCGCAGAGGGAGCGCTGCCTCCATCTCCGCGGCGAACCGCCGCCGTGCGGCCTCGTCGCGGCCGTACACGGCGACCTCCCGCAGCTGCGGGCAGGCGGCGTGCATCGCCTCCAGCTGGGTGGCGGCCAGACCGCCGGTCCCGAAGAGCGCGCCGCGCTCCGCATCGGGCCGCGCCAGCGCCCGCAGGGCGGCCCCGGCCGCCGCCGCGGTGCGGAGCTGGGTGACGCAGGTGCCGTCGAGCAGGGCGCACGGGATGCCCGTCGCGCCGTCGATCAGCAGGACCTGGGCGTGGGAGCTGGGCAGCCCCTGGACGCGGTTGCCGGGGAAGACATCGACGACCTTCAGGGCCGCCGCGCCCAGCCCGTCGCAGTAGCACGGCATGAAGAGGAAGGTCCCCCCGACGTCATGCGCGGGGATGGCCACCCGCTGCGGGACGACCATCTCACCGGCCGACCAGCGGCGGAAGGACTCCTCGGCGGCGTCGATGGCCGCGTCCATGGGGAAGACGGCGCGGATCTCCGCGCGGCTGAGCAGCAGCATCCGCTCACCCCCGTCCCTGGGCGGCGCGGCGGCGCGCCTTGGCCTTGAGGTATTCCTTGATCGTGAAGGAGAAGATGGGGTACACCGCGGGGAAGGCGACCTCGTTCTCCAGCGTATAGCGCAGGAAGTCGAAGAAGAACACGTAGGGGATGTCCAGCCGCCCCTGGAGCTTGAACTGCTGGAAGCCCATCTCGTGCAGTCGGAGCACCTGCGGGATGGTCAGCGTGGCGTTGCGCGCGGTGGTGTCCCGCTGCTTGATGTCCGGCACGAAGGGGCACCGGTCGAGGAAGTTGGACAGGGAGCCGCCCTCGATGAGAGCGATCTGGTCCTGGACCATGGACTCGTAATGCTCCCGCCGCTGGGCGCAGTGGCGGACGCAGCGCTCGTTGACGATGATGGTCGCGTTCTCCTTCGGGATCTGCGCGAGCAGCTCCGGCTCGAAGTTGTCGTCCGGATGGACGACGTAGCGGGCATAGTCGCGGGACAGCCCGGCGTAATAGGCGGCGTCGCGCTCCTCGGTGTAGGCGGTGAGGATGACGGAGGCGTGGACCTCGACGTTGGGCCAGCGGTCCCGGATATACTGCGCCAGGAGCGGACTGGAGACGATGACGCCGCCGCCCACCCGGTCCAGGACGGCCAGGATCTCGTTGCAGAAGGGGTCGCCCAGCTCCTTGACGGGCAGATGGGGGACGGAGAAGGTGAGCAGCGGCTTGATGCCGTGCGCGACGGCACCGGCCAGCTCCCGCTCGATGTCCGCGATGGTATAGTGCTCGTCGGTGATGATGAGACGGCCGCAGTTCCAGGGGACCTTGGGGGACCCATACAGGTACTCCACGGGGATCGTATAGCCGAGCTTGTCCTTGACCTGCGCGAGACACTCGTAGATGAGGTCGGAATAGAGGAACAGCCCCGGGATACTATAGGATGCCCCGGGCATCAAAGCGGCTCGGTCTGCCTGCGGCAAAAAGAGATCGTTCATATGCATACAGCTCCTATCCCAGGAAATGGCGAGGGCGGCATGACGCGGCCCCGGATACAGGTCCAGTGTACGTCATACCGCCCGATTTGTCAAATGGATCAGCCCAAAAAGTCTTCGAGCTCCCGCATAGAACGCACGCCGACGGAGCGGTCGGCGACCTCCCCGTCGCGGAAGAGCAGGAGGGTGGGGATGGCGCTGATCTGATAGCGCTGGGCCAGCTCGGGGGTGCGGTCGACATCGACCTTGGCGAAGTCGATCTCCGGGTGGCTCTGGGCCAGCTCCTCGACGAGCGGGGAGAGCATATGGCAGGGGCCGCACCAGGTGGCCCAGAAGTCCACGAGGACCGGCTTCCCGGCGGCGAGCTTCGCGTCGAAGGTGTTCAGGTCGAGAGAGGGGATGGACATAGCGACACACTCCTTTATATCATATCTCATATCGTGAGGACGGAACGTCTTTCGATGGTGCTATCATACCCCAACGCGGGGCGGAAAACCGTGACCGGCGCACAGAAACGGCGAGAAGCTGCACGGACCTGATCGCAGACCGCCCGATCGCTGCCCGGCCGCGCTACGAGGAGAGATAGAGACAGGCCGCCGGGGAATAGAGTAGGGCGAAGGGGGTGGTCGTATGATATCGGCCTGGGCGCTGCTGATGCTCAACGCGCTGTGTTTCCCGCTGCACCTGCCGAACACAGGCTCGTTCCCGCGTCCGCTGAAGCCGGCGGAGGAGCGGGCCTATCTCGAACGGTCCGCGCAGGGGGACCTGGAGGCCCGGAACCTGCTCGTGGAGCACAATCTGCGCCTGGTCTCGCACATCCTGAAGAAATACTATGTCCAGCCGGGTGACCAGGACGACCTGATCTCGATCGGGACGATCGGCCTGATCAAGGGCGTGACGACGTTCAAGCCGGACCGCAAGGTGCGCCTGGCGACGTACGCCAGCCGGTGCATCGAGAACGAGATACTC
>CAKTJM010000165.1 GCA_934567745.1 uncultured Eubacteriales bacterium | reverse complement strand
GCCGTCGCCAGGGCGAGGACCGTCTGCGGGTCGAGATGGACGCCCGCCGCCTGGTCGGAGAGCAGGCCGCCGGACTCCGTGTCCAGCCAGTGCTGCAAATCGCCGTCGTAGGACGCGGCCCCCATCGGGCCGCGGAAGACGGACGCGCGGTGGTCCGCCGCCAGCCGGGCGACGGTGGCCTCGTCGTACGGCCGGTCGTCCCGCAGCCAGAGGGAGCTGGCCGGGCGGCTCATGACCAGGCCGTCGTCGCAGTAGTGCGCGGTCCAGAGCGCCGCGGCCCGGTCGCGCAGGGCGGCGGCGTCGTCCGCGCCGAGCAGGGCCAGGAGCTGGTCCTGCGTCGCGCCCGCCGTCGCGTCGGCGAGCAGCGCCAGGGCGCGGTAGACGTCCACCGGCGAGCAGACGGCGGTCCCCTCGCCGGTCAACAGCTGGGGGATCAGCCGCGCGAGGGCGTCGGTCAGGGCCGCGTCCCGGTAGGCGTCGGCGGCGTCGCGCCGCGCGAGCCGGTCCTCCCACCAGAGGGACCAGGCCTCGGTGAAGCCCTCATCGTCGTAGCCCTGCGGGGTCTCATAGACCGTCTCGTCGGGATAACGGACCGTCTCGGGATACGCCGCCCCGGCCAGGAGCGTCGGGCCGAAGCTGCCGCGCTCCGTCGGGCCGTCGATGAGCTGGGTCTCATCCTGCCCGCAGGCGGCCAGCCCCAGCGTGCCGAGCGCCGCCAGCAGCGCCGCGATCGTGCGTCGGATCGGCATGTCAGGTCCCTCCTTCGCTGTCTGTGTCCTGCCGGGGCAGGTCCGGGCCGATCGTCAGGCTCTCGGTCGCGCCGCTCCCGTCCGGCCAGGAGACGGTCCAGACGCCGGTGGCGTGGTCGAACGCCGTCCAGGGCCTCTGGTCGAACGGCGCACCGCGCAGCTCCGCCGCCCGGTCGATCGCCTCGCTCGGGCGCAGGCAGACGCCGTCCAGCTCCGCCGCGGCGAGGATGTCCATGGCCTCCTCTCCGTGGTCGGACCACCAGGCGTCGGCCCCGTCGTTGTAGACGACGTACTCGCCGGGCAGATCGTCGTAGTGCAGGAAGGTCCAGACCTCGTCCTCGCCGTAGTACATGGCGGTCGCCTCCTGCCCGCTGGGGAAGGTGAGCTGCCGGGCGGTCTGGTCGGTCCCGCAGACGCCGAAGCTGTCCTGATAGGTCACGGCGAGGCTCCCCTCGGCCCCCTCGGGCCAGATCCGCACCCCGAAGCAGTCGTCCTCCGTCAGGTCGGCCCAGTCCCACCCGGCGGGCAGGGTCAGCCGGAGGATGGCATAGCCGTCGCAGCGCTCGACCGTCTCGCCGGTGACCGGGTCATAGACCGGGTCGGCGGGCGCGTGCTCCGCCACGCAGTAGCGGCCGCATCCGGCCAGCAGCGCCCCGGCCAGCAGCAGCGTGAGCAGCATGGTCCCTCGTCTCATCACGATCCCTCCTTCTCAAGTGTCGTGTCACTGTCCGTTTAGACGCAGGAGCTGGGAAAAAGTTCCCGTCCCGGCCGAAAAAAGGGGGAGATTTGACAAAACCAGTGGGTGGTACTATACTAAAAAAACAGATAGAAAGGGGAGAGGACGCGATGGAGAAGGGATGGCAGGGCCGCCCGGCCGTGCGGTTCGGGATGTACGTGCTGGGGCTGTTCATCATGACGCTGGGGATCGCGCTGTCGGTGAAGCCGGACCTGGGGGTCTCTCCGGTCAGCTCGATCCCGTATACGATCACCTGCCTGACGGGGCTGGAGATGGGGCGGGCGACGATCGTCTTCCACGTGGCGCTGGTCCTGCTCCAGATCGCGATCCTCGGCCGGGCGTTCCGGGCGAAGAACCTGTTACAGGTGCCGGTGGGGGTGCTGTTCGGGGCGTTCACCACGGCGACGAACAGCCTGTTCGCCCTCCTGCCCACGCCGGAGGGGCTGGTCCCCCGGCTGCTGATGATGCTGGCGAGCACGGTGTTCATCGCGTTCGGCATCTCCCTCTACCTGCCGCCGGACCTGGTCCCGCTGGCGGGCGAGGGCGTGATGCAGGCGATCAGCGACCGCTGGCACCTGCCGTTCAGCCGGGTGAAGATCGGCTTCGACGTGGGGATGGTCACGATCTCGCTGATCGCGTGCCTGCTCGTGCTGCACGGGCTGGGGTCGGTCGGCATCGGCACGGTGGCGGCGGCGCTGCTGGTCGGGATGGAGCTGGGCTTTTTCACGCGGCACCTCAGCGGGGCGCGGGACCGCATCCTGCACGGCGCGGCGGCGCAGGCGGCGGTGACGCCGTGACTCTTTTCTGACGAAAATGGTTTTTCCGCGCCCGGTCCTTGCAATTTGGGGCCGCGTGGGCTATACTGATAGAATCAAGTGTGGACGCGGAGGAGACGGCGATGTTTGGACGAAAGAACAAGCGACAGATCAAGGAAGAGATCAAGCAGCAGACGCGCAAGGGCCTGCTGTTCTGGCTGCCGGGCGGCTCGTCCCGGCTGGACGTGTATCTGGACTACTGCGTGATGCGCTGTCAGGGCAAGACGAAGATGGCCGAGAAGGAGCGCGAGATCCCCTTCACCTCGATCCTGGACGTGGTGTACACCCCGCCCACGAACATGCGTCTGGCGAGCCTGCAGCTCATCACGAAGGAGATGCCCGACGTGAAGCGGAGCTATTGGTACGCCTATGAGAACAACCTGGTGGTGGTCCACCCCTCGACGGAGGAGGTCGCGCACAAGGTGCGGGAGTACATCCTGAACCCGAAGGGGTCGAACGTGATCCCGCCGGAGTACCTCAACGAGCTGCGCACGGAGCTCAAGCACGACCGCGAGGCCGAGCGGGAGGCCAGGGAGCAGGCCGAGCGCGAGGCGAAGGAGGCCGCCAAGGCGGCGCCGAAGGAAGAGGCCCCGCAGGAGACGCCCGCCGCCGAGGAGAAGGCCCCCGAGGAGCCGAAGAAGAAAAAGCGCGGGCTGTTCGGGAAGAAAAAGTGAGATAGGACGAAAGAGAGCACGCCGACGGTGGTCGGCGTGCTCTCAGCGTGTCGAAAAAGTCCGGCTGGAGCTGGGCTTTTTCTGATAGATATGGTAGAATGGACAAGGGTGATGA
>CAKTJM010000164.1 GCA_934567745.1 uncultured Eubacteriales bacterium | reverse complement strand
GCTGCTGCCGGATCTGAATGACGACGGTGAGCCCGCCGCCGAGGAGATCGCCGACGTGGAGGAAGAGGAGCTGGTGGACCCCAACTCCCTGGTGAACAACTTCTCCATTGACGATCCCGTCCGCATGTACCTCAAGGAGATCGGCAAGGTGCCCCTGCTGAACCCGGACGAGGAGATCGTGCTGGCCCAGGCCATGTCCGCCGGCAGCGAAGCCAAGGCTCGCCTGGATGAACTGGAAGCCCAGCGCAAGGCCGGTGAGGCCCCGGAGATCACTCCCGAGGAGGAAAAAGAGCTCCGCAAGGTCTACAAGAAGGGCGAATCCGCCAAGCAGAAGCTGGCGGAGGCCAACCTCCGTCTGGTGGTCTCCATCGCCAAGCGGTATGTGGGCCGCGGCATGCTGTTCCTGGACCTGATCCAGGAGGGCAACCTGGGCCTGATCAAGGCCGTGGAGAAGTTCGACTATACGAAGGGCTATAAGTTCTCCACCTATGCCACCTGGTGGATCCGTCAGGCGATCACCCGCGCCATCGCGGACCAGGCGCGGACCATCCGCATCCCGGTCCACATGGTCGAGACGATCAACAAGGTCATCCGCGTCTCCCGCCAGCTCCTGCAGGAGCTGGGCCACGATCCCTCCCCCGAGGAGATCGCCGAGGAGATGAGCATGCCGGTGGACAAGGTCCGCGAGATCCTGAAGATCGCGCAGGAGCCGGTCAGCCTGGAGACGCCGATCGGCGAGGAGGAGGACTCCCACCTGGGCGACTTCATCCCGGACGAGGACGCCTCCGAGCCGTCCGAGGCCGCGTCCTTCACCCTGCTCAAGGAGCAGCTCGTGGAGGTGCTCTCCACCCTCACGCCGAGGGAGGAGAAGGTCCTCAAGCTCCGCTTCGGCATCGAGGACGGCCGGACCCGGACGCTGGAGGAGGTCGGCAAGGAGTTCAATGTGACCCGTGAGCGCATCCGCCAGATCGAGGCGAAGGCCCTGCGGAAGCTGCGTCACCCCAGCCGCTCCAAGAAGCTCAAGGACTTCCTGAACTGAAGCGCAGGAAAAAAGCCCCGTCCGCTGATCGTGGCGGACGGGGCTTTCTCAGATCATGTGGTCGTCGGATCGGCCAACGTCACGGGAGGACGTTGCCGGTGCCGGGCAGCTCGTCGTAGGTGGCGATGCCGGTGCGCAGCGCATTCTCACGGAGGAAGCGGTACATCTCGGCATCGGTGGCATTCATATAGGGGTAGACGTAGAAGATGCCGACGATGTTCAGGGTGATGGCGCTGAGCAGGAGCCAGCCGATGAAGCTCAGGTGGGTGACGAAGATGCTCCACTTGAAGCCGCGGGTCATCTCCAGGCTGAGCCGGAGCGCCCTGTTGTGGTCCATCTGCGGGTTTTCCGCCAGCAGGAAGGGCACGGCGAAGTAGCCGTAGGACCGGACGATGCCGGGGATGACGAACAGCAGGGACCAGAGGAAGATGAAGAGCTTCCGCAGGAACTGGGTCAGGACGACGTTGCCGAAGTTGGCGGTGAAGCCCCAGGCGACGCGGGAGAAGCCGACCGGGCCGCCGTTGGCGTTCTCAAGGAAGAAGCGGCTCGCGCCGACCTCGAACGGGCCGAAGACGAGCAGGTCCAGCGCGATGCTGGCCAGCCCGATGGAGCCGATGAACGGGACGGCGAGGGTGCCGAGGGCATAGACGGCGTTCGTGAGGGACTCCTCGGAGACCCCGTCGTTGGTGAAGAAGAAGGCGACGATGGTCGCGGGGGCGCTGACACCGGCGCTGGCCCCACTCGCCCAGATCGAGCGGACCTCCGAGATGATATCGACGGAGACGCCGTCCCCCAAAGCGAACATGAGCAGCAGGCTGACGGCGACGAAGGGCCAATAGTTGGACTGGAAGACGCTGCGGCCGGTGGCCTTGAACTGTGGGCGATCCCAAGTGAGCATGATATACCTCCTGTCTCAGGGATGGTCGGATCCGGGCGAAGGCCCGAGGGATACCCTCATTATACTGGATAGTCACAGAAAGTCAACGCCCAGTTGGGCGAGAGGGGAGTGGAGCGTATGACGCAGCGGGAATGTGAGGCCCTGCTGGGGTTCGCCCTGCGCGTGGGCAGCCGGATGGTCGAGTGCGGCGCGGAGGCCTGGCGCGCGGAGAACACGATGCAGCGGCTGTTCCGGGCCTACGGCCTGGAGGTGATGGACACGCACGTGATCGCGACCCAGGCGGGCGCGACGGTCCGGGACGACAAGGGCCATCTTTACAGCGTGACGCGGACAATCGACCCGCTGGCCACGAACGTGGATCTGGAGCACCTGGAGGCGATCAACGCCACGGCGCGGTGGATCTGCACCTATCCGCCGTCGGTCTGGGACCTGCCGGACAAGCCGGAGGAGACCCTGCGCCCGTGGAAGCGGCTGGAGCTGCTGGGCTATCTCATCGTGGGCGCGGTGTTCGCGCTCTTCTTCGGCGGCGGGCCGCTGGAGGCGGTCTTCTCCGCCCTGATCGGGGCGGTCATCTTCGCGCTGGACCACGTGCGGTACCTGCACCGCCAGAACCGGGTCATCTATACGCTCTTCGCCTGCTTCGTCTCCGGCGTGCTGGCGCGGGTGGTCGGGCTGGTGTTCCCGTCGGTGGCGGTGGACGTCATCATGATCGGGGACGTCATGATCTTCATCCCCGGTCTCTCGGTGGTCAATGGCGTGCGGGAGCTGTTCTACGCGGACATCCTCACCGGCCTGTACCGGATCGTCGAGGCCCTCCTGGGCACGGGCGCGATCGCGCTGGGCTTCGCCCTGGCGCTGATGCTGGGAGGTGGTCTGGGATGATGATGGCCATTTGGAAAATCGTCCTGGCGGGCCTGGGCACCCTGGGCTTCGCGCTGTACTACCACGTCAGGCCGCGGCACATCCCGATGGCGGCCCTGGGCGGCGTGATCGCGCAGCTGTGCAGCGCGCTGGTGGACCATGCGGGCGGGAGCCTGCTCCTGAGCTCCCTGGTGGCGGCGTTGGCGATCTGTGTGTGGTCGGAGACGATGGCGCGGGTGCGCCGCGCCCCGGCGAACGTGTTCCTGATCCCCGGCGTCGTGCCCCTGCTGCCTGGCGGCAAGCTGTATTATTCGATGAGCGG
>CAKTJM010000163.1 GCA_934567745.1 uncultured Eubacteriales bacterium | reverse complement strand
GCCTTGCAGTGGCCGATGTGGAGGTAGCCGTTGGGCTCCGGCGGGAACCGGGTGTGGACCTGCTTGCCCTCGCAGCGGCCGCCAGGCTGTAGCTCTTCCTCGATGATCGCGTGGATGAAGTTGGTGCTCATGGTCTCTTCTGCCATGGTGTTCACTCCTTACTCTCTGCGGTGGTCTGTCCGGCGCGGTGTCGCGCCAAGTCGACGTGCCATTATACACCAGGATGGCCACAGATCGCAACCATTCTGTGCGAAAAAACAAAATTCAGTCGCTCTCCCGGCCCTGGGCGACGGCCTCGGCGACGCGGACGCCATCGACGGCGGCGGAGACGATCCCGCCCGCGTAGCCCGCGCCCTCGCCGCAGGGGTAGATCCCGCGCAGGTTGGACTGGTACGACGCGTCGCGGAGGATCCGCACGGGCGAGGAGGACCGGGTCTCGACGCCGACGAGCAGCGCGTCCGGCGCGGCGAAGCCGTGTAGCTTCCGGTCGAGGACCGGGAGCGCCTGGGCGAGGGAATCGGTGACGAAGGCGGGCAGCGTCTCCCGCAGGTCCCCGAAGATGACGCCGGGGCGATAGGTCGAGCGCTGTGTCAGAGAGTCCGGGCTGGGCGCGCCGCGCAGCAGGTCGCCGACCCGCTGCGCCGGGGCCAGATAGCCGGGCGTGCCGAAGCGATAGGCGCGCCGCTCCCACAGCTCCTGGAACCGCACCCCGGCGAGGGGGTCGTCCGCGCCGAAGTCCTGCGGCCCGACACCGACGAGGAAGCCGCCGTCGATCCATTCGCCGGAGCGGGCACGGTCGCTCATGCCGTTCGTGACGAGGCAGCCCTCATGCGAGGCCGCCGCGACGATCTGCCCGCCGGGGCAGACGCAGAAGGTGTAGGCCGAGCGCCCGTTCGGCAGGTGCGCGACGAGCTTATAGTCCGCGGGCGGCAGCTCCCGCCAGCGCGGGCCGAACTGGGCCTCGCTGATGCGGTCCTGCCGGTGCTCGATGCGCACGCCGATGGCGAAGGGCTTCTGCTCCATCGCCGCCCCGGCATCGTGGAGCATGGCGAAGGTGTCGCGCGCCGAGTGGCCGGGCGCGAGCACGAGGGCGTCGCAGGGGATCGACACGGTCCCCTGCCCGTCCCAGACGTCGATCGAAACGAGCCGCCCGTCGCGGACCTCGATCCCGTCCAGCCGGTGGCCGAAGCGGACCTCGCCCCCGCTGGCCTGGATCTGGTCGCGCAGGGTCCGGACGACCTGCCGCAGCAGGTCCGTCCCGACGTGGGGCTTGTGCTGCCAGAGGATGTCCTCCGGCGCACCGGCCGCGACGAAGGTCCGCAGGACGTGGGCGATGCGTGGATCGTGGGTGCCGGTGGTGAGCTTGCCGTCGGAGAAGGTCCCCGCGCCGCCCTCGCCGAACTGGACGTTCGACTCCGGGTCGAGCGCGCCGCCGGCCCAGAAGGCGGCGACGTCCTTCATCCGCTGCTCGACGGGCTGTCCTCTCTCCAGCACGAGGGGCCGCAGCCCCGCCCGTGCCAGACACAGCGCAGCCAGTAGGCCCGCCGGACCGCTGCCCACGACGACCGGGCGCAGCGCGGAGCGGCGCTGCACCTGGGGGAACCGATAGGCCTGCTGCGGCGCGTGCAGCGTGACCTGCTTGCTCCGGGCGCGCCGCACGGCACGCTCCTCGCGGGGCACCTCGACGTCCACGGTGCAGACATAGTGGACGTTCTCCTTCCGCCGCGCGTCGATGGACTGCCGCACGAGGGCGAGCGACCGGATCTCCTGCGCCGGGACACCGAGCGCCTCGGCGGCACGGACGCGGAGCTGGGACGCATCCCCGCCGGGCGGGAGGATCAGACCGGATATACGAATCATAGGCCCCTCCGTTCAGTCCGCGTCGCGGTCGTCGGGCAGATCCACCACGACCGGCTCCACGCCCAGGTGGGGCAGGAGCTTGCCCAGCACGTCCGCCATCGGCAGGACGAGGCTCGTCGTGTTCCGGCACGGGTGGCAGCCGAAGGTCCCCATCCGCGTGACGGGCGCGTCCAGCAGGAGCGTCACCTCATGCGCGGCGTCGTTCATCAGGCCCAGGATGCTGGCGGAGCCGGGGGCGGTCCCGAGCAGGCGCTCCATCTCCTCCGCAGGCGCGAACGAGAGCCGAGACGACCCGATCTGCTTCGAGAGGTCCTTGGTGTGGAAGGGCTTCTCCCCGTCCATGACGAGCAGGTAGAACTTCGTCTTCTGCCGGTTGCACAGGACGAGGTTCTTGCAGATCTTCGCGCCGAGGACGCCCTCGACCAGCTCACAGTCGGCGATGGTGTCGGCGTGTTCGTGATCGACGCGGCCGTAGGCGATGCCCAGCCCGTCGAGGAGGTCGTAGCACGCGGCCTCGACCGGCAGGCGGCCGGTCAGGTCCGCCGGGCGGCCCTGGTACAGTACGCTCATCTCCATGGTATCCTCACCTTTCTCGGTACAAGGAAAGCGCAGCGGCGTGCCGCTGCGCTTTCGGAATTTCAGTGGATCGAAATGGGGGGATGGATCACTTCTTCAGCATCCAGCCGGACACGACCATCTTCTGGACCTCAGTGGTGCCCTCGTAGATCTCGGTGATCTTGGCATCGCGCATCATTCTCTCGAACGGATACTCGCGGGTATAGCCGCAGCCGCCGACGAGCTGGACCACACGACGGGTGACGTCGGAAGCGACCTCAGCAGCCATCATCTTGCCCATGGCAGCCAGGTGGCTGTAAGGCTCGTGGTCCTGCTTAGCCATAGCAGCGCGCTGGACCAGCAGGCGAGCAGCGTCGACCTTGGTCTGCATGTCAGCCAGCTCGAACTGAGTGTTCTGGAAGGCGGACAGAGGCTTGCCGAACTGCTTGCGGTTCTTGAGGTAAGGGATGCACTCATCGATAGCGCCCTGAGCGATACCGATAGCCTGAGCAGCAACACCGATACGGCCGCCGTCGAGCAGCATCATAGCGATCTTGAAGCCTTCGCCTTCCTTGCCGAGCAGGTTCTCAGCGGGGACTTCGCAGTCGTCGAAGACCAGCTCATAGGTGGCGGAAGCACGGATGCCCATCTTCTTCTCCTTGGTGCCGAAGCTGAAGCCCTTGAAGCCCTTCTCCACGATGAAGGC
>CAKTJM010000162.1 GCA_934567745.1 uncultured Eubacteriales bacterium | reverse complement strand
CGCGGTAGTTCAGTTGGTTAGAACGCCGGCCTGTCACGCCGGAGGTCGAGGGTTCAAGTCCCTTCCGCGTCGCCAAATCAGGGCACTCAGTGCCCGATATGCCCAGGTAGCTCAGTTGGTAGAGCAGCGGATTGAAAATCCGCGTGTCGCTGGTTCGATTCCGGCCCTGGGCACCATTTGCGAGTGTAGCTCATCTGGTAGAGCGCCACCTTGCCAAGGTGGAGGTAGCGAGTTCGAGCCTCGTCACTCGCTCCAAATGGTGCCATAGCCAAGTGGTAAGGCAGAGGTCTGCAAAACCTCCACCCCCAGTTCGAATCTGGGTGGCACCTCCAACCCAGACGCCCGAACGCGACCGTGTTCGGGCGTCTCTTTTTGTCTGTATCGGAGGCCGCAATGATCTATTTCGTGGAGGACGATGCCAGCATCCGCGAGCTGGTCCTGTATACGCTGAACAACGCGGGGTTCGAGGCGGAGGGCTTCGGGCGGCCGTCGGCGTTCTGGGCGGCGATGGGCCAGGTGCGCCCCGCGCTGGTCCTGCTGGACATCATGCTGCCGGAGGAGGACGGGCTGTCGATCTTGCGGCGGCTCCGGGCGGACCCGGCGACGCGGGCGCTGCCGGTGATGATGCTCACGGCCAAGGGCACGGAGTACGACACGGTGATCGCCCTGGACGCCGGGGCGGACGACTACGTCCCCAAGCCCTTCCGCATGATGGAGCTGCTCTCGCGGATCCGCGCGCTCCTGCGCCGGGCGGAGGGCCACAGCGGGGCGGAGCTGCCGACGGACCACCAGATCGGCGGGCTGTACGTCTCGCCGTCGCGGCACGTCGTGCGCGTGGACGGGACGGAGGTCTCGCTGACCCTGAAGGAGTTCGAGATCCTGTGCCTCCTGCTGGAGAACCGGGGCATCGTGCTCACGCGCGACCGGATCCTGGACAAGGTCTGGCGCGACGGCATGGGCCGCGAGAGCCGGACGGTGGATGTGCACATCCGGACCCTGCGGCAGAAGCTCGGCCACGCTGGGAGCCTGATCGAGACGGTCCGCGGCATCGGCTATAAAATGACGTGAGGAGGGGACGGACGGAATGAGAAAGGCGATCGACATCCTCTTCGTCTGTGCGATCCTGGCCTTCCTGGTGCTGGGCCTGGGGCGGACGCTCCTGGCCCCGGAGGAGGTCAACACCTATGAGAACCGCTACGCCGCCCAGGTCCCGGCCTTCACGGCGTCCGGCTGGGCGGACCAGAGCTATCAGGACGGCGTCGAGTCCGCGCTGATGGACCAGGTCCCGGGCGCCTCGACGATGAAGTCCCTGTACAACCGCTGCACCACGCGGTACCTGAAGGACACGCTCGACCTCCTCGCCGCCCGGGCGGGGCTGGACGGCGCGCAGTACGTCAACTTCGGCGGGATGCGTCTCTTCGGGGACCACTACATCGTATATTGGCCGCGCTACGTCTCCGGCGTCCAGCCGGAGCTGGACCGCAAGATCGAGGCGCTCAACGCGACCTTCGCGCGGCACCCGGAGCTGACGTTCTACGCCTATTACATCCAGAAGGACACGGACCTGGACTTCCAGGCCCGCCAGAAGACGGACCTGTCCGAGTATCTGATGCCCCGCCTCCAGCTCCCCGAGGAGCGGAAGGGCGTCTATGAGATCGACGACTTCGGCCAGTACGCGCGGTATTTCTACCGCACGGACGGCCACTGGTGCCATGAAGGCTCGTATGTCGGCTATCGCCAGCTCGTGGACCTGCTCGGCTGCGCGGGCGACCCGCTGGAGCCGGTGGGCGACGCGGTCCTCGTGCGCGACGACTTCAGCGGGAAGAAGGCCTCGGCCATCGCGGGCGAGGGGGTCTTCACGGAGCCGTTCTACGCCTACCGCTTCGACTGGCCGGCGCTGACCGTCACGATCAACGGCCAGCCCGCCGCGGACTACGGCGCGCAGGCGGCCTATCTCGACGGCACGGCGACGGACACGCTGTCCTACGGCGGGTTCTACGGCGGCGACAACGGAGAGACGATCCTCTCGACCGGGACGGAGGGCCGGGGGAAGCTCCTGGTCATCGGCGAGTCGTTCGACAACGCGATCTTGAAGCTCCTGGCCACCCATTACGACACGCTGTATTCGATCGACCTGCGGTACTACGAGTATGAGATGGGCCAGCCCTTCGACTTCTCCGCCTATGTCGCGGCGCACGGCATCGACCAGGTCCTGCTGATCGGCAACATCGACTATTACATCCAGGACACGTTCGATCCAGAGAGGTGATCTTGTGGTATTCAGTAGCTTGACCTTCCTCTACCTCCTCCTGCCCCTGGCGGTGGTCCCATACTTTTTGATCTCAAACCGGCGTTGGCGGAACTTCCTCCTGCTGGCGGTCTCCCTGCTGTTCTACTCCTGGGGCGAGCCGAAGTATCTGGCCCTGCTCCTGGCGGCGACGGCGGTGACCTATGCGGGGACCCTGGCGATCGCGGCCTGTCCGAAGGGGGGCGCGGCGCGGCACGCGGTGCTGGTCGTGACGATCGTCCTCCTCGTGGCGGACCTGATGTACTTCAAGTACCTCGGCTTCTTCTGGGAGAACCTGGGGCGGATCCTCCCGCTGGAGGGCGCCCTGCCGAGCATCGCCCTGCCGCTGGGCATCAGCTTCTACACCTTCCAGCTCCTCTCGTACCTGATCGACGTCTACCGCGGTCAGGTGGACTGCCAGCGGAACTTCTTCTACCTGCTCCTGTACGTGAGCTTCTTCCCCCAGCTCGTGGTCGGCCCGATCGTGCGGTATGGCACGGTCGCGGACGTCCTGCGCGAGCGGGAGACGTCCTGGGACGAGGTCGCCGCCGGGCTGAAGCGGTTCATCCTCGGCCTGGCGAAGAAGGTCCTGATCGCGAACCAGACGGCCGCCGTCGCGGACCTCATCTACAACGGCTCACCGGACATCTACGGCACGTCGATGTACTGGCTGGCGGCGTTCGCGTACACGATGCAGATCTACTTCGACTTCTCCGGCTACAGCGACATGGCGCTGGGCCTGGGGCGGATGTTCGGCTTCCGGTTCGACGAGAACTTCGACCATCCCTACGTCTCCCTCTCGGCCACGGAGTTCTGGCGGCGGTGGCACATCTCGCTGTCCACGTGGTTCCGGGACTACATCTACATCCCGCTCGGCGGCAACCGGGTGGACCGCGCCCGCTGGGTGCGCAACATCCTGATCGTCTGGATCCTCACGGGCTTCTGGCA
>CAKTJM010000161.1 GCA_934567745.1 uncultured Eubacteriales bacterium | reverse complement strand
TCGGCGAAGGTCTTCAGGCCGCTGACGTCGGAGCCCGCGTTGTGCTCGGTCAGGCCGAAGGAGCCGAAGTGACCGTCGCGCAGGACGGGGGGCATGAAGCGCTTGCGCTGCTCCTCGGTGGCGTCGGAGAAGTACAGGCTGCCGCCGTAGAGGGAGGTGGAGACGGAGAAGGAGACGGACAGGGAAGCGTCCACCTTGGAGATCTCCTCGATGGCGCGAGCGCCTTCCTGCTATCCAGTGTAGCATATCCCGGCCTCTTTGTCGCCCCCCTTGACCATGAAGTTCTGCGGGACCCGATGTCGAAAAGTCTGGCATCATGGCACGAAAAAAGAGGGGCACAGCGTGATGCTGTGCCCCTCTCGTACGTCGATGGGACGATCGGGCTCAGGACTCCAGAGCGTGGGCCTTGTGCCGCTTGTTGGTGAGATACTGGATCGCGATGACGACCAGGAGCAGGGCCAGACCGGCCAGATCCGTCCATGTGCCCGGGATCATCATGCCCAGACCGCCGACCACGAGGATGAGCCGCAGGAACAGATTGATCTTGCAGTATAGGTGCCCGTTCAAGGAGGCGGCGATGGCGAAGATGCCCAGCAGCGCGCTGATGGCGATCTGGATGACCTGCCACACGCTGGACACGTTCTGGAACAACAGGCTCGGACTGTAGGCGAAGATGTACGGCACGATGAAGGCCGCGATGGCCAGCTTCGTGGCGTTGACGCCTGTCTTCATCGGGTCGGACTTGGCGATGGCCGAACCGGCGTAGGCGGCGAGGGCCACGGGCGGGGTGATGTCGGCCACGATGCCGAAGTAGAACACGAAGAAGTGCGCGGCGACCACGGGGAAGCCCAGCTGGATCAGGATGGGCGCGCAGGTGGAGGCCATGATGCAGTAGTTCGCGGTGGTCGGCACGCCCATGCCGAGCACGATGCAGCAGAGCATGGTCAGGACCAGACCGATGATGGTGACGTCACCGGCGAGCTGGACGATGGTGTTGATCAGGACGGAGGCGAGACCGGTGACGGTGATGCACCCGGCGATGATGCCAGCCATGCCGCAGGCGACGGCGACGGTGATGGCGCCGCGGGCGCCAGCCTCCAGAGAATCGACGGCGGAGAAGAAGGACTGCTTGAGGGAGCCGGTCACCGCATGGCCGATGGGGTGCGAATCGTGCCCTTCCAGACCGCGTCTGCGCAGGAAGAAGAAGTTGACGAAGCCCACGACGATGGCCGCCAGGATGGAGTAGGCGGCGGAGTGGGACATGGTCTTCGTGCCGGAGGACACCAGCCACACCAGCAGGACCAGGGGGATGATGAGGTAGAAGTCCCGCAGCAGGATGCCCCACTTGGGCAGCTCGGAGCGGGAGATGCCCTTCAGACCGAGCTTCTTGGCCTCCAGATGGACGGCGATGAAGATGCCCGTGAAGTAGAGCACGGCCGGCAGGATGGCCATCATGGCCACGCGGGCGTAGGGGATCTTCATGTACTCGGCCATCAGGAAGGCGGCGGCGCCCATGATGGGGGGCATGATCTGACCGCCGGTGGAGGCGGCCGCCTCGACGGCGCCAGCGAACTCGGGCTTGTACCCGGTCTTCTTCATCATCGGGATGGTGAAGGAGCCGGTGGTGACGGTGTTGCCGACGGAGGAGCCGGACACCATGCCGCACAGAGCGGAGGAGATGACCGCGACCTTGGCGGGACCGCCGCTGGACCAGCCCGCGATGCGGTTGGCGCAGCTGATGAAGAAGTTCGCGATGCCGGTGCGCTCGAGGAACGCGCCGAAGATGATGAACAGGACGATGTAGGTGTAGCAGACGCTGATGGGGGTCCCGATGACGCCGGAGGTGGTGAAGAACAGCTTGTAGACGATGGCCTTGAGCGCGTTGTAGAAGCTCGCGGCAGACAGGTCGGGGGCGTAGCTGAGCTGATTATAGAAGGCATAGACGATCAGTACGCCAGCCACGCACAGGATGGGGATGCCCACGCAGCGACGGCACAGCTCCATGAGCACCAGGATGCCGATGACACCGATGACGACGTGGATCGGCTCGATGCGGGTGGACAGGCGGACCAAGGTCAGAGCATTGATCGCAAAGTAGAAGAAGCACCCTGCGCCGATCACCATCAGCACGATGTCGTACCAGGGCAGGTGGTTGGTGCGGACGCTGCCGTGCTTGGCGGGGTAGGTGAGGAACCCGATGACGATGATGCAGCCCAGGAACACGGTCAGCCGGACCTCGGGCATCGCGCGGGAGAAGAGGGTCATGGCGATGCAGAACACGCCGAAGAGTGCCATCAGGATGTGGATGACGCGCTTGGGAGTGCCGGTCCAGATACGGGTGGCGGACTCACGGTCGTACTTGCGCATCACCGCATCGAGGTCGGTCGGCTCGTTGGCGTTATCGACCTCGGCGGCGGGAGAGGTGTCCGCCTTTTTCTTGTGAAGACTCATAGTGGCTTTTCTCCTGACTTGGGGGATAAGGTATGAGGACTACGGCGGGAAGATCCCGCCGTAGCCTCAAAAGGTCTCTTGATACGCTTTTGCGGGTCGGGACCGATCAGCCGAAGTACACGTCCTTCGCGATGACGGTCTCGGTGTAGTAGTCGGACTTCTCCAGCAGCTTCTGGATGTGCTCCTCGTCGAGGCTGACCAGGTAGACGCTCTTGGTGGTGGCGAGGTCGGTCACGGCGGTGGTGGGGGCGCCGGCCACGATGAAGGCGGCGTCGATCTGGCCGTTCTTCAGAGCATCGGCGCTGTCGCCGAAGGACTGATAGGTGGGCTTGATGTCGGCCTCGGTGAGGTCATAGGCACCGAGGATGTCGATGGCGTTGAAGTACACGCCGGAGCCGGGGGCGCCGATGGAGACGGCCTTGCCTTCCAGGTCGGCGACGGTCTTGATCTCGGGGTTGGTGGTGACGATCTGGACCTGCTCCATGTACAGGGCGGCGACGGTGGAGAAGCCTTCGACCTTGGTGTCGAAGAGGTTGGTGCCCTCATAGGCGTAGGCCATGACGTCGGACTGACAGAAGGCCAGGTCGGCGGTGCCGTCGACGAGCTCCTGGATGTTGGACTGAGAACCGTTGCCGACGAGGCCAACGACCTTCACACCGGCGTTGTTGGTGGCGTGCTGGGCGATGACGGAGCCGAAGGCATAGTAGGTGCCGGACTCGCCGCCGGTGACGAAGCGAAGGTCACGGGAAGCGGTGTCGCCAGCGCCGTCCTTGACGGCTGCGACCTCGTAGCCCTTTTCGGCGAAGTACTTCGCAGCGCCGGGATGATAGGGCACG
>CAKTJM010000160.1 GCA_934567745.1 uncultured Eubacteriales bacterium | reverse complement strand
AGGACCTTCGCGTTGTCGCGGGCCTCGCCGCAGCCGACGTTCACGACGACCTTGTCGACGCGGGGGATCTGCATGGGGCTCTTGTAGTTGAACTTCTGCATGAGGGCAGGAGCCACTTCTTCTCTATACTTTGCTTTCAGATTGGGCATTTCAGACATCTCTTAGCTCCTCCTCTCTCAGATCTCGGCGCCGCAGTGCTTGCACACGCGGACCTTCTTGCCGTCGACGATCTTGCTGGCGGCGCGGGTGGGCTTGTCGCACTTGGGGCAGACACGCATGACCTTGCAGGCGTACAGCGGGGCTTCCTTCTGGATGATGCCGCCCTCGTCGCCCTGCTTGCGGGGCTTGGTGTGGCGGGAGACCAGGTTGATCTTCTCCACGACGACCTTGCCCTGCTTGGGCATGACGGAGATGACCTTGCCGCGCTGGCCCTTGTCCTTGCCGGTGATGACGACGACGGTGTCGTTCTTCTTGATGCTCATTTTGTTCCTCATCTTCGTACCTCCCTTACAGCACTTCGGGAGCCAGGGACAGGATCTTCATGTAGTCCTTGTCGCGCAGCTCGCGGGCCACCGGCCCAAAGATACGGGTGCCGCGGGGGTTCTTGTCCTCCTTGATGAGGACGGCGGCGTTCTCGTCGAAGCGCACGTAGCTGCCGTCGGCGCGGCGCACGCCCTGGGCGGTGCGCACGACCACGGCCTTGACGACCTCGCCCTTCTTCACGGTGCCGCCGGGGGCGGCCTTCCGGACGGAGGCCACGATGACGTCACCGATGTTCGCGTACTTGCGGGAAGAGCCGCCCAGCACGCGGATGGTCTTGATCTCCTTGGCGCCGGTATTGTCCGCCACCTTCAGATAGGTTTCCTGCTGGATCATCTCGGCACCTCCTTACTTCGCTTTCTCGATGATCTCGACCACGCGCCATCTCTTGTCCTTGGACAGAGGGCGGGTCTCCATGACCTTCACGCGGTCGCCCACGCCGCAGGCGTTCGCCTCGTCGTGTGCCTTCAGCTTGTAGGTCCTCTTGACGATCTTCTTATACAGGGGATGGGCCACTCGGTCGGCGATGGCCACCACGACGGTCTTGTCCATCTTGTCAGAGACCACCAGGCCGACTCTGGTCTTGCGGGAAGAAGTTCTGTTTTCAGGCATGGTTCCAGTCCCTCCTTACTGGCCGGCGAGCTGCTGCTCACGGATGATGGTCTTGACTCTGGCGATATCGCGCTTGACTTCGTTGATGCGCACAGGGTTCTCCAACTGATTGGTGGCATGCTGGAGACGGAGGTGGAACAGGTCCTTCTTCAGCTCCAGGAGCTTCTTTTCCAGATCAGCGGACGACAGCTTGCGAACTTCGTTTGCCTTCATCATGCTTCACCACCATTCTCGGTCTCGGGGGCTTCCTCGGCCACGGGGGCCGCTTCCTTCTGGATGAACTTGCACTTGATGGGCAGCTTGTGGCTGGCCAGACGCAGTGCCTCGCGGGCGACCTCTTCGGGCACGCCGGCGATCTCGAACATCACGCGGCCGGGCTTGACTACTGCGACCCAATACTCGGGGGAGCCCTTACCGGAACCCATGCGGGTCTCAGCAGGCTTCTCGGTGATGGGCTTGTCGGGGAAGATCTTGATCCAGACCTTACCACCACGCTTGGTGTAACGGGTCATGGCGATACGGGCGGCCTCGATCTGGCGGCTGGTGATCCATGCCGGCTCGAGGGCCTGCAGCCCGTACTCACCGTAGGTCACGGTGTTGCCGCGCACGGCCTTGCCCTTCATGCGGCCACGGTGCACGCGGCGATATTTCACTCTCTTAGGCAGCAGCATCAGGCGTTGCCTCCTTCCTTAGGAGCAGGACCGCCGGCAGCGGGCCGGGGACCGCGGTTGTTGTTGTACCCACCCTGAGGACGGTTGCCGTAGCCGCCGGGCTTACGGTCGCGGTTGAAGCCGCCTCTGCGGTCGCCGTCGCGGCGGCGGGGACGATCGGGGCGCTCCTTGAAGTTCTTGGTGTCCAGGGTGCGGGGGGTGGTGCGCAGGGTCTGGCTGAGGACCTCGCCCTTGTAGATCCAGACCTTGATGCCGATGCGGCCGTAGGTCGTGGCGGCCTCTGCGAAGCCGTAGTCGATGTCGGCGCGGATGGTCTGCAGCGGGATGGTGCCCTCGTGGTAGCACTCGCTGCGGGCGATCTCGGCGCCGCCCAGACGGCCGGAGCACATGACCTTGATGCCGCGGGCGCCCATGCGCATCGCACGGCCCATGCAGTTCTTCATCGCGCGGCGGAAGGCGATGCGCTTCTCGAGCTGCTGAGCGATGTTCTCAGCGACGAGCTGAGCGTCGGTGTCGGGGGTCTTGACCTCGACGATGTTCAGAGCGACGGGCTTGCCGAGCTTCTTCTCGAGCTCCAGACGGAGGCGCTCGATCTCGGTGCCGCCCTTGCCGATCACGACGCCCGGACGGGCGCAGTGCAGGTAGATGCGGACCTTGGCGTTGTCGCGCTCGATCTCGATCTTCGGGATACCGGCGGAGTACAGGGTCTTCTTCAGGTACTTGCGCAGGTTGTAGTCCTCGACCACCAGGTCGCCCACTTTCTCGTTACGGGCATACCAGCGGGAGTCCCAATCCTTGATGACGCCCACGCGCAGGCCGTGGGGGTTGACTTTCTGTCCCATGTTCTGCCTCCTCCCTTATTCCTTCTCCGCCACGGCGATGGTGACGTGAGAGGTCCTCTTGTTGATGCGGTAGGCGCGGCCCTGAGCGCGGGGCATGATGCGCTTGATGATGGGGCCAGGGGTGGCAAAGACCTCGGAGACGTACAGGGCCTCGGGGTCCATGCTGTGGTTGTTCTCTGCGTTGGCCGCCGCGCTCTTGAGGAGCTTCAGGAGGGGCTCGGAGGCCGCCTTCGGGGTGGTCAGCAGGATCGCGGTGGCCTGGGCCACGCTCTTGCCGCGGATGAGGTCCGCAACGATCTTCACCTTACGGGGAGAGATCCGCAGATACTTCAGATGAGCTTTTGCTACCATTGATTTCTCTCCTCCTTACTTACCAGTCTTGCTGCCGGCGTGGCCGCGGAAGGTGCGGGTGGGCGCGAACTCGCCCAGCTTGTGGCCGACCATGTCTTCGGTGACATAGACGGGCACGTGCTTCCGGCCATCGTGCACGGCGATGGTGTGGCCGACGAACGCGGGGTAGATCGTGGAGGCTCTGCTCCAGGTCTTGAGCACCTTCTTGTCGCCGGAGTCGTTCATTTCCTTGACCCGCTTGAGGAGCTCGGGGGCGCAAAACGGGCCTTTCTTGATGCTTCTGCTCATGTTCCACTGCCTCCTTACTTCGCGT
>CAKTJM010000159.1 GCA_934567745.1 uncultured Eubacteriales bacterium | reverse complement strand
GTCCAGAACCTGCTGGGCAACCACGTGTACCTCGGCTCCGCCACCTCCGGCGACTTCCTTCCCTACGTGGAGAGCGGCGACCTGACCATCATCGCCAACACCTGCGAGGCCCGTTCCCAGGCCTTCCCCGACGTCCCCACCGCCATCGAGCAGGGCTATGACGTGGCCTACACGTCCTACAGCGCCTTCGCCTTCCCGGCGGGCACCGACCAGAGCAAGATCGACACCATCAAGGCCGCCTTTGAAAAGGCCGTGCAGGATCAGGCCTTCCTGGACACCTGCGAGCGTCTGAAGGTCGTCACCGAGTTCATCGACGGCGCCACTTACACCGAGAAGGTCTCGGCCGACCGCGACATGTATGAGGAGCTGTTCGGTCCCGCGTCCTGATGCTGCGGCCATACGGCCACACCGAGCCTCGACAGGCTCCTGAAGAAAAAATCCAGAACGGCGCCCGTCAGGGAACGCCCTGCACGGGCGCCGTTCCACAGAGGGATCTTTATGGAAAAAATGATGTTAGCAGCAGCGAAGACGAAAGCTGCCCCCGGGATCGAGCTGATCACGGTCCCGGTGCCGAAGCTCACGGACGAGGAGGTCCTCGTCAAGGTCAAGGCCTCCGGCCTGTGCGGCAGCGACGTCCATACGTATCTTTGGGAACCGACCATGCATTACAAGGAGAAGTACCTCCCCCTGATCCTTGGGCATGAGTTCTCCGGCGAGGTCGTCGAGGTCGGCCGTTCGGTGACGACGGTCAAGGTCGGGGACCGGGTGCTGGCCAAGCCCACCCATCCCTGCGGGAAGTGCTGGTTCTGCCGGAACCGCCGCCCGGCCGACTGCGTCGACCGCGCTACCTGCGGGACCACGAAGGCGGGCGCCTTCGCCGAGTACTGCGCGATCCATGAGGACCAGGTGGTCCACATGCCCGACGACATGACCTGGGAGCAGGGCGCGATCATCGAGCCCCTGGGCGTCGGGACCAACTGCGCGATCCGTGCGGGCATCGAATACGGCGACTTCGTCGTGGTCTCCGGACCTGGCCCGATCGGGCTGGTCGCCACCCTGGCGGCACGGTCCCTCGGGGCGGGGCGGATCGCGGTCTTCGGGACCTCCCGGGACGCGAAGCGCCTGGCGCTGGCGAAGGAGCTCGGCGCGGACTACACCTTCATGGGCGACCGGTGTGACGTCGTCCAGGAGATCCGCGCGCTCACCAACGGTCAGGGCGCCGATGTGGCGTTGGAGTGTGTCGGTGTCTCGTCTCTGCTCCAGACGGACCTGTCTCTGATCCGGAAACGGGGGAAGGTCTGCTGTGCCGGGATCTATTCCACCCCCGCGACCTTCGATCTGGACGACACGGTGCGCAACTCCAAGACGATCATCGGCGCTTACGCCGGGTATTCCTTCGAGCGGTCGGTCCAGTGGATCACCGGCAACAACGAGCTGGCCCGGAAGGCCGTGAAGATCATCTCCCATCGCAGCTCCCTGCGGGAGATCGAGGACGCCCTCCAACGGGCCATACATCAGGAGAACGTGAAGGAGATCTTCACGAAGTTCGACTGACGCGATAGAGCATGACGAATTTGACAAAGGAGTGTGATACTATGGCAACGCTGACCGGTGGACAGTTGGTCGCGAAACAGCTCAAGAAGGAAGGCGTGGAATGTGTCTTCGCCCTCTCCGGCGGGCACATCATGGACATCATCTACGGGTGCCGCGAGGAAGGCATCGAGGTCTACATGGTCCGCCATGAGGACACGGCCGGCTTCGCCGCGGACGCCTACGCCCGTGTGAGCGGCAAGCCCGGCGTCATCATCACCACGGCCGGTCCCGGCGTCACCAACGCCGCCACCGCCATGGGCGAGGCCAAGGAGGCCTGCACGCCGCTCGTGCACATCGGCGGCGGCGCCATGATGGCGACCTACGACAGCGGCACCTGCCAGGATCTGAACACGCTCGACTGCATGGCAGCGGTGTGCAAGGATGCCAAGCGGTGCCTGACCACCGAGCGTCTGCCGGACTACGTGTCCAAGGCGTTCCGCACGGCCGTCTCCGGCACCCCCGGCCCCGTCTATCTCGAGATCCCCATGAACGTCGTAGGGGCCTCGGTCGAGGCGGACAGCGTGAGGGTGCCCCAGCATCCGCGGACCACCTGCGACGTCTACGGCGATCCCCGGTACATCGCCGAGGCGGCGGAGCTCCTGGCGAAGGCCAAGCGTCCGGTGATGGTCATCGGCGAGGCGGCGCGCTACGCCACCAACCACGGCGACTATGTGGAGAAGCTGGCGAACTATCTGAACATGCCGGTCTACACCACCTCCATGCCCTACGTCCGTGGGCTCTTCGCGGATGAGGGAACGAACGAACTCTTCCACCTGGGTGAGGCAGCCGCTGCGGAAGCGGACGTGATCCTGGAGCTGGGCGTCTATAACCACAACCACCTCAATCGCGGCCAGGCGCCGGTGTTCCACGCCGACGCCAAGGTGATCCAGATCCACGAGGATCGGACCATGATCGGCTTCAACCGGGATGCCGACGTCGGCATCGTGGCCTCGAGCGGTGTGGGTGCCATGCAGCTCTACGCCGCCGTGAAGGGCCTGGTCCCGGCACGCGAGGACGGTGTCTGGGTCGACCGGGCACGTGAGCTGACGGCGGTGGCGATGAAGCCCTTCACGGACGCCCGTGTCGATGCGATCACCAAGCCCATGCACATCGGCCGCCTCACCTGGGAACTCCGGCAGTGGCTGGAGGCCAACGGCCGCGACTGGCACAGCATCTGCGACGGCGGCGACACCGCGCAGTGGGTCCAGTACAACAACACGGCCCACTATCCCGGCCAGATGCTCCGCTTCGGCATCAACGGGACCATCGGCATGGGCCCCGGCTTCTCACTGGGCGCCTGGGCGGCGGACAAGCGCCCGGTCATGTACGTGACGGGCGACGGCAGCTTCGGCTTCCACGCGATGGACATGGAGACCCTCCTGCGGTACAAGGTCCCCGTGATCTGCGTGATCGCGAACGACTCCGCCTGGGGCATGATCAAGCTCTCGCAGGAGCTGAAGCACCCCGAGTACCTGGCCAAGCATGGCCATCACCCCATCAACCTGCTGCCCCATATGTTCCCCTACGAGAAGATGGTGGCCATTTGGGACGGCAAGGGCATGATGCTCGACAAGGTCGAGGACGTCATCCCCGCCCTGGACGAGATCAAGGCCTCCGGGACCATCGGCATCCTGAACGTCGAGGTCAACCAGCACACGCCCTCTCCGCGCACCATCGGCTTCGCCGGGGTCGTGAAGAAGGCATGACGGACCATACCAGTGTTTGATATCTCTCCCATTACGATATCTCTCCCAT
>CAKTJM010000158.1 GCA_934567745.1 uncultured Eubacteriales bacterium | reverse complement strand
CCCGTGGGTGCACCCGCGGTAGAGGTTCATCCCATCGTGCGCCGAAAGGATGCCCTTGACCTGGATGTGATGCATCGCGACACCTCCGTTCCCACCGGCCCGGCCGGTGCTGTCAGATCCTGGCCCAGACCATCCGGGCCTGCTCGAACCGCGGCTCCACCAGCCCCTGGTCCCGCAGCCACGCGAGGTAGGAGCGCACCGTGCTGCCCACGAGGACGTACTGCGAGAAGTCCATCGTGAGCCCGTAGTCCGTGAAGAGCCGCTGCAAGAGTTCCTCCGGGCCGCGCGGCTCGGCGCACAGCGCCAGGATGCGGTCGGCGACCTCGTGGACCCGGTCGATGTTGTACTGGGCCAGCGGCGCGATGTCCTCCGCCGCGTCCGCGTGGGCGGGGACGAAGAGGGGCGCCTGCAGCTGCTTGACCCGTTCGAGGGTGTCGAGATAGGCCGCCACGTCGTACAGCACGCCGATCTTGTATTTCTCCAGCGTCTCACGGCTGGACAGACAGTCGGCCAGGAAGACGACCCCGTCCGGTGCGCGGAACCCGACCATGTCGAAGAAGTGGCCGGGCAGGGGGATCGTCTCGAAGCCCTCCGGCAGGACGGCGGCGGTCAGCTCCTCCGCACCGGAGGGCTTGGCCATCAGGAACTTGTGCCGCAGGTCCTTCGGCGGGAAGCCGCCGTAGAGATAGGACGGCTCCAGGATGGGCCAGCGCGTGAAGGCGCTCTCGATGCCGGGGGCGTAGATCTTGCACCCCGTCTGCTTTTGGAGGTATTCGTTCCCGCCGATGTGGTCGGCGTTGGAGTGGGTGTTGTAGATGGCGCGCAGCTTCCAGCCGTTGGCGTCGAGCTGCTGGCGGACCTTCCGTCCGGCGTCCTTGTCGTTGCCGCTGTCGATGAGGCAGACCTCGCCGCCCCCCAGCGTCACCAGCCCGATCTTCGCAGGGCTCTGGATGTAATGGCTCTGCGCGCCGACTTGGATCAGTTCATACATATCATACCGACCTCCTTCGTTGGTCTCTCTTAGGATACCACGTGCGTCCCGCCGCGGCAAGCATGAGAAAAGGCCGCCTGCGATATTCGCAGGCGGCCTTGCACTGTTCGTCAGGATACGATCACAGATCGTAATAGGTCGCGAACTCGGCGGGGGTGGGGATGCGGGAGAGCTCCTCCAGCTCCGCGCGCTTCTTCTTCAGCCAGATGTCGATCAGGCGCTGGGGGAACACGCCGCCGCGGGTGAGATACTCGTGGTCGGCCTCCAGGGCGTCGAGCGCCTCGTCGAGGGACTTGGGCAGGCTGTCGATCTTGGCCTTCTCCTCGTCGGACAGGTCGAAGAGGTTGAAGTCATAGGGGCCCCAGCCGGCCTCGTGCGGATCGATCTTGTTGGCGATGCCGTCCAGACCGGCCATCAGGATCGCGGCGAAGGCGTAATAGGGGTTGCAGGTGGCGTCGGGGTTGCGCAGCTCGAAGCGCTTGCTCGTGGGGGACTTGGCATAGGCGGGGATGCGGACCACGGCGCTGCGGTTGGCCATGGCATAGCCGATGGTCACGGGGGCCTCGAAGCCGGGGACCAGACGCTTGTAGGAGTTGGTGGACGGGTTGGTCAGCGCGCACAGGGAGGACGCATGGCGCAGCATGCCGCCGATGAACCACAGGGCGGTGTCGCTGAGCTGGGCATAGCCGTTCTCGTCATAGAACACGGGCTTGCCGTCCTTGAAGAGCAGCATGTGCACGTGCATGCCGCTGCCGGCCTCACCGGCGATGGGCTTGGGCATGAAGGTGGCCGTACGGCCCTCGCGGGCGGCGGCGTTCTTGATGATATACTTGGCGACCATGGTGTCGTCGGCCATCTTGGTCATCTCGCCCAGCTCGACCTCGACCTCCAGCTGGCCGCAGGCGCCGACCTCGGTGTGGTGGTACTTGACCTTGACGCCCCAGTCCTCCATCATCAGGCAGATGCGGTTGCGCAGGTCCTGGTTCACGTCCAGCGGCAGGCTGGTGTGGTACCCGGCCTTGTGCCGGACCTGATAGCCGTTGTTCTCGGCGCTCCACTCGGCCTGGCTGGCGGCGATGCTGAAGCCGGAGTTCTCCGGGCGGGTGGAGAAGGCGACCTCGTCGAAGACATAGAACTCATACTCCGGCCCGACGACCATCTCGTCGGCCACGCCCGTCTCCTTCATGTAGGCGATGGCGCGCTTGGCCACGTTGCGGGGATACTGGTCGAAGGGGCGGTTCTCGGGGCGGTCGATGACCATGACGTCACCGATCATGGTGAGGGTGGGGACCTCGGCGAAGGGATCGACGGTGGCGGACTCCAGGTCGGGCACGAACACCATGTCGCTGCTCTCGACGGGCGCATAGCCGTAGTTGGAGCCGTCGAAGCCGATGCCATAGAGCATCGTGTCCTCGGTCAGCCGCCCCACGGGGATGCTCAGGTGACGCCATCTGCCATCGATGTCCGTCATCTTGAAGTCGACGATCTTGATGTCCTTCTCCTGGCATAACGCCAGGACGTCCTGTAAAGTCTTTGCCATACCGGGGTCCTCCTTAATAATAGAAAAAATGAGGCGCGGTCCAGGGACGATCCGCGCGCTCCGTCGTATCACATTCGACCTGTCTTACTGTACCCACTCTCGGCCCGCTTGTCAAGAACGAATCGAGATTTTTTCGCGTGATATCACCTTGTTTTTTCTTTGTGCGATCTGATCGACGCGGCTCCTGCACGATCGTCCGCTGAGCGGGGAATCGGTGCATCGTATGCGTCGATTCTGACGCCCGTGACGGGATCCCGTCGAAAAAATGAGGGCGCCGTCTTGACAAAAACAGGCGGCTCTGCTATGATGACCAGAGTATATCGCCACTGTGATGAAGGGAAGAAGTAACCGGCCTGCTCCTGCACAGAGAGCCCCCGTTCGGTGTGAGGGGGAGAGGACCGTCGGCGAAGCTACCTCCCGGAGCAGCTGTCTGAACCTCCCCCGCGGAGCAGTAGGGCACGTCGGGTGCGCCCGTTATCGCGCTGGGGTCCGTTCTGCGTGACCCCCTGAGGCCCCTCCCGTGAGGGCGGGGCGAATAGAGGTGGTACCACGAGTCTCTCGTCCTCTGTCATCGCGACAGGGGACGTTTTTTTGTTGCCCCTGCGGAACATCGAAAGGAGAAAACGACATGCAGATCTATGAAGAACTCAGAGCGCGCGGGCTCATCGCGCAGGTCACCGACGAGGAGGAGATCCGCGAGCTGGTGAACAACGGCAAGGCGACCTTCTACATCGGCTTCGATCCCACGGCCGACTCCCTGCACGTGGGCCATTTCATGGCGCTGTGCCTGATGAAGCGCCTCCAGATGGCGGGCAACCGTCCCGTGGTCCTCGTGGGC
>CAKTJM010000157.1 GCA_934567745.1 uncultured Eubacteriales bacterium | reverse complement strand
AAGCGGACAGCAAACGCTGTCCGCCCCCTTGCAAGATATGGTGTCAACTTGTGTCCCTACGAACATTACCCGAACGGCTCACTGATCTTCTTGCCTTTAAATACACAAATGAGAACATCTTCGTCGTCATCGCCCGGCCAATAGGATGTGATATCTCCCGGCCTCCCATTTTTCATTGTGTGAAAAGACAGGACAAGCGAACCGAACTCAATACCGAGCTTGTTGATGGCAAGGTCCAGAAATCGATCATCCCTCATACCGCACCTCCGTTTGCTGCTTATAATGTATAACAGAAAACATGAGGATTTGCAAGTAAACTTATTAAGCTCTGATAGTGTGTTGCAGGGAAGGGACCGGTATCATAAAAGCATCCCAAAACAACGAGGGACCAAAAGGAGTGACTGAACCATGAAAAAGTTGGCAAAAAATACGGCATTGTGCCTGCAGCCCGTTCCGCAGACCATCGTATCCTGCCGTGACAAGGACGGGAAGAACAACGCACTGGTCGTCGGATTCACGGCAAACGTCAGCCTTGACCCGGTGATGGTGATGGTCGGTATCGTGCCTTCCCGTTATTCGCATCATATGGTAAAGGAAACTGGCTGCTTTGTCATCAACCTGCCGAAGAAGAGCTTCAAGAAAGAATTCAGCTATCTCGGCTCTGCTTCCGGCAGAGATGGGGACAAATTTGCCACACTGGGTCTGAATTGGGAGGATGCGACCTATGTCGATGCGCCCATTCTGACGGATCGCCCTGTCAGCATTGAATGCAGTGTCGAGAACAGCACTATGCCCGGTTCCCACGAGCTTTTCATCGGAAAGGTCGAAGCCGTTCATGTGGATGAAGAATACCTCGACGCAAACGGAAACATCCTTTGGGACAAGATGGACTTGATGTGATCCCTGCATAGGCGGATATCCTTGCTCACCTGAAAAGCATTCTGCCGGATGCAGACGAAGCACGACTTCTGAAACTGATGAAACGAGGGATAACGATGACGGAAGAAGAAAAGCTGGACGCAGGGCTTTATTATGACTTTTGGGATGCGGGCGTCAACGGCAGGAAACTCAACGCCATCCGTTTCTGCCGGGAGCTGCGGCAGATGCAGGATGCGGACGCAGCGGAGGCGGAGCAGGCTGAGCTCATCAAAAAGCATTTTGGCTCGGTGGGACGGGATGTGTGTCTTTGTCCCGGCTTTATGTGCGACAGCGGCAGGAACATCCGTGTGGGCGATCAGTTCCTCGCAAACTACAATGTGACCATTCTTGACATCATGCCGGTGCATATCGGGGACTATGTGATGATTGGGCCGAACACGCTCATCACCACCGTCAACCATCCGCTCACGCCCAAGGGACGCCGGGAGCATCTTGGCATCGGCAAGCCTGTCACCATCGGGAACGATGTGTGGATCGGCGGAAACTGCACGATCCTCCCCGGTGTGACCATCGGCAATAATGTGGTCATCGCCGCCGGAGCCGTCGTGACCCATGATGTGCCGGACAACTGCGTCATGGGCGGTGTACCGGCAAAAAAGATCCGGGATGTTGAAAATGATATCCCCAAAGAAAAAATGACGCGCCCCCTCTGAGCCGAGGCTGTCCCCCTGAGCGGATCTCTATCAGATCTCATCGATCTGGAGCGAGCTGCGAAAGCTTGCTCCAGATCTTTTGCGCGGATCGCCGCGATCAAAGTCCCCTTCTGCAAAAAGGGGGCCACCCATGCGTCACCGCACGGATGGCCCCACGACCGTCGTTTCGTCTTTTTTCGATCATCCCAACGCCGATCACAGCGAAGACCCATGCCGCATGAGCCGCACGCTGCCCAGGCTGCCAACACGGTCCAGGGCCGCCGCGATCCGCTGGCGCACGGTGGGCTGAGCGCCCTCGGTCGGCCACAGGCTCTGCACGAGGATCCCGGTCAGGATCAGTGCCGCGCCGCCGAGGCCCGCCGCGCCCAGGCGCTCCCCCAGGAACAGGGTGCTGAGCGTCGCCACGGACAGCGGGTTGATCGCGCACAGCTGCGCGGCCCGGTCGGTGCCGGTGTAGCGCTGGGCGACCGGCTGGAGGGTGAAGCCGAAGCAGGAGCACACCAGCGCGAGCGTCAGCACCACGCCCCACGAGGTGGCGTCCGGCGGCAGCCGGAGCGTCCCGGTCGCGCCCGCGCCGATGGTCGAGAACAGCGCCATCGCCCCGACCTGCCACACGCCCAGCAGGAACGGGTCGCCCGTTCGGGAGAGCCGCCCGGTCAGGATGATCGCCATCGCATACAGGCACGCCGCCAGGAGGGCCAGTCCCTCGCCCAGGCCGAAGCCGCCCGCGCCGCCGCGCAGGGTCAGCAGCCCGACGCCGGACAGCGTGACCAGCGCGGTGATCAGCACCCGCCGCTCCGGCAGCTTACGGCAGAGCACCGCCTCGAACAGAGGGACGATCACGATGGCGGTGTTCTCCAGGAACGAGGTGGTGGACGCGCTCGTGATCCGCAGCGCGAACGTCTCCGCGATCATGACCGCGAGGATCGATCCACCCAGCAGCATCCCGTGCCCGACGTCCCGCCAGGTCGTCTTCCGCAGCCGCCGCGCGAAGATCAGCGCCAGCACCACGAACGCCACGCAGGACCGCGCCGACAGCAGGCCCAACGGCTCCATGTGTTCCAATCCGATCTTGGCGAACAGGAGCGAGGTGCTCCGCGCGAAGATGACGCTCGCCAACAGCAGCTCCGCATACCGTCTGTCCATAGGATCGTCTCCTCTCCTTTTCTGTGGACATCATGGTAGCACTGTGGTATCCTTGTGTAAAGCGACACTATCGCACCCGTTCATTGACGAAACCGCAAGGAAGGAGTGGACCGGATGGACACAGAGAAATGCGCGGCGCTGCTCTGCGCCCTGCGCGAGGGGACCCTGGCCCGGGCGGCGGAGCGGCTCGGCTACACCCCCTCTGGCATCAGTCGGACGATCGCGGCCCTGGAGGAGGAGGTCGGCTTTCCCCTGCTGCATCGGGGGCGCCACGGCGTGGCCGCGACCGAGGCGTGTGAGGCGCTCCTGCCCGCCATACGGCAGATGGTCCTCCAGGCGGACCGCTGCCGCCAGACGGCGGCAGCGTTACAGGGGCTGGATGCCGGGACGGTGACGGTCGGCACCAACTACAGCTCCTACACGCACCGGATGGCGCAGCTGATCGCCCGGTTCCGGACGCTGCACCCGGCCATCTCCTTCCGGCTCATCGAGGGCACCAGCTCCGTCCTGGTCAAGGCCCTGCACGAGAACCGGATCGACCTCTGTCTCATCAGCCAGCGGGACGGTCCGCACCACTGGTACCGCCTCCGGCGGGACCCGCTGGTGCTCATGCTGCCCCCCTCGCATCCCCTGA
>CAKTJM010000156.1 GCA_934567745.1 uncultured Eubacteriales bacterium | reverse complement strand
GCGCTCTCGGCGATCGTCAAGCTGTCCCTGCTCACCTGTTTGCAGCAGTCGCTGATGAACTTCGGCATCCTCATGATCCAGGGCCTCGTCAACAGCTTCGGCGCGGTCGTCATGGCGGGCTTCGCCGCCGCCGTCAAGATCGACTCCTTCGCCTACATGCCCGTGCAGGACTTCGGCAACGCCTTCTCCACCTTCGTCGCCCAGAACCATGGCGCCGGACGGCAGGACCGCATCCGCCAGGGCATCCGCTGCGCCGGGCGGACCGTCCTCGTCTTCTGTCTCGCGGTCAGCCTGCTGATCGTCGTCTTCGCCCGGCCGCTCATGGCCCTCTTCGTCGGGCCGGAGGAGGAGGCCATCCTCGCCGCCGGGGTCCACTATCTGCGCATCGAGGGCGCGTGCTACCTCGGCATCGGGGTCCTCTTCCTGCTCTACGGCTACTACCGCGCCATCGACCGGCCGGGGATGTCCGTCCTGCTCACCGTCGCCTCGCTCGGGACCCGCGTCGCGCTGGCCTACGCGCTCGCGCCGCTGCCCGGCTTCGGCGTGACCGCCATTTGGGCCGCCGTCCCCATCGGCTGGGCCCTGGCGGACGCGATCGGCATCGGCTGGTACCTCCGCCGCATCCGGCCCGCACAAAAAACGGCATGAAAAACGCCCTTCCGTCCCATTCAGGGGCGGAAGGGCGTCCTCTTTTCCTTCGGCGGTCACACGGCCACATAGGGGATATCGGAGAGCCGGACCTTCTCCACCAGGTCCGCCATCCCGTTGCGCTCCAGGAAGTAGCGGACGCTCTCGGCGACCCGCGCCTGCTTCACGCCGGGACCGATGACGATCTCCCGGATCGGCATCTGCTTGAGCGGACGGCAGTTGCGGTCCATCAGCTCATATTTCAGGTACGGCAGCAGCAGACCGCTGCGCTCGCGGTAGCGCACGCGGTAGGCGTCCGCCCCCCGGCGCACGAGATGGGTCACCAGGCGGCACTCCTCCTCGCCCGCGAAGCCGCGGTGCTTGAAGAAGGGGATCGTGTAGAACATCATGTCCGACAGGAAGTCCGTCGCCGTCACCAGTGCGGCGCTGGTGTCGATCCTGCTCCGGTTGCGGAAGCACGCCAGCCCCATCTCGATCGCGCGGTCGGCGACCCGCGTCTTCAGATCGTCGTCATAGAGGATCGTCAGCGGGTAGAAGCCGTGCTCGTACTTCGGGCAGACCTCCTCCGGCTTCCCGTCATAGGCGGCCAGCAGCTTCTCGTACATCTCCTCGCGGATGAGGCTCATCCCCGGCAGGGAGCTGCACTGGGCCTGGTCGAACCCGATGGCGATGCCGCTCTCGCGGCCGTAGCCGCGCCACATCTCCAGGGAGTCGGGCGCATAGGAGAAGCTCAGGCAGAACACGTCCTTACTGGAGGTGGTGTACGCCCCGTCGGAGATCTCCCGCTCCAGGCTCTCCATGACCATCCGCAAAAAGCGCTGCTCGGTCTCCGGCACGCCGGAGACGCGCTGGCTCAGACGGCGGCGGAACAGCTCCTTGCCGTGGGAGTACTCCGAGCGGTCGTTCATGAACGCGATGTGGGAGGCCCACATCTCCCGCTTCTGCATGATGCTCAAAAAGCCCGTGATGGTGGTGTAGTGGTAGACGTCGGAGATCCGCATCAGGTCGAACTCGTCGCGCAGGAGGGTCAGCCCGCTCACCGGGTCGCCCAGCTCCTCCGCGAAGACCCTGCGTCGCTCGCGGTATTCATCGAAGGTCATGGTGGTCGCCTCCTCGGGTGGCTCACGTTTCTTTTTTAGTATAGCGCAAACGCGGTCCTTCTTCAAGTCTCCCGCAGGGGGCGCTGGCACGGCAAAAAGGGGCAGCGGTGTCGGGTCGGGCCTACGGATCTTACAATGATCTTACACCATCCTGGTCGTACGAACGACATCCAGTCGTTATCCTTTGATGTATATGTAGAAGAGAGAGGTGAAGAAGGATGGAACGACGCCCCCATCGGCGCCTTCTCTGCGCGATCGCCGTCCTGCTGCTGGCGGGGCTTTGCTGCCTGCTCTGGCCGCACAGCTTTGCCGATCTGCAGCCGGGATGCGACTCCATCACGATCCTTCGCATCGATACTGCCGAGAATCACTCGCTCACGACCTCAAAGGAAACTTATTCGGCGGAGTCCGCAGAGTCCAGGCAGATCGTAGACATCCTCTCCCGCTATCCCTATCACCGTTCTTTCCGGCCACTGACGAAGGCGAACGGTACGGACGGAAACCACGCCGGTTTTTGGCTCCACGTTTATCTGGATCACGGCGAGGACCGTGTGACGTTCACCTGTGGCGGTACCGGCGAGATCCTCATCGACAGTCTCGTCTGGCGCGTCGGCTATTGGGGCGACCGCGCGTCCCTTGCCATGATGGCGGAGCTGGCGGCGGTGCTGGCCGGAGGACAGGAGGGCGCGCGATGAAGCTCAAGGAACAGTGGATCGGATCCTGGCCCTCGGCATCGTCCTACATACAGGGCACCGGATGTGGCGCTCAAGGTCCCCAGGAACAAAAAAGCCCCGTGCCACACTCGATACACAGCGCATGATCTAGAGCTGTTGAAACAGGCTGACTCGTTCACGATACTATGCTATGATGCTATGCTCCAGGTAAAGGGTTTGAAAAATTCGAGATCCAACGGAGGAGACCATCTATGGATATAGAGAAGATCGTGAAGGATGGCACCACCTGCGCAGTCGTTCGCAGTGATGAGATCGTGATCACAGATCCGCAGTCTGCGCTCGACCTGCTGATGACGGCAAAGTACGATCTTGGGACGAAGGATATCGTGATCGGCAAGGAGCTGATCAAAGAGGAGTCCTTCCGCCTCAGTTCCGGCCTCGCGGGCGACATCCTCCAGAAATACATAAACTATGGCGACTATTCTCATTACACCAGCAAGCCCCTGCATGACTTCATCTATGAGAGCAACCAGGTCCATGACGTGTTCTTTGCTGCGACCGAGGATGAAGCCGTCGACTATTTATGCCGATAGCTCCCGGCTCGCAGCCATCTAGCCAAAACGCAAAAACGCCCCGCACCATGCGTCCTGTGACCGCACGGTGCGGGGCGTTCGTCCAAGTATGCGGCTTTTGTCAGATACACGACCCAGCTGCCAGATCCACACGGTCTACGTCATATCCTGCATCGTAGGATGTATTCCCGTACAAGGAAACGGAGCCTTTCGCAAGGCTCCTCCGATGGCTCTTGCCTCGCAAAAGCCCGGAGACACGCCGTGGGAGGGCGCATGATCTTATTTTCTTGACAGGAGACACACCGTCTCGATATGTGCATCGTTGTCCAAACTCAAGCTCATATCTTCCGCAATGATTGGGAGCTTGAATTTGATGGACTTGAGCCACTGACCGT
>CAKTJM010000155.1 GCA_934567745.1 uncultured Eubacteriales bacterium | reverse complement strand
ACTCCGCCGTGCCCAGCGTCAGCCCCTGCGCGCGCAGGAGGTCCGCACAGACCTCCTCCAGCGGCCCGACGTCCACCCCGACGACCTTGTCGCCCAGGATGGCCTTCACCTGCTCCTCCACCGGCGCGATCAGCGCACGGGCCTCGTCCTCGGTCTCGGCGTGGGCCGTGATCCGCAGCTCCGTGCCCGTCGGCTTGGCGTAGGGCGCGAGCGTCGGGTTCGTCAGCCGGTCCATCAGGTCCCGCAGCAGGCTCTCCGCCGAGGACTCGCCGATCCCGAAGGTCTTCACCGTCCGGGACACGATCACCCCGTCGGACAGCGCCCGCAGATACGGCACCGCGCGGTAGCGGAACATCTTCTCGCACTCGCCCGGCGGGCCGGGCAGCATGATCACGTGCGTCCCCTCCGCCTCGAAGGCGACCCCGGGGGCCGTGCCCCAGTCGTTGTCCAGCACCGTGCAGCCCTCCGGCAGCATCGCCTGCTGGTAGTTGTTGTCCGTCATCTCGTGGCCCATCGCCGCGAACCGCGCGCGGATCCGCTCCGCCGACGGCTCGTGATAGCGCAGCGCCAGCCCGAACGCCTCCGCCAGCGCGACCTTCGTCAGGTCGTCGCACGTCGGCCCCAGGCCGCCCGTCGTGATGAGGATGTCCGCCCGCTGCCGGGCGATCGCCACCGCCTCGCGCAGCCGCGCGGGGTTGTCCCCCACGACCGTGTGGTAGTAGACGTTGATCCCCAGCTCCGACAGGCCCTGGGAGATCATCTGCGCGTCCGTGTTCGCGATGCTGCCGAGCAGCAGCTCCGTCCCGACCGCGATCAGCTCCGCGGTGTGGCTCTTCCGTCCGTTCACAGCTCCAGCACCACTCTTTCGATCCCGTCCAGGGCCTCCTTCATCAGGCCCTCGATGTCCAGCACGGACTCCGCCTCCTCGATCTCGTCGCGGTGCGGGTGGGTCTTCGGGTGGCGGGGCGTGAACACCGTGCAGCAGTCCTCATACGGCAGGATGGACGTCTCGAAGGTCCCGATCCGCCGGGCGATCCGGATGATCTCCTCCTTGTCCATGCCGATGACCGGCCGGAACACCGGCAGATCGACCACCGCGCCCGTGACCGCCATCGCCTCCATCGTCTGGCTGGCGACCTGGCCGAGCGACTCGCCCGTGACCAGCGCGTGCGCGCCGATCCGCTGCGCCACGCCCTGGGCGATGCGCATCATGAAGCGGCGCATGAGCAGGGTGAACAGCGCCTCCGGGCACTGGCGGCGCAGCTCCTCCTGGATGTGGGTGAACGGCACCACGTGGACCGTCAGCCGCCCGCACCACGGGGTGAGCAGCCGCGCCAGCTCCAGGACCTTGTCCTTGGCCTCCGGCGAGGTGTACGGATAGCTGAAGAAGTGGACCATCTCCAGCGCGACGCCGCGCTTGGCCATCATCCACGAGGCCACGGGGCTGTCGATGCCGCCGGAGAGCAGGGAGACCGCCTTGCCGCCCACGCCCACCGGCAGACCGCCCGCGCCGGGCGTCGGGTCCGCGTGGACATAGGCGCAGAACTCACGCACCTCGACGTGCACGATCACGTCCGGCTCGTGCATGTCTGGGATCAGGTGGGGGAAGGCCTCGTCCAGCTCCCCGCCGACGTACTGGCTGAGCTGGATGGAGGTCAGGGGGAAGGTCTTGTCCGACCGCTTCGACTCGACCTTGAACCGCTCCGCGCCCATGAGGGCGCCGTGGAGGTAGGTCTTGGCGGTGGCGACGATGGCCTCGGGCGTTTTCTCACAGGCGCGGGCCCGCGAGACGCCGACCACGCCGAAGAGCTGGCAGAGCGCGGCGAAGGCCCCGTCCATGTCGCACCCCACGGCGATCGGCTCGACGTAGGCGATGGACTGGCGGGACCAGACGCGGAAGCGGCCGTATTTCTGTAGGCGTCGCTTGGCGTTGGACATCAGCTTCTCCTCGAAGCTGCGGCGGTTGAGGCCCTTGAGGACCATCTCGCCCATCTTCATGAGGATGATCTCGTCCCCGACGGGGGCCGTCTGGTTCTTGGGAGAGTAGGACATGGCGTGTGTGTTCCTTTCACATTCAAATCATGATCGACGATCAAAAATAAAAGCCAGGGGACCCGGTCAGAGGTGCCCTATTGCTGAAAATAACCGGTGATACGGAATTGGATCGCCTCGGCGAGGTGCTCGGTGCCGATGCGCTCGGCCCCGTCGAGGTCCGCGATGGTCCGCGCCACGCGGAGGATCCGGTCGTAGCTGCGGGCGGTCAGGCCCATGCTGCGATAGGCCTGCTCCATGACGCCCCGGCCCGCCTCGTCGAGGGCGCAGACGGCGGCGATCTCCTTCTGCCCCATCTGCGCGTTGCAGGCGGGGCCGTCCGGGCCGAAGCGCGCCTGCTGGCGCTCTCTGGCCGCCACCACCCGCGCGCGGATGGCCGCGGAGGGCTCGCCGGGGCTGCGGTCGGCCAGATCCTTGAACTCCAGCGGCGCGACCTCGGCGAAGAGGTCGATCCGGTCGAGCAGCGGGCCGGAGATCTTGCCCAGGTACTTCTTCACCTGGGCGGGGGTGCAGCGGCAGCGGCCGGAGGGGTGCCCGTACCAACCGCATTTGCAGGGGTTCATGGCGCACACGAGCATGAAGCGGCTGGGGTAGGTCTCGGCCGCGGCGGCGCGGACGACGGAGATCTGTCCCTCCTCCATCGGCTGGCGCAGGACCTCCAGCACGTCCTTGTGGAACTCTGGCAACTCGTCGAGGAAGAGGACGCCGTTGTGGGCGAGGGAGATCTCGCCCGGCTTCGGCCAGGGGGAGCCGCCCCCCGCCATGCCGGTGTGGGAGATGGTGTGGTGCGGCGCGCGATAGGGCCGGGACCGCAGCAGCGGCTCCTCGGCGGAGGTCAGGCCCATGGCGGAGTGGATCTTGGTCGCCTCCAGCGCCTCGGCGCGGGTCATGGGCGGCAGGATGGACGGCAGCCGCCGGGCCATCATGCTCTTGCCGGAGCCGGGCGGGCCGACCATGAGCAGGTCGTGGCCCCCGGCGGCGGCGATCTCCAGGGCGCGCTTGACCGTCTCCTGGCCGCGCACCTCGTCCAGGTCCGGCAGGACCGGCGGGACGACGGTCCCGTCCCACGGCGCGGCGGGCGCGATGGGCCCCTCGCCCGTGAGGTGGGCGATCAGCTGGGAGACGTCGGTCACGGGGAAGACGGTCAGTCCCGTGGCGATCGTCGCCTCGACGGCGCTGGCGGCGGGGACGTAGAGCCGCTCGATCCCGGCCTCGCGCGCGGCGAGGGCCATGGGGAGCATCCCGACAACGGGCCGCAGCTCGCCGGAGAGGGACAGCTCGCCCACGAGGGCGGCGGCGGGGTCGTCGAAGCTGAGCTGACCGCTGGCGGCGAGGATCCCGATG
>CAKTJM010000154.1 GCA_934567745.1 uncultured Eubacteriales bacterium | reverse complement strand
AATGATTTGGCTTTATTTCGCGCTTCCGAGCGCGAAACTCTGCGAGGCTTTTTTGATACGCTGAGGCCCACGGACCAAGAATGGTCCGTGGGCCTTTTGGGGTCCCCGGTCAGCGCTCGCTGAGGGGCCTCTGCAAAGAGAGATGAGCAGCAGGAGAAGAGAAGAAAGCGGCCCCGGAGGCGAGGGCGCCGATCAGGAGGAAGAGGTAGAAGCTCACGCCGCGCGAGAGGAGCATCGCCCCGCTGAGCAGCTCCTGGGGGAAGAAGGCGGTGTAGAGCAGCAGGAACCCGCCCTCGCTCGCGCCGACGGCCCCCGGCAGCGGCAGGGAGGCGACGGAGAGGAACAGCACGGCCTGCACCGCCAGCATCGGCACGAGCGCGGCCCCCTCGACGCCCAGCGCCAGGGCGACCCAGAAGGGGACGCTGTGATAGGCGGTGAAGCGCAGGACGTCCGTGGCGAGCAGGGAGGCCAGCCGCCGCCCGTGCCCGCGGTAGCAGCCGACGCACCGCCGCAGGTCGTGCCACTGGGCGCGGCCCCACCCCTCGATCCGGTCGCAGCGGCGTGGCAGGAGCCTCCGCACGAGCGGGCGCAGCCGCCGCCACAGCGCCGGGGCCAGCCCGGGCGAGCTGACCGCCAGCGCCAGGGCGAGCAGGACCGTCAGGTCCAGCAGGGCCCCGAGGAGGAAGAAGAGCCACAGCCCGCCGTGCAGCTGCCCCAGCTGCCGCCACGAGAGGACGGCCCCGACCGTCCCGTAGAGCACCGCGACGATCTGGAAGGAGAAGAACTCCGTGAGCAGGGCCATCGCGCCGGGGGCGGGATCGATGCCCCGCCGGTGCATGGCCAGCAGCTGCATGGGCTGTCCGCCGGTGGCCGAGGGCGTGATGGAGGAGAAGAAGAAGCCGGTGAAGGCGTAGGAGAGGCAGTCGCGATAGGGGGCATCCACGCCGAAGACGGTGAGCGCAGTGCGGAGGTTCCGCCCCTCCAGCCCGAAATAGACCGCCATCGCCGCGACGCCCGCGCACAGCCAGCGCGGGTCGGCCCGGTCCAGGACGGCGCGGAGCTGCCCCAGGTCCTGCCCGCGCAGGAGGAGCCAGAAGGTCACCAGCACCAGCGCGGGGAAGAGGAGCATCCATCTCAGACGGGACTTATCCACGGCTCGTCACCTCCTCCAGACGGGCGAAGCGCCAGCCCTGCGCGCGCCACTCGGGCAGCAGGACGGACAGGGCCTCGATCGTCCGGCCGGGCGCGCCGTCCGTCCCGCGGCCGTCGTGCAGGCACAGCACGGCGCCCGGCGCGATCCGTGCCCGGAGCCGCCGGACGATCTCGGCGGCGGAGATGCCCGACCAGTCCTGGGCCATCACGTCCCAGAGGACGGGGCGCAGGCGGCGCGCGGTCAGCTCGTAGAGGTTCGGCAGGCTCATCACGCCCCAGGGCGGGCGATAGTACCGGACGGGGTGGCCCAGCTGCCGCATCGTGCCGATCGCCCGGTCGAAGTCCGCGCGGGTCCGGGCGGGGCCGAGCAGATAGGGGCTGGCGTGGGCGGCGGAGTGGCAGCCGACGGTATGGCCCTCCCGGACCATCCGGTCGATGAGATCGGGCCGCTCGGCGGCCCGGTCCGCCACGACGAAGAAGGCCGCGGGGACCTGATGGCGCCGGAGCAGGTCCAGCAGGGCCGGGGTGTAGGCGCTCGGCCCGTCGTCGAAGGTCAGGCAGAGCGTCCGCTCCTCCCGCGGCGGGGCGAGCAGGCGGCGCGTGCGGCGCGCGGCCTTCCAGAGCAGGGTGGGGAAGAGGGCATAGCTCCCCGCTGCGGCCCCGGCGAGCAGGACCGGGTTCAGCATACGGCCTCCTCCTCTCCCTGATAGCGGTCGAGGACGGTCTCGTCGTCGAGGGTGCGCAGGGCGACGGCCATCCGCTGGCGCATGTCGGCCAGGGCCTCGCCGTCGTGCAGCAGGTCCAGCAGGTCCTCGACCTCTCGCCCCTTCGTCCGCAGCACGCGACCGAAGCCGTGCCGCTCGGCGTAGGCGGCGTTGTCCTCCTCCTGCATCAGGAAGGGCCGCAGCAGGCACAGCGGCACCCCGGCGTGGATCGCCTCGAAGGTGGTGCTGCCCCCGGCCTTGGTCAGCAGCAGGTCGGCGCGGGCCATGTAGTCGGCCACGCGGTCGGTGTAGCCGACGACCTCCAGCTCTGGCCAGTGGCGGCGCAGCTTGGCGGCGAGGGACTGGTTGTGCCCGGTGAGGACGGTCACGTGGACGGACGGGTCCCCGGCGAGGGCGGAGAACAGCTCCTCCGCGTGGGGGAGCAGGCCCAGGCCGCCGCCCATCACGAGCAGCTCACGCGGACCGTCCGGCCGGGTGGAGCGGGCGTAGAAGCCCTGACGGACGGGGATGCCGGAGACGACGATCCGGCGGCCGGGCACGCCCTCGGCCAGGAGCTGGCGGCGGGTGGACTCGTCGCCGACGAAATAGCAGTCGGTCTCGGGCGCGAGCCACTCGTTGTGGGCGTAGATGTCGGTGATATAGGTATAGAGGGGGATGGGGTCCCCGGACGCGCGCTTGTAGGCGGCGACATACTGGGAGCTGAGCGGGAGCGCCGAGACGACCAAGTCGGGGCGGTGCTCGTCGAGCAGCCGCTCCATCCGGGACCGCATCTGCCGCTCCAGCGGCGCGCCGCCGCAGCGCCCGGCCAGCCGGTTGAGGAGATTATAGACCCCGGAGCAGTAGTGCACGGTGAAGTCGAAGAAGCCGTAGACCAGCCCGCTCAGCTCGGGGCGGCAGGCCTCGACGATATCGACCACGTCCACGCGGGCGGACGGGGCGCGGCGGACGATCTCCTGCTGCACGGCCTCAGCGGCGGCGACGTGGCCCATGCCGAAGCGGCCGGTCAAGATCAAGACGTTCATCATGGATCCCTCCTGTATCGGTGTCCGTTCCTTTCGTGCTGTGGCCAGTATAGCAGGGGGAGATTTCGACACGATAAAGAGAAGATTAAATCTTCCTTAAATATTCGGGTAGATTTTATTGTCTCCGCCCTGCCTTGCACCGGGGCGGGGAGTTTGCTATACTGGTCATGACCGCTCCCGCCCGCGCATACAGTGCCGGGAGGGGGGATGACCGATGCGTGTGGGATATCTGAAGGAGCGGCTGCGCCTGGGGGCCTCACTGGTGGCCCTGGTGCTGCTGGTGGCGGTGGTCCGGGGCGTCTGGCCGGTCGGGACCGCGGTCCCGACCTTCGTGCGCATGGCGGACCAGGTGCTGGTCATCGATCCCGGCCACGGGGGCGAGGACGGCGGCGCCGTCTCCGCCGCGGGGCAGCGGGAGAGCGAGGTGAACCTCGCCATCGCCCGCCAGCTCGACGCGCTCATGGGCCTCTACGGTGCCCCGGCGGTGCTGACGCGGACGGAGGACGTCTCGATCGGCGACCCGTCGGCGGCGACGCTGCGGGAGAAGAAGGTATCGGACATCCACAACAGGGTGGCGC
>CAKTJM010000153.1 GCA_934567745.1 uncultured Eubacteriales bacterium | reverse complement strand
GTCATGATGATGATACGCTCCTTTGGGGATCAGCGGGCGGCGAAGCCCACCTTCTTGTGCACCTTGCGCAGCGTCTTGTACGCGATGGCCTGGGCCTTCTCGGCTCCCTGGCGGTACAGGGCCTCGAGGGCGGCCTTGTCGTTGAGCAGGCGCTCCGTCTCCTCGCGGATCGGGCGCAGCGCCTCGACCACGGCCTCGCCCACGGCGGGCTTGAAGATGCCGTAGCCCTTGCCCGCGAACTCGTTCTCCACGGCCTCCGGCGTGGCGCCGGTCACGGCGGCGTAGATGTCGATCAGGTTGGCCACGCCGGGCTTGTCAGGCGCGCGGCGGATGCTGCCCTCGCTGTCGGTCACGGCGCGCTTGAACTTGCGCATGATGTCGTCCGGCTTGTCCATCACGAGGATGTAGGAGTTCTCGTTCGGGCTGGACTTGCTCATCTTCTTCTCCGGCTCGCTCAGGGACATGACGCGGGCGCCGACCTTGGGGATGAACGCCTCGGGCATGGTGAACACGTCGCCGTAGATCCCGTTGAACCGCTGGGCGATGTTGCGGGTCAGCTCGACGTGCTGCCGCTGGTCCTCGCCCACCGGCACCAGGTCCGCCTGATACAGCAGGATGTCCGCCGCCATCAGGCTCGGATAGGTGAACAGGCCCGCGTTGACGTTGTCGGCGTGGGAGGCGGACTTGTCCTTGAACTGGGTCATGCGGCTGAGCTCGCCGAACATGGTGTAGCAGTTGAGCACCCAGGCCAGCTCCGCGTGCTGCGGCACGTGGGACTGGATGAAGACGATGCTCCGCTCCGGGTCGATGCCGCAGGCGATGAACTGGGCGTACAGCTCCAGCGTCTGGCGGCGCAGGGCCGCCGGGTCCTGCCGGACGGTGATGGCATGCTCGTCGGCCACGCAGTACAGGGCGTTGTAGTCGTCCTGGAGCGCGGCCCAATTGCGCAGAGCGCCGAGGTAGTTGCCCAGGGTGATCTTGCCGCTGGGCTGGGTGGCGCTGAAAATGACTTTTTTATTCGGATCCATCTATGGTCACCTCTCAGATCGTTCCATGCCGCGCACCTGGGCACGGCATGATCCCAGCTATCATAACACATTTCGTCCTTCCGTGCAATAATCCTTGACAATTCCCGCGCCTGATTTTAGAATGGAAGCACTTATGTCAAGAACGCTGCAAGATCACAGGAGGCGATCGATCGATGGATATGACTTGGTTCGACGAACAGGAGGCGCGCATCCCCAAGGGGACCGTCCGCACCCGGTTCGCCCCCTCCCCCACCGGCTATATGCACGTCGGCAATCTGCGCACCGCGCTGTACACCTGGCTCATCGCCCGCAAGGCGCATGGCACCTTCATCTTCCGTCTGGAGGACACCGACCAGACCCGTCAGGTCGAGGGCGCCACGGAGCTCATCTTCCACACCATGACCGAGTGCGGCCTGACCCATGACGAAGGCCCCGACGTCGGCGGTCCCGTCGGGCCGTACATCCAGACCCAGCGCCGCGGGCTCTACGGGAAGTATGCCCAGCTGCTGGTCGAAAAGGGCCACGCCTACCACTGCTTCTGCGAGAAGGCGGAGGAGGAGAGCGAGGGCTTCGACCGCGCGGACGATCCCTGCCGGTCCCTCGCGCCCGACCAGGTGCGCGCGCTCCTCGACGAGGGCAAGCCCTACGTCATCCGCCAGAAGATCCCGCACGAGGGCAGCACCACCTTCCACGACATCAGCTTCGGCGAGATCACCGTGGAGAACGCCACCCTCGACGACCAGGTCCTCATGAAGCGCGACGGTCTGCCCACCTACAACTTCGCGAACGTCGTCGACGACCACCTGATGGGCATCACCCACGTGGTCCGCGGGACCGAGTACCTGGCCTCCGCCCCGAAGTACGATCTGCTCTACCAGGGCTTCGGCTGGGAGGTCCCCACCTACGTCCACTGCGCGCCCGTCATGCGCGACGCCCAGCACAAGATGTCCAAGCGGCACGGGGACCCCTCCTATGAGGACCTCAAGCAGCAGGGCTATCTGACCGAGGCGATCGTGAACTACGTCGCCCTCCTCGGCTGGTCCCCCCGCGGTGAGCTGGCCGAGCAGGAGTTCTTCACCCTCGACGAGCTGGTCGATGCCTTCGACATCGCCGGGATCTCCCGCTCCCCCGCCATCTTCGACATCGAGAAGCTCAAGTACTTCAACAGCACCTACATCAAGAAGCTCTCCCCTGAGGCCTTCCTCGCCCTGGCCACGCCCTATCTGCGCAAGGCGATCGCCAGCCCGGCGATCGACCTGGCCCTGGTCGCGCCGCTGGTGCAGACGCGTCTGGACACCCTTGAGGACATCGCCCCCATGGTCGATTTCTTCGACGCGCTGCCCGCCTACGGCAACGACCTGTACGTCCACAAGAAGATGAAGACGAACGAGGAGAACTCGCTGGAGGCCCTGAAGCTGGTCGTGCCCGTGTTCGAGGGGATGGAGACCTGGACCTTCGACGCGATCCACGACGCGCTGATCGGTCTGGCCGAGGCCAACGGTCTGAAGAACGGCCGGATCATGTGGCCGGTCCGCGTGGCCGTCTCCGGCAAGCCCACCACCCCCGGCGGGGCGGTCGAGCTGTGCCAGATCCTCGGCAAGGACGAGACCCTGCGCCGCATCCGCGCCGGCATCGAGCAGCTCGGCGGCTGAACACCATCTTGAGATACGGAAAGACCTGCTGCATCCTGCAGCAGGTCTTTTTTTGCGCGTCGCTATGATGGTCCAGACATGAAAAGGGCCCGGCCAGATGGCCGGGCCCTTCGTTGTCAGATCAGGTCTGTCAAGCGACAGCGAACGACTGAAAATTAGTGGTTCTTGCCGGACAGGACAGCGCCGGAGATGACGATCTTCTGAATCTGGTTGGTGCCCTCGAAGATGCAGTAAGCCTTGATGTCGCGGAACATCTTCTCGACGCAGTCTTCCTTCATGTAGCCCTTGCCGCCCATCAGCTGGATGGCGTCGGTGCAGACTTCCATAGCGGAGTTGGTGGCGAACATCTTAGCCATAGCAGCTTCCTTGGAGAAGGGCAGCCCGTTGGCCTGCAGGTAGTTGGCGTGGGTGACGAGCAGACGGGAAGCCTCGATCTTGGTGGCCATGTCGGCGATCATCCACTGGATGCCCTGACGCTTGGAAACAGGAGCGCCGAAGGTGACTCTCTCCTTGACGAAAGCGATGGCTTCGTCAAGAGCGCGGCGAGCGATACCGACGGCCAGAGCGCCGACGCAAGCGCGGGACTTGTCGAGGGTCTTCATAGCGAAGCCGAAGCCCTTGCCGCGGCCAGCTTCCAGACCGACCATGTTGGTCAGAGGAACGCGGACGTTCTCGAACTTCAGGGAGCAGGTGGAGATGGTACGGAAGCCGCACTTGTCCTCATACTTGGTGACGGAGAAGCCGGGGGTGCTGGTGGGAACCATGAAAGCAGAGATACCCTTGGTGCCCTTGGTAGGATCGGTGGAAGCGAAGACGCAGACGATGTCAGCCTCGCCACCGTTGGTGATGAAGCACTTCTCGCCGTTGATGACCCACTCGTCGCC
>CAKTJM010000152.1 GCA_934567745.1 uncultured Eubacteriales bacterium | reverse complement strand
GCAGCCCCCTGCGCAAACGCACCGTCCGCCTGCGGCGGACGATTCGCACACTTGTGGGCTGAGAAGTATTTTCTCCGGCGCACATGTCACCGGAGAAAATGACTCGACTCTATTTCGCGCTTCCGAGCGCGAAACTCTGCGAGGCTTTTTTGACACGCTGAGCCCGCCGGACCATTTTTCGGTCCGGCGGGCTCCGTATCTCGTGATCTCGATGTAGGGAACGCTCAGGCGGTCCGGCGTTTCCGGTCCGGGAGCTGGGCCAGGACGATGGCGCAGAACATGAGCACGCAGCCGAGGATCTCGCGGCCGGACATGCTCTGGTGGAGGACCGCCCAGCCCGCCAGGACGGAGAAGACAGACTCCAGGCTCAGGATCAGGCTGGCGACGGTCGGCTCGACGTTCTTCTGGCCGAGGATCTGGAGGGTGTAGGCCACGCCGGACGAGAGGACGCCCGCGTAGACGATCGGCAGCCAGGAGATGGCGATCAGGTGCAGGTCGGGCGCGCCCTCGGCGATGCCCATCGGGACGCAGGACAGGACGCCCGCGACGAAGAACTGGATGCAGGACAGCTTCACCCCGTCCACCTTGGGGCAGAAGTGGTCGATGATCATGATGTGCACGGAGAAGACCAGCGCGCACAAGAGGACGAGCAGGTCGCCCTTCGCCAGGCGCAGGGACCCGCTCATGCACAGCAGGTACAGGCCGAGGACGGCGATGACGACGCCGATCCAGATCTTGGCCCCGACGCGGCGGTGGAAGAAGAGGCCGAGGATGGGCACGATCACGATGTACAGGGCGGTGATGAAGCCCGCCTTGCCGACGGTCGTGTACAGGATGCCCACCTGCTGGAGGTTCGACGCCACGCACAGGGCGACGCCGCAGCAGATGCCGCCGACGATCAGCGCCCGACGCTCGGCGCGCTCGGCCGCGCGGCGCTCCGGCGTCTTGTTGCGGCCGAAGAGCCAGAGGACGGGCAGGAGCGCCACGCCCCCGATCAGGGAGCGGGCCGCGTTGAAGGTGAAGGGGCCGATGTGGTCCATCCCCACCGACTGGGCCACGAAGGCCGTGCCCCAGATGAAGGCGGTGAGGAAGAGCATGGCGAGGTTCTTGATGGGAAGGTCTTTCATGGGGTTCTCTCTTATCTCTTGGGTACGATATCGTTCTCGTTCTTATAGATGTGGTGGGGCGGGACGGTGCCGCGGACGCTGGAGGTCGGGTAGACGTTGCTGTGCGGCCCGATGACGGTGCCGGGGTTCAGGACGCTGTTGCAGCCGACCTCGACGTGGTCGCCGAGGATCGCGCCGACCTTCTTCCGGCCGGTGGCGACGCGCTCGTCCCCGCAGCGGACGACGACGAGGCTCTTGTCGCTCTTCACGTTGGACGTGATGGACCCCGCGCCCATGTGGGCGTGGCTGCCGAGGATGGAGTCGCCGACGTAATTATAATGAGGGGTCTGGACGTAGTCGAAGAGGACGACGTTCTTCAGCTCGACGGAGTTGCCGACGACGGCGTGCTTGCCGACGATGGCGCTCCCGCGGAGGAAGGCGCAGTGGCGGACCTCCGCCCCGTGGTCGATGATGCACGGCGCGCCGAGGTAGGCCGAGGGGAAGACCTTGGCGTCTTTGGCGACCCAGACGTCCTCGGCGGGGTGGTCGTACTCCTCCGGCGGGAGGGTCGGGCCGAGGGCGCGGATGAAGTCGGCGATGCCGTCGAGGACCTCCCAGGCGTAGGTCTTGCCCGCGAAGAGCGGGGCGGCGATGGTGTCGTCGAGGGTGAACAGGTCGTTGATGGTCAGCATCAGCCCTTCACCTCCTGGACCAGGCCGCGCTCCTGCATGACGGCGATGACGGCGTCGACGCACGACTCGCACTGCTCGTGGGTGGGGGCCTCGACCATGACGCGCAGGACCGGCTCGGTGCCGCTCTTGCGCAGGAGGATGCGGCCCTGGTCGCCGAGCTGCTCGGCGACCTCCCGGACGGCGGTCTGGACGGCGAAGTCGTTGAGCGCGCAGTCCTTGTCCTGGACGCGGACGTTCTTGAGGACCTGCGGATAGATCTGGAGGTCCTGGACGAGCTTGGACAGCGGCTGCTTGCGGCTGAGGACGGCCTGCATGACCTTGATGGCGGTGAGGATGCCGTCGCCGGTGTTGGCGTACTTGCCGAAGATGATGTGGCCGGACTGCTCGCCGCCGATCAGGTGGCCGTTGGCGCGCATGTTCTCGTAGACGTACTTGTCGCCGACGTCGGTCTTCTCGTAGGAGATGCCGACCGCGTCGAAGGCCTTGTACAGGCCGAAGTTGGACATGATGGTGGTGACGACGGTGTTGTTCTCCAGCTTGTCGCGGTCCTTCATGTAGCGGCCGTAGAGGTAGAGGATGCCGTCGCCGTCCACGACGTTGCCGCGCTCATCGACGGCGAGGCAGCGGTCGGCGTCGCCGTCGAAGGCGAAGCCGATGTCCATGTGGTGCTCCTTGACGTAGGCCTGGAGGGCCTCGATGTGGGTGGAGCCGCAGCCGTCGTTGATGTTCAGGCCGTTGGGGGCGTCCCCGAGGACGTGGACCTCGGCGCCGAGGGCCTCGAAGACGCTCTTGCCGATCATCCAGGCGCTGCCGTTGGCGCAGTCGAGGGCGACGCGCATGTCCTTATAGGAATGGGTGGCCAGGCTGATGAGGTAGCCGATGTAGCGGTTGCGGCCGGAGGCGTAGTCGATGACGCGGCCGATGTCCTCGCCGGTGGCGTAGGGCGGCTCCCAGTCGCTGTCGAGGTAGCTCTCGATCTCGTCGATGACCTCCGGCTCCATCTTCTCGCCGTGGCCGTTGATGAGCTTCAGGCCGTTGTCGTAGTAGGGGTTATGGCTGGCGGAGATCATGATCCCGCAGTCGAATTCGTCCACCTTCGCGATGTGGGAGACGCTGGGGGTGGTGGTCACGTGCATGAGGCAGGCGTCTGCGCCGGAGGCGGTGATGCCGGCGGCGAGCGCACATTCGTACATATAGCTGGACCGGCGGGTGTCCTTGCCGATCACGATCTGGGCGCGATGCTCCTGGCCGTAATACCAGCCCAGGAACCGGCCCACATGGAAGGCGTGTTCTACGGTGAGGTCGACGTTGGCCTCGCCGCGGAAGCCGTCCGTACCGAAATATTTTGCCATCGTATCCGCTCCAATCGAGTCATGTTATGTTTCGCTGGGTCATTATACTACCGACCGGCGGCCGTTGTCAAATGGGACGGCATCGGCGGGATGCAAAAAAAGAGACAGCCAAAGCTGTCTCTTTTTCATGTTGGCGTTACCTATTTTCCCGGTCCGTCTCCAGACAAGTATCGTCGGCGCAGGTGAGCTTAACTTCCGTGTTCGGGATGGGAACGGGTGGACCCTCACCGCAATCAACACCAACTCGCTGTCGTTACAACAGCTTATGCACTTTTCGCGTCCAAAGGACGTGGTGACCCGTACGGGAATCGAACCCATGTTTGCGGCGTGAGAGGCCGCCGTCTTAACCGCTTGACCAACGGGCCAGATGGTGCGCCTTCAGGGATTCGAACCCGGGACCCACTGATTAAGAGTCAGTTGCTCTACCAACTGAGCTAAAGGCG
>CAKTJM010000151.1 GCA_934567745.1 uncultured Eubacteriales bacterium | reverse complement strand
GGACCGCGGTGGAGGTCGTGTCGACGAAGGGCTTCACGGTCTGGGTGCGGGAGACCTTGAGCGCCGCCTGGGCCATCTCGGCGATCTGGAGGCGGGTGACGGGCTTGTCCAGCGTCAGCGTGGTGCCGGAGGCGGGCAGCAGCCCGTGCTTCTCGGCGTAGGTATAGTAGCCGCTGGCCCAGTGGCTCGTGGTGGGGGCCTGCTCATCGACGCCGGTGGCGCGGAGCAGGAGCTTGAGCGCCTGGGCGAGGGTGACGGCGCCCTGGGGGGAGAAGGTCGTGGGCGTGGTCCCGTCCACGACGCCGGAGCCATAGAGGTCCTTGACGTAGGAGTAGAACCAGTCGGAGGACCGGACGTCGGTGAAGGACATGGTCTTCGCGGCGGCGGCCGGCACGACCAGGGAGAGGGCCAACACGAGGGCCAGGAGGAGGGAGAGCGTTCTCTGTTTCATGGGGATACCTCTTTTTCGTTATCTGTGGGCGGGGAAGAGCTTAGGGCGCAGACGGCAGACGTACCAGTCGCCGATCCGCCCGAGACACACGTCGTAGACGAGGAAGGTGGCGTTCCCCAGCGCGAGGAAGCCGATCAGGAAGGCGGTGGTCCAGCCCGCGGCCTCGGCGGTCAGCTCCGGAGAGACGAGGACGAAGAGGAGCAGGGCATAGACGGCGCAGGTGGCGGCGTTGAAGAGGATCAGCTTGAGGACGATCCGCAGCGGCCGCCGCCGGATGTGCTGGAGCCGCGTCCGGGCGATGGGATACCACCCGAGCAGGAGCACGAAGAAGAGGGCCGACTCCTTGCTGGGCGCGAGGATCATGCTCAGGACGGACACGGCGCAGTAGAGCAGGATGCCGCTGCGCCCGCCCAGCTCGAAGAGCACGGGGATCAGGAGCGCCCCGGCCAGGCCCGGACAGGCGTAGGTCGAGAGCGGGAAGAGCGTGCCCAGCAGCATGAGCCCCACCATGAGGGCGCCCAACACGCCGCACAGGGCGACCCGGCGGCTGATGCGTCGATCCATGAGAGTTCACCTCCGAAAGCAGGGTGGGAGTGAGGGGTCAGCGGCCGTCCCGGTCCCGGACGGACTGGGCGGCCTGCTCGGCGGCGCGCGCCTTGCCCTCGGCCTCCTCGGCCTCGCGGACGGCCTGCTCGGCGGCCTGCCGGGCGAGGTCCGCGGCCAGACGGGCGCGGCGGGCGACCTCGGCGGCCTGCTCGACCTGGCTGGCGCTGCGGCGGAGCGCATAGTCCTGCCGGAGCCGCCGCAGATGGGCCGACGGCTGGGTCAGCGACCGGACGAGCTGGCGCAGGACGCTGTCCTCCCCGACGAAGATCGGCCGGAAGTTCGGCAGGTCCTGCTCGGCGTAGTGGACCGTGCCGTTCGCGTCGATGTGGTCGATGCGCATGAACTCCTCGGTGGACTCCGGCAGGTGCCGCTTGCGCAGGCGGCTGTCCACCAGCTCCCGCAGGAGATAGTAGAACGAGGCGAAGAGCGGCACGCCCAGGAGCATCCCCCAGAAGCCCATCAGATGGTTGAACAGCAGCAGGGAGAAGAGGACCCAGAACGCGGAGAGCCCGGTGGAGTCGCCGAGGATCTTGGGGCCGATGACGTTGCCGTCCACCTGCTGGAGGATGATGATGAAGACGATGAAGATCAGACACTTCATGGGATCGACCAGCAGCAGCAGGAAGGCGCTGGGGATGGCCCCGAAGAACGGACCGAAGACGGGGATGATGTTCGTGATGCCGACGATGACGCTGATGAGCAGGGTGTACGGCATCTGGAGGATGGCCAGACACACGCCGCAGATGATGCCGATGATGAGGGAGTCGAGCAGCTTGCCGGAGACGAAGCCGAAGAAGATGCGGTTGATCTCCCGCACGTGCTTGAGGACGGCATCGCAGGTGCTGCGGCGGCGCACGGCGGCGTAGAGGATCTTCTTGGCCTGGCCGGTGAACTGGTCGCGGCTGAGCAGGAGGTAGACCATGACGATGATGCCGATGATGAAGTTCAGCAGGTTCATCGCGGCCGAGATCAGGCGGTCGGCCACGTCCTTGATCATGGAGAGCGGATCGTCCTTGAGCCAGCCCTCAACGGTCTCGGTGATGCGCGCGGCGAGGTCCTGGACGATGGTGTCGGACTGCCCGTGGGCCACGAGCCAGTTGGACAGCCGCTCGGCGGAGGTCTTGGTCATCTCCGGCAGGCTCTGGATCAGCGAGGGGACGTTGAGCACGAGCTGCGGGATGACGAAGTAGGCGAACAGGAAGAGCAGCATCAGCAGGGCCGCCGTCGCGATGGCGGTGGAGAGGGAGCGCGCGAGCTTCGGCTTGACGGTGCGGTAGAGCAGGTACTGCTCCGAGAACCGCGCGAGCGGATAGAGCAGGTAGGCCATGACGCAGCCGAAGAGGATGGCCCGCAGGGAGGCGATCACTCCGCGGAGCGATGCCCGGACGTCGTCGAGGTTCAGCATGGCGCGGCAGACGAGGAAGACGACGACGATGCCCAGCAGGACCAGGCAGGCGTAGGTGAGGATCTTCTTGAGTGGCAGCTTCACGAGCGCGCCCCCTTCATTTGGGACGGTGGTGGACCGTCAAAGATAACGATAGTATATCAGATCGGGCCCGCACTTGCAAGAGAAAAGGGGTATCCTACGCGTATCTGGATAAACTTGGGAGAGAGCGGAGGGCGCGAGCGAGTGAGAAAACCAACGATACCAGGCGGATCCGGCAGGATACGCGAGCCAAATGGGGAAGAAAGGGCTTGCCCTGTCAGGGGGGGATATGATACAATAGCTAACATAAGGAAGGTATCTATGGAAACTTCGGAAGGAGGAAAGTCGTTTGAACTATCCCATGCTCTGGCTGATGCTGCTCATCTTCTTCGCGGGGATCGAGGGCGTCACGGCCGGGCTCATCTCGATCTGGTTCTGTGTGGGGAGCCTGGCGGCGCTGATCGCGGCGTGGCTGGGCGCGCCGCTGGCGACCCAGATCGGGCTGTTCGCGGTGGTCTCGGTCATCGCGATGGCACTGGTCCGGCCGATGGCCAAGCGACTCATGCACCCCGCTCCCGTCCCCACCAATGCCGACCGCATCATCGGACAGGAGGGCGTCGTCGTCGAGGCGATCGACGACCTGGACGCCACCGGTCAGATCAAGGTCGGCGGCGCCATCTGGACCGCACGGACCGTCGATGGCGCGGCACTCCCCGTCGGCTCCCTCGTCTGCGTCGAGCGGATCGAGGGCGTGAAAGCGATCGTCTCGGAACGAAGAAAGGAAAGGTAACGAAGCTATGCCGATCATCCTGCCCACCTCTCGGATCGCCCTCATCATCCTGATCGTCGTCGTGCTGGTCATCCTGGCGCGGTGCATCCGGGTCGTCCAACAGTCCCGCGCCTACGTCATCGAGCGCCTCGGTGCCTTCCACACCGTGTGGGGCGTGGGCCTGCACTTCAAGATCCCGTTCATCGACCGCGTCCTGCGCGTCGTCTCCCTCAAGGAGCAGGTCGCCGACTTCCCCCCGCAGCCCGTCATCACGAAGGACAACGTCACCATGCAGATCGACACGGTGATCTACTTCCAGATCACCGATCCCAAGCTCTACACCTACGGCGTGGAGCACCCCATGAACGCCATCGAGAACCTGAC
>CAKTJM010000150.1 GCA_934567745.1 uncultured Eubacteriales bacterium | reverse complement strand
GACCGGCCCTGCGATGCGAAAGCAGTGCAGGAGCTCTCCCTCTGGGAGAGCTGGCACGGCGAAGCCGTGACTGAGAGGGCGTCCTGCGGATACGCTGCAAACAACTTCCTTCCAGGTGCGGCCCCCAGACGGGCCGGTCTCTGCTCCGTTTCGTATGCGTCTTAAGGGCGAGAGCCGTCTGCGATGTCATCGCTTCGATAGACATGCAAGAAAGAGTGCTCCGAAGAGCACTCTTTCTCGATAAGGGATGAAGGCTGTGATATCAATCCTGGAACAGCGGGGTGGAGAGGTAGCGGTCGCCGGTGTCGGGCAGCAGGACGACGATGGTCTTGCCCTCGTTCTCCGGGCGCTTGGCCAGCTCGATGGCGGCCCAGACGGCGGCACCGGCGGAGATGCCGACCAGCACGCCCTCGGACTGACCGACGAGCTTCCCGGCGGCGAAGGCATCCTCGTTCTCGACGGCGATGATCTCGTCATAGACCTTGGTGTCCAGCACGTCCGGCACGAAGCCCGCGCCGATGCCCTGGATCTTGTGCGCGCCCGCGGTGCCCTTGCTCAGCACGGGGGAGGAGGCGGGCTCGACGGCGACGACCTTGACGTTGGGGTCCTGCTCCTTCAGATAGGAGCCGGTGCCGGTGATGGTGCCGCCGGTGCCGACGCCAGCCACGAAGAAGTCGACCTTGCCGTCGGTGTCGGCCCAGATCTCGGGGCCGGTGGTGGCCTTGTGGGCGGCGGGGTTGGCGGGGTTGACGAACTGGCCGGGGACGAAGCTGTTCGGGATCTCCTTGGCCAGCTCATCGGCCTTGGCGATGGCGCCCTTCATGCCCTTGGCGCCCTCGGTGAGCACCAGCTCGGCGCCGTAGGCCTTCATGAGCTGACGGCGCTCGACGCTCATGGTCTCGGGCATCACGATGATGATGCGATAGCCGCGGGCGGCGGCCACGCTGGCCAGGCCGATGCCGGTGTTGCCGGAGGTCGGCTCGATGATGACGGAGCCGGGTTTGAGGAGGCCCTTGGCCTCTGCGTCGTCGATCATCGCCTTGGCGATGCGGTCCTTGACGCTCCCGGCGGGATTGAAGTACTCCAGCTTGGCGAGGATGCGGGCCTTCAGGCCCTCCTTCTTCTCGATGTTCGTCAGTTCAAGCAGCGGGGTCTTGCCGATCAGCTGGTCAGCGGAAGTATAGATCTTGCTCATGGTCGTTTCCTCCATCGATATAGATCATAATAGTATCCTGTTGGTTTCAGTAGGTATGCTTCATTCTCTGTGCTCGCGTCTGTCCGTGCTGCGCCCGACATCGGGCGGTGCGATACGATGTTCTCATCATTAAAACCAACCTCTCAAGTAGGTATGTAGGAATCATATACCAAACGCCTCGGTTTGTCAAGAGGAAAATGCGAAAAAATCAGTTGAAATCCCATCAACCTTGTACTATAATGGGTAAGTAAAATGAAAGGAGGTCGGCAAGCATGATGATCTCGACCAAGGGGCGCTATGCACTGCGCGTCCTCATCGACATGGCGGAGCACCAGGCGGGCGGCTACGTGCCGCTGAAGGAGATCGCCGAACGGCAGGAGATCTCGGAGAAGTACCTGGAGAGCATCGTCAAGACCCTGGTGAAGGAGCAGATCCTAGAGGGCCTGCGCGGCAAGGGCGGCGGCTACCGCCTGCGCAAGGAGCCGGACCAGTACACGGTGGGCCAGATCCTCCGGGTGATGGAGGGCTCATTGGCCCCGGTGGCCTGTCTGGAGGAGGGGAGCGCGCCCTGCGCCCGCGTGGCGAGCTGCCGCACGCTCCCTCTGTGGTCCGGATTGAACGACCTGATCCAGGACTACCTCGACCGCTTCACCATCGCAGACCTGATGAAAAAGGACGAGGACGGCTTCGATTACGTCATCTGACCCCCCTGAGACACGAAAAGGACCTGGCAAACGTTCTGCCAGGTCCTTTTCGTCATCCGACCTCCGTGGCGCGGAGCAGCTCCTTCTTCAGCCGGGCGATGATCCGCTTCTCCAGGCGGGAGATGTAGGACTGCGAGATCCCCATCCGGTCGGCGACCTCCTTCTGGGTGTGCTCCCGCCGTCCGCCCAGGCCGAAGCGGAGAGTGATGATCGTCCGCTCCCGCTCCGTCAGCGTGGCGAGGGCCTGGGCGAGGAGCTGCCGGTCGGCGTCCTCCTCCAGGGGCCGGGCGACGAGGTCGCTGTCGGTCCCGAGGATATCGGAGAGCAACAGCTCGTTGCCGCTGGCGTCGGTGCTGAGCGGCTCGTCGAAGGGGACCTCGCTGCGCAGCGGCGCGGTCTTGCGCAGGTGCATGAGGATCTCGTTCTCGATGCAGCGGGAAGCGTAGGTCGCCAGCTTGATGCGCTTCTCCGGCTTGTACGTCCCGACGGCCTTGATCAGGCCGATGGTCCCGATGGAGATCAGGTCCTCGATGCCGATGCCGGTGTTCTCGAACCGCCGCGCGATGTAGACGACCAGGCGCAGATTGTGCTCGATGAGGGTGGAGGCGGCCGCCTGATCGCCCTGGGCGAGCCGTTCGATGCAGGCGGCCTCGTCGGCGCGGTCGAGGGGGGCGGGGAGCACGTCGCTCCCGCCGATGTACATGATCTTACCGGGGCGCAGGAGCCGGGCGAGCCAGCGGAGCAGGGTCTTCATGGGGGATCCTCCCTTCCGATGAGTGCGCGGTACCCGCCCCCGTCGGTCAGCGGGGTGGGGGAGAGCGCGACGAGACAGTGTGGATGGTCCCGACCGTCCCAGGCGGCACGGTCGGTCCGGACGGCGGCGAGCAGCCCGCGCTCCACGCCGACGGCCCGATAGGGCAGCAGCCGCAGCGGTAGCCCCTCGCACCGGCGCAGGAGCGCGACGGGGTCGCGCAGCTCCTCCGGCCCGACGCCGGGCAGGAGAGGGAGCAGGGCCGCGCCCTCGGCGACGACGACGGCGCGCCCGGTGACCGGGTCGCAGAGCGTGTTGCCGGAGTCCCGCAGGGCCAGGAGCGTGACCGAGCCCGCTCCCAGGGTCAGGGTGAGGGGGACCAGCTCGCCGTCCATCCGGGTGTGGCGGAACTGGCCGGAGAGCAGGAGGGACAGCCCGCCATAGCTCAGCGCCGCGGTGATGACTACGCTCCGCACGCCTGTCCCGTGGCCCAGCAGGCTCGCCGCCCCCGCCAGGGCGCAGGAGAGCAGCAGGAACAGTCCGCCCGTGCGCAGGAGCCGCCGTCCGGCCCCGTACGCGGCGATCAGCAGGAGCGCCGCGCCCCCGGCGCAGGGGACGGGGTGCTCCAGGAGGGGCCACCACAGGGCCAGGGCGGCGTAGACCGTCCCGACGGCCGCGCCCAGGGCCCAGCGGGCCCGGCGGCGCGGCGAGCCGTCCAGCCGCGCGGCGGCGGCCAGGAGGAGGTAGTCGATCAGGAAGCTCACCGCCAGGTACTCGTCCAGCCAGATGGTCTCCAGCGCCCTCACCCCCTCGTCCACGGCCCATTATAGGCCGCCGCAGGGGAGAAAACGCGGGGAACGCGCGTGCCGGACGGTCCCTACACAGAAAAAGTCCCGTCCAAGCTGGACGGGACTTCAGCGTGTCGAAAAAGTCCGGCTGGAGCTGGGCTTTTTCTGATAGATATGGTAGAATGGACAAGGGTGATGAAAG
>CAKTJM010000149.1 GCA_934567745.1 uncultured Eubacteriales bacterium | reverse complement strand
CATGCCACCCGCTCCTCTCCGCATCGTTCCGGTCTTTTCATTATACCAGCCCCCGTCCCCCTTGTAAAGGATGCCCCCACCCCCGCCGTCCATCCTTGTGCGCTCTTCCCCTTGCCGCGGCCCGGTCGGCGTGCTATGATAGGGCCGAACATCGTTCCCCTCACCGCGTCAGGAGGTCCCTATGATCGCACTCTTCCTCGCCGTCCCCTATCTCCTCGTCAACGCCTATCTGCTGCGCTGTCTCCTGCACTGGCTCGCCGCCTGCCACGAGGTCTTCGCGCGCTGGCATCTTCGGGGCGGCGTCATCGCTCTCTACCTCTTCCTCGCGCTCAGCCCCGCCATCGGCTTCTTCCTGCCAACGGACGGCTTCGGGCGCGGCGTGCGCCTGATCGGCAACTACTGGCTCGGCGTCCTGCTCTATCTCGTCCTGCTCGTCCCGCTGTCGCATCTGATCGGCTGGCTCCTGCGGCGGCGGGAGACCACCGCGCAGCTCGTCACCCAGCGCAGCTTCGTCCTCTGCGGGGCCGTGTGCGTCGCCGTCCTGCTCGCCGTCGGCATCGGCGGCGTGGTCCAGGCCCACACCATCCGCACCACGACCTACGACGTCACCGTCGCCAAGGACGGCGGATCGCTCGACGGGCTGGACGTCGTCCTCGTCTCCGACCTGCACATGGGCTACAACTTCGGCCAGCGGAGCCTCGCGGCCACCGTGGACGCGATCAACGCGCAGGAGCCGGACCTCGTCGTCCTGGCCGGGGACCTCTTCGACAACGCCTACGACGCCCTCGACGACCCCGCCGCCCTCGCCGCCGAGCTGCGGCGGATCGACAGCACCTACGGCGTCTACGCCTGCTACGGCAACCACGACATCGACGAGCCGATCCTCGCCGGGTTCACCTTCGGCGGCGGGGACGGCAAGCACAGCGACCCCCGCATGGACGCCTGGCTCGCCGACGCGGGCGTCGTCCTGCTCCAGGACGAGACCGTCTCCCTCGCCGACGGCAGTTTCTTCCTCACCGGCCGCCGCGACGCCCGCAAGCCGGGCGGCGACGGCGCGCGCCTGACCGCCGCAGAGCTGCTCGACGGGCTGGACCACACGAAGCCCCTCCTCGTGCTCGACCACGAGCCGTCCGAGCTGCACGAGCTGGCCGACGCCGGGGCCGACCTGATCCTCAGCGGCCACACCCACGACGGGCAGATGTTCCCCGGCACCCTGCTCATGCCCTTTCTCTGGGAGAACCCCTGCGGCTGGCTCCGCGTCGGCGACGCGCAGAGCATCGTCACCTCCGGCGTGGGCGTTTTCGGTCCGAACATGCGCGTGGGCACCCGCGCGGAGATCTGCGCCATCCACGTCACCTTCTCCTGACCACAGAAAGAGAGGTCCTTCCCTTGTCCCCCAAGCAGCAGCGCAAGCAGTGGAAGGCCGCCGCCCGGCGGACCGTCCGCGCCCACTACGGGCTTTTCCTCGCCCTGTGCCTCCTCGCCGCCCTGATCGGCGCGGAGTTCACCAGCGCCCTCTTCCCCCTCCAGACCGTCGGGGAGGAGCTGGACGCCCCCTCCTCCTCCGTCGCCACGATCCGCTCCGGCGCGGAGCTGATGAACAGCGACGTCGTCCGGCTCGTCGTCTGGGACCTCGTGCGGGGGGACCTGGCCGCGGGGCGGGCCGCTGTGGCCGACTATCAGGCCGCCGCCGCACAGGAGACCGGCCCCCTCGCCCATCAGAAGGGCGTCCTGGCCGCCATCTCCGACCGGATCTTCTCCGGCCAGTTCGTCCTGGACCTCTTCGACCGCGCTGGGCAGCATCTGAGCTACCGTGCCGAGGTCGTCGTCCTCGTCGTCCTCGCGCTCGTCTTCCAGGCGGTCCTCATGTTCCTGATCAAGGACTGCTATGTCATCCTCGTCCGCCGCGCCTTCCTCCAGGGGCGGGTCTACGCGGCCCTGCCGCTCGGCTCGCTGACCTTCCTGTTCCTGCGGCGGCCCCGACGGTGGCTCCACGCCGCCTGGACGATGGGCGTGCTCTTCGTCTACCGCACGCTCTGGTCCCTGACCCTCGTCGCGATCCCCATCAAGCACTATTCCTACTTCCTCGTCCCCTACCTCATGGCGGAGGACCCGGACCTGCGCGCCCGGGACGCCATCGGTCTCTCCCGCGCGATGATGGATGGGCATAAATGGGAGTGCTTCCGGCTGGGCCTGAGCTTTTTGCCCTGGTACCTGCTCGACTGGGCCACCCTCGGGCTGTCCGCCGTCCTCTACACGAACGCCTATCGCACCGCGACCTACGCGGAGTTCTACGTCGCGCGCCGTTCCGCGGCCAAGGCCGCGGGCCTGCCCCACGCCGACGCCCTCGACGACGACTGGCTCTTCGCGCGGCCCGACCCCGCCCTCGTCCTGGCGGCCTACCCCGACGTGGTCGAGCGGCTCGACGCGCCCCTGCCGGGGACCGAGCGGATCGGCGGCGTGCGGCGCGTCCTCTCCCGCTGGTTCGGGATCATGCCCCTCGGCACGGCGCGCGACCTCACCTGCGAGGCCGAGATGAAGCGCGAGGTGGACCGGCGGCGCTTCCGCGACGTCCTCGACGGCCGGGCCTACCCCGTCCGTCTCGCCCCCCGGCGGGAGGGCGAGCGGCCCCGGCGCACGCACCGCGTCCGGCTGGACGGCCCCTCCGCCTTGCGGGACTACTCCGTGCCGTCGCTCGTGCTGCTGTTCTTCCTCTTCTCCTTCACCGGCTGGGTGTGGGAGGTCAGCATCCACCTCGTCCGGGACGGCGTCTTCGTCGATCGCGGGGTCCTGCACGGGCCGTGGCTGCCCATCTACGGCGTGGGCGGGCTGCTGATCCTGGTCCTGCTCGCCCGGCTGCGGGACCGGCCGCTGGCGGAGTTCGGCGCGGCCGTCGTCCTGTGCGGCGCGGTGGAATACTTCACCTCCTGGTATCTGGAGGCCACCTACGGCCTGAAGTGGTGGGACTACACCGGCTATCTGCTCAACCTCAACGGCCGCATCTGTGCGGAGGGCCTGCTGACCTTCGGCGTCTTCGGGCTGGTCCTCGTCTACGTCGCCGCCCCGATGCTCGACGACCTCATCCGGCGGTGGAAGCTCAGCGTCGCGGTCCCGGTCTGTCTCGTGCTGCTCCTGGCCTTCGCGGTGGACGGGCTGTGGTCCCTCCACCACCCGAACACCGGGCAGGGGATCACCGACTACGGCGGCACCGCGGCCGTCGTACAGGCGGTCGAGGAAGGTTCGTGCGCTTTCGCGCAGTAAAGAAAAAAAGCGACAGATCTTGACGGGCATGCTTGCATCCGCCAGAGAACTGTGATAGGATGGAGCCATCCTGATCCGATCGCGAGAGATTGGAGGAACCAAATGAGCAAGAAATGGAAGCGCGCGGCCGCTTGTCTGCTGGCGCTGTGCCTGATGGCCCCCGTGGCCCTCGCCGTGCACGGCCACGCGGGCCAGCCCGCCGCCACGACCCCGCCGACCTCCTCCTGGGCACAGGACGAGGTCCAGAAGGCCGACGCTCTGGGGCTGATCCCCGGCGCCATCCAGGGCCTGGAGACCTATCGCGCGCCCATCACCCGGGCGCAGTTCTGCGAGATGGTCGTGAACTTCGTCGCCCGGCAGCAGGGCTCCGACCTCGCGCC
>CAKTJM010000148.1 GCA_934567745.1 uncultured Eubacteriales bacterium | reverse complement strand
TGCTGTTTTTTCGCTCATATATGTTCGAGACCCAGTCTGCTCCTGATTACAATCTGGGTTCCTCGACAGACTGAAGCGCCGTACAGATCTCTGTACGGCGCTTTTCTCACAGCTCCGGCACCCACCGATACCGCGCCATGTCCACCCGTCCGGACGGATCGAGGACGATGCCCTCCCCTTCCAGCAGGGCCCGGCGCAGCTCTGCGTAGCCGCCCCCGGCGATCGAGCCGTCCGCCATCACCACGCGCTGCCACGGCAGCTCGTCCGGACAGTGTCGCATCGCCCACCCGACCTGGCGGGCCGCCCGCGGCGCGCCGAGCAGCCGCGCGATCTGCCCGTAGGAGACCACCCGCCCGTAGGGGATCTGCGCCACGACGGCATACACCCGTGCGGCGAACGTTCCTTTCTCTGTCATCCCGACGCCTCCTCTCCCCTTTCATGATATCCGGCCGCGGCGCGGCTGTCAAGTTTGGTCGGATCGCCCTTGACAAATACCCCCAGCGGGTATATACTGCGCATAAAGATACCCCAACGGGGTATCCAAAAGGAAAGAGGTGCTGACCATGGACGAGAAGACCTGCTGCTGTTCCCAGCGGAAGAAGGACCGCCCCGAGGAGGAGCGCAAGAAGCTCATCCACCGGCTCAACCGCATCGAGGGCCAGGTCCGCGGCATCCGCGGAATGGTGGAGAACGGGGCGTACTGTCCCGATATCCTGATCCAGTCCGCGGCCGTCAAGGCGGCGGTCGATGCCTTCGACCGGGAGCTGCTCGACAGCCATCTCCGCACCTGCGTGGTGGAGGACATCCGCGCGGGCAAGGACGAGGTGATCGACGAGCTCCTGATGACCCTGCACAAGCTCATGAGATGAGCGATGAGAAAGGACCCCTAGCATATGGAACGTTATGATGTCACAGGTATGAGCTGCGCCGCGTGCAGCGCCCGCGTCGAGAAGGCCGTCTCCCAGGTCCCCGGCGTCACGAGCTGCGCCGTGAGCCTCCTGACCAACTCGATGGGCGTGGAGGGCACCGCCGCGCCGCAGGCCGTCATCGCCGCCGTCCGGGCGGCCGGATACGGCGCGTCCGTCCACGGGGCCGCCGCCGCGAACGACCCGGGGCCGGATCCCCTGGCCGACCAGGAGACCCCGCGGCTGCGGCGCAGGCTGTGCTGGTCGCTCGGCTTCTTGCTGGTGCTGATGTATGGCTCGATGGGCCACATGATGTGGGGCTGGCCGCTGCCCGCCTTCTTCGAGGGGGACCACGTGGCCATGGGCCTGGCCCAGCTCCTGCTGGCGCTGGCCGTCATGATCGTCGATCAGAAGTTCTTCGTCAGCGGCTTCACCAGCCTGATCCACCGCGCGCCGAACATGGACACCCTGGTCGCCCTCGGCGCGTCGGCGGCCTTCGGCTACAGCACCTGGGCGCTCTTCGCCATGACCGGCGCACAGGTGCGCGGCGACATGGATGCCGTCATGGGCTATATGTCGGACTTCTACTTCGAGTCCGCCGCCATGATCCTGACGCTCATCACCGTCGGCAAGCTGCTCGATGCCCGGTCCAAGGGCAAGACCACCGACGCCCTGCGCAGTCTGATGGACCTCGCTCCCAAGACGGCCACCGTCGTGCGCGACGGCGTCGAGACCGCCGTCCCCATCGACCAGGTGCAGAAGGGCGACGTCTTCGTCGTCCGCCCCGGCGAGAGCATCCCCGTGGACGGCGTGGTGCTCGAGGGCACGGGCGCCGTCGATGAGGCCGCGCTCACCGGCGAGAGCATCCCCGTGGACAAGGGGCCCGGCGACGCCGTCTCCGCCGCCACGGGGAACCGGTCCGGCTTCCTCAGGTGCCGCGCCACCCGCGTCGGCGAGGACACGACCCTCGCCCAGATCATCCGCATGGTCAGCGACGCGGCCGCCACCAAGGCCCCCATCGCCAAGGTCGCCGACAAGGTCTCCGGCGTCTTCGTGCCCGCCGTCATCGGCATCGCGGCCGTCACCACCGTCGTCTGGCTGCTGCTCGGGCAGAGCGTCGGCTTCGCGCTGGCCCGCGGCATCTCCGTGCTGGTCATCAGCTGCCCCTGCGCCCTCGGCCTGGCCACGCCCGTGGCCATCATGGTCGGCAGCGGCCTGGGCGCGAAGCACGGCATCCTGTTCAAGACCGCCGCCGCGCTGGAGGAGACGGGCCGCATCCAGCTCGTCGCTCTCGACAAGACCGGCACCATCACCTCCGGCCAGCCGGAGGTGACCGACCTCCTCCCCGCCCCCGGCGTCGCGGAGGAGGACCTGCTCCGCGCGGCCCTCGCGCTGGAGCAGCACAGCGAGCACCCCCTCGCCCGCGCCATCCTGGCCCACGCGCAGGCGCTCGGGCTGGCCCCGGCGGAGGTCACAGGGTTCCAGGCCCTGCCCGGCAGCGGCGTGACGGCGACGCTGGACGGCCGGTCCCTCTGCGGCGGGAACCGCGAGACCGTCGCCGCCCGCGCCGCGGTCCCGGCGGAGCTGGCGGCCCGGGCGGACGCCCTGGCCGAGGCGGGCAAGACCCCGCTGTATTTCAGTGCCGATGGCACCCTCCTCGGCATCATCGCCGTGGCGGACGTCATCAAGGAGGACAGCCGTCAGGCCGTGCAGGAGCTGCGCGGCATGGGCCTGCGCGTGGTGATGCTCACCGGCGACAACGAGCGCACCGCCCGCGCCATCGGGGACCAGGCGGGCGTGGACGCGGTCATCGCAGGCGTGCGGCCCGAGGGCAAGGAGCAGGCGATCCGCCGCCTGCGCGCCTTGGGCAAGGTCGCGATGGTCGGCGACGGCATCAACGACGCCCCCGCCCTCACCCGCGCGGATGTCGGCATCGCCATCGGCGCGGGCACGGACGTGGCCATCGACGCGGCGGACGTGGTGCTGATGAGGAGCCGTCTGCTCGACGTCCCCGCCGCGATCCGACTCAGCCGCGCGACCCTGCGCAACATCCACGAGAACCTGTTCTGGGCGTTCTTCTACAACGTCATCGGCATCCCCATCGCCGCAGGCGCCCTGAGCGGGCACGGCCTGGCCTTGGACCCCATGATCGCGGCGGCGGCGATGAGCCTGTCGAGCTTCTGCGTGGTGTCCAACGCCCTGCGCCTGAACCTATACAAGCTCCGGGATGCCAGCCACGACCGCCCGCCCCGGCAGGAGATCCCCCTCGACGAGATCGTACCGATCGTGCAAAAAAACGAAACGAAAAAGGAGACGAACGAAATGGAGAAGACCATCAGCATCGAAGGCATGATGTGCACCCACTGCGAGGCCGCCGTGCGCAAGGCGCTCGAAGCCCTGCCCGGCGTGGCCGCCGCCCAGGCCAGCCACGAGAAGGGCACCGCCGTGGTCACCCTGACCGCCCCCGTGGACGACAGCGTCCTGAAAAAGGCCGTGGAGGACAAGGACTACAAGGTCACCGGCATCCACTGACTGCCCCGCATGCGTCACAACGACAGGAAGCGCCCATCCGGACTCATTCGTTCGGAGGGGCGCTTCGTTGTGCTTTGCGATGGTGGCGTCTGCGGATCACTTCATGCAGCGCCAGAGGAAGGTCACGATCTGCGCTCTCGTGCAGTCGTCGTTGGGGCTGAACGTGGTGTCGGTCGTGCCCTTGGTGATGCCCGCCGCCACGGCCCACAGGAC
>CAKTJM010000147.1 GCA_934567745.1 uncultured Eubacteriales bacterium | reverse complement strand
CACCTACCCTGTCCCGGCACGAGAGGACTGCGGGTACATCTGCCCCGTCTGCTTCTGGGAGAACGACCCGTTCCTCGGCTCGGACGACGAGCCGAGCGACTCCAACCACGGGATCACCCTGAACGAAGGGCGCGCTGAGTTCCTACGATGCGGCGCCTGTGAGCAGGAGATGCTGCGGTATGTCCGTCCCCCCAGGGAGGACGAAAAAGCGCCCGGCCCGAAATGAGGGAACGCCCCGCATCGTGCGTCCTGCAAACGCATGATGCGGGGCATCGGCTGTTTTGGGGGCCTCGTTCAGTCGAGCGCGATCCACCGCACGTAGGCCCATTGGCGTTGGCTGTTATCGACGGTGTCCTCATCGACAGGCGTCCCGCACTCCTGGTACAGGTAGAACATGCTCATGTCCTCATCCTGCGGATCGACATAGATCGCACAGCCCTCCAGTCCGGTATCGTTCGCTTCCTTCCCGGTCAGATCCCGGAGATAATGATATCCTTCGGGCAAGACTTCGACCGGCATATCGGGCGCGACATATCCCCGGTCCCCTATGGTGATCGTGGGGGGCAGCGCCGCGTCCCGGCCCTCAAAGGACGAGAGCGCCACACCGGCGATGACGGCGACGAGACACAGGCAGGCGGCGATCGCGCCCCATCTGGTCCAAACAGGCCGTTTCGTTTCCTTCTCATAGTCGATCGCTTCCTCGATGTACCTGCTGTCCAGCTCGCCCAGCGCGTCGGAGAACAGCTCCACGTTCATACGAATGCCTCCCTTTCGATCAAGTATCGTTTCAGCTTCTTACGGATACGGGTCAGCCGGACGGAGACGTTCTTCTCCGAGAGCCCTACGCGCTCGGCGATGTCCCTGTAGCTGTCGGAGAACCAATAGCGGCGCATGAAGATGACGCGGTCCTCGCAGGAGAGCGTGTCCAGGAACCCTTCGATGATACGGGCCAGGTCTCTGGCTTCGACCGTGTCCTCCACGGTCTCCCGGTCTGCAAGGCAGGTCTCGAGCTCCTCCAGGGCGACCGTATGGCGGCTGCTCCGTTTGGCCGCTTCGTTTTTCTCACATGCCTTGAGCGAGAGGTCCCGAACGATCCTCAGGATGTAGCTGCGCAGCGGGTCGGGGCGCGCCGGAGGGATGGCGTTCCACGCGCCCAGATAAGCGTCGTTGACGCATTCCTCCGCGTCCTGCCTGTTCCCTACGATGCGATAGGAGAGCGCACGGCAGAGCTTCCCGTATTTTTTGTCCAGCTCCCGTATCCCCTGCTCGGAACGCGCGAAAAGCATCGCGACGATCGTCTCATCGTCTGTCATCACACTGCCTCCCTTCCGTGGTCCTACTGATATCCTACGGTTTTCGCGGGGGATGCTACGCCTGCCCCCCACATATCATAACACACGTTGGGACACGGCGTGGGCGCATCCGCCCGATCCGATCGTTCCGGCCCCGCGCCGCACCCGTCCCCCAAATGCACAAAAACGGATCTGCCAGAAGGCAGATCCGTTTCAGTGTGTCAAAAAAGCCTCGCAGAGTTTCGTGCCCGCAGGCACGAAATAGAGTCGAGTCATTTTCTCCGGCGACATGTGCGTCGGAGAAAATACTTCTCAGCCCACAAGTGTGCGAGTTGTCCGTCGAAGACGGACGGCGAGTGCATGCAGGGGGCTGCATCCCCTCTGTCGGAAAACCCCGCAGGGGTTTTTCGACAGCCTAAAACGGATCTGCCAGAAGGCAGATCCGTTTTTCTTCTCATCGTCAGCTCGGCACGATGAGCTGGTCCAGGCGCGCCCCGCGGCTCCAGCGGAGCCGATAGCGCGCCGTGCAGGCCCGATAGCGCTGGAAGATCCGCTGCGCCCGGTCCACGTCGCCGTAGACCCGCCAGGTCCCGACGCATTTGGCCCCCTGCGGCCCCTGGGTGAGGAAGCCCGCCACGTCCTCGGGCGGATAGCTCAGGAACAGCCCCACCTCGTGGGGGAAGCCCTCGCCGGACCGCAGACGCCGGATGAGCTGCGCCACGCAGACGGTGCAGCTGCGCGTGCAGTAGCCTGCCTGCTCCAGCAGGGCGCGCGCACGGGCGTCCTCCAGGTCCCGCGCCAGTGCGCGCCGCCGGTAGAGGTACAGCAGCGCGCGGCCGTCCGTGCCGTAGCGGGCCGGGATCAGCTCCAGGCCCTTCGGCGCCAGGATCCGGTTCATCCGGCGGATCTCCGCCAGCAGCTCCGCCTCGCTCTCATACGGGCAGGGGAAGAGGTTCCCCGACTTGATGCCCGCCAGCGTCGGCGCGCCGTGGCAGATCACGGTGTCCTCGGCCATCGCTCAGGCGGTGTGGCGCTCCAGGACGTCCCGCAGGGCGGAGAGGGAGCTGGACCGGCAGTGCTCGATGACCGTGTCGCGGCCCTTCACCTCGTTGAGCGCACCGAGCAGCAGCTTGTGCGACATCGTGCTCGTGAAGCAGATCATCAGATCCGGGTCGCCGACCTTCTTCTTCAGCCCGCCGGAGAGCTTCGTGAACACCTTCGCCTGACAGCGATAGGACGCACACAGATCCTTGTACCGACGCTCCATACATTCGTTCCCACCTAAGATCACGACGCTCATGGTCTTTCCTCCTGTTTCTTTGGTTCGATATGTTTAACCTTTGGGTAGTATTTCCCTTCGATGTGCCTATGATACCAGGAAAAAGGAGCCGCATCCGCTCCAAATGAGCGGGATGCGGCTCCAAAAAGACAAGTCTGCGTTATGGTGCCATAAGGAAAGCGTTCAGACGTCCTTGAGGAGGTCTGTCATGCTGTGCAGGCTGATCGCCAGGGTCGAAGCGTTGTGCAGCAGCGCCGACGTCGCCGGGGGCAGGACCCCCGCCACGCCCAGGCAGATGAGCATCAGGTTGAACGCGACGATCGTCCGGTAGTTCCGGCCGATCCGCGTCATGAGCGCATCGCTCAGGCGCTTGAGCGTCAGCAGGGCGGTCAGATCGTCCGCGCCGATGGTGATGTCCGCCACCTCGCGCGCGATGGCCGCGCCGTCGCGGATCGCGATGCCCACGTCCGCCTCGGAGAGCGCCGGGGAGTCGTTCACGCCGTCGCCCAGCATGATGACGGTACGGCCCGCCTCGTGCTCGGCCCGGATGAAGGCCGCCTTGTCCTCTGGCAGGACCTCGGCGCGGTAGGCGTCCACGCCGACCTCGGCCGCCACGGACCGGGCCGCCTTCTCGCTGTCGCCGGTCATCATGACGATCTTGCCGATGCCCAGGGCGCGCAGACCGGCGATGACCGCCGGGGCCTCCTCGCGCAGCGGGTCCTCCACGCAGATGACCGCCGCGAGGGTCCCGGAGATCGCCAGGTAGAGGTGCGACCACTGGCTGGGCAGGTCGTCGTACTTCTCCTGCTCGCCCGCCGGGACGACGCAGCCCTCGTCCTCGAAGACGAAGTGACGGCTGCCGATGACGACCTTCTGGCCGTCCACGCTGCTGGAGATGCCGTGCGCCACGATGTACTCCACGCGGGAGTGGCGCTCCTCGTGGTGCAGGTCCCGGCGCTGGGCCTCGGCCACCACGGCCTTGGCCATCGAGTGCGGGTAGTGCTCCTCCAGACAGGCCGCCAGGCGGAGCATCTCCTCCTCGTCCTGGCCGCCGAAGGTGATGACCTGCGCCACCTTCGGGGCGGCGTGGGTCAGGGTGCCGGTCTTATCGAAGACGATGGTGTCCGCCTTGGACACCGCCTCC
>CAKTJM010000146.1 GCA_934567745.1 uncultured Eubacteriales bacterium | reverse complement strand
TACGCCGGGTACGTCGGCGACGTGCGCGGCGTGGACGTGGCGATCCGCCGCCTGCGCGAGAAGCTGGAGGACGACCCGGCCCAGCCGAAGTACATCCTGACCCGCCGCGGGGCGGGCTATTTCTTCCAGGCGTGACGGAGAGGAGGGGCGCCCTTGCTGCGGAGCCTGCACATGAAGCTGGTGCTCATCATGGTCCTGCTGGTGGTGAGCCTGATGACGATCGCCGGGTCGTTCCTGGTGAACTCGGTCAACCGCTTCTATCTGAACGAATTCTACAGCCAGATGGCGGAGGTGTTCTCCGCCGACCCGGAGATGGCCCGCGATCTGACCACCCAGCGGGCGGGCGAGACGGACCCCGTCGCGGCCCTGCAGCAGGTCATGGACGCGAACATGGGCGCGCTCGGCGTGGACGGGCGCAACCGGAACTATTACATCCTCGACGGCGCGACCGGGGCCTATCTGGCCGGGTCCGACGACGAGGGCGGCCAGGACCTGGCCGTGACGCCGAACCTGCTCACGGCGATGACGGAGCGGACGGAGGGCTCGCGCAGCGACCCGACCGCGAGCTATATGGATCTCGCGATCCCCATCGCGCGCGGCGGGCAGGACTACATCATCTACCTCTATGACGGGCGCGGGACGGTGCAGGAGCTCAACTCCGAGCTGTTCAGCCTGATCCTGGAGGCGCTGGTGTTCGGCCTGGTGATCTCGGTGCTGCTGTCGTTCCTGCTCTCGCGGACGATGGTCGGGCCGATCCGCGCCCTGACCCGGGGGGCCAGGCGCGTGGCCGAGGGCGACTTCGCCCACCAGATCCAGGTGGAGTCGCACGACGAGATCGGCATCCTGACCGACACCTTCAACGACATGGCCGGGCAGCTCCAGACGACCCTGCGCGAGGTCGAGAACGAGCGCACGAAGCTCTCGGCCCTCTTCCTGCACATGACGGACGGCGTGGTGGCCTTCGACCGCCAGGGGGCGGTGATCCACGCCAACCCCGCCGCCGAGGAGATGCTGCACATGGCGATCCCCGTGGGGGGCGCGGTGGGCTACGACGACCTGTTCGGCGACCTCGCCCCGATCGGCCGGGTCCTCGACGTGGACGGCGACAGCCTGGACGTGGACACCGTCCGCGGGGACCGGTGCCTGCTCGTGCTCCTGGCCCCGTTCGACCGGGACAGCCAGGCGGGCGGCGTGCTGGCCGTGCTGCACGACGTGACGCAGCAGGTGAAGAACGAGACGACCCGCCGCGAGTTCGTGGCGAACGTCTCCCACGAGCTGCGCACGCCGCTGACGAACATCCGCAGCTATGCGGAGACCCTGGCGGAGGACCCCGACCTGCCGGTGGACACGCGGGAGAGCTTTTTGGGCGTCATCCTCAACGAGAGCGACCGGATGACGCACATCGTCCAGGATCTGCTGACCCTCTCGCGGTTCGACTCCGGCCGGAGCGAGCTGGACCTGACGGTCTTCCCCTTCGGCGAGGTGCTGCGCGACAGCTATCGCGCCGTGCTGCTGGAGGCCCAGCGGCACGGGCACGTGCTCGGGCTGACCGGGGCCGAGGGCCTGCCGGAGATCCGGGCGGACCGGGAGCGCGTGCTCCAGGTCATCATGAACATCCTCTCGAACGCGATCAAGTACACGCCGGACGGCGGGAGCATCCAGATGACGGCGGGCCGCACGGCGGACCGCGTGTGGCTGGAGGTCGCGGACGACGGCATCGGCATCCCGGAGCAGGACCGCGCGCGGATCTTCGAGCGGTTCTACCGGGTGGACAAGGCCCGCTCGCGCGCCTCGGGCGGGACGGGCCTGGGCCTGTCCATCGCGCTGGAGATCGTCGCCCGGCATGAGGGCACCCTGTCCCTGGTCGATCGGCCCGGTCCGGGCACGACGGTGCGGATGGAGCTGAAGATCGGGGGGCCGGAGGCATGAGGCGCGACCGGCGGACGGTGGGCAGGATCGAGAACGTGCTGATCGCGGCCCTGGCGTGTCTGGCGCTGGTGCTGGTGAGCCGGACGAGCTTCTTCCAGGCGCTGCCCTTCACCCATCTGGACACGGCGCAGGGCGCGGCGGTCGGGCAGGGGGCGACGCTCTCGCACGGGATGCCGACGGCCCTGGCCTTCGAGACGGAGGACGGCCGCTTCGGCGTCCAGGCGGACGCCGACAGCGTGGCCGCCCTGTGGGACGGCGGGCTGAGCGAGCTGCTCGACGCCGCCCTGGCCGCGGCCGAGCGGCCGAGCGCGACGACCCGGACCGCCTGGCAGGAGGCCATCGGCGGCGAGGAGAGCTGGGTCTGGTACGACCTGCTCTATGACGTCCCCTTCGCGGACCGCAGCGAGGGCGGCGCGGCGCGGCGGTTCCTCATCACGGCCCGGGGCGGGCACGCCGCGGCGCTGTACCTCTACAGCCAGGGGGAGGACGCCTACTACGTCTGCCGCCTGAGCGACCCGACGCTCCGCCTGCCGGACCTCGTCCGGTATCAGGAGCCGAACGGCGCGGTCTTCGCCTTCGAGGACCAGACCTATGCGGGGGTCGATCCGGACCAGCTCGTCACGCGCGCGGCCCCGCGCTGCCCGGTCTACACGGCGGAGAGCGCCCTGACGGCGCTGGACGCGGACCTGCGCGGCGCGCTGATGGACGCGCTCGACTTCAACCAGCGGGCGGCGTCGGTCTACCAGTCGGCGGAGGGCCCGGTCGTCCGCGAGGGCGCGGACACCCTGCGCATCCAGACGGACGGGACGGTGCTCTTCCACGGCTCGGAGAGCGGCAAGGCCCGGTACGCGGCCCTGTCCGCGCGGACGCGCGACCTGCAGGACTGTGCCGAGGCGCTGCTCGCCCAGCTCACGGCGGGGCGGATCGGCCCGGCGGCGCTCTACTGCTGTGCGGTGGAGACCGGCGAGGACGGCGCGACAGTGCTCAGCTGGCGCTATCGCCTGGCGGGCGCGGAGGTCTGGCTGGACGACACGGACGGGCTGGCGGCGCAGGCGACGTTCCGGGGCACGTCGCTCACGGCCTTCTGGGTGCGGCTGCTGACCTTCACGGAGACGGAGGAGGGGGCGGCGCTCCCGCCCCTGCGGCAGGCCGCGGCGGCGGCGTCGGACGGCGAGGGGCGCGAGTTGCGCCTGTGCTACCGCCTGACGGACGGCCGCGCGGCGGCCGGATGGGCACTGATGCTCGATCGGGAGGGATAGGATGGAACGGACGAAGCTGAAACTGACCGTGATCCTGATCCTGGCGATCCTGGACGCGGTGCTCCTGGCGCTGGTGCTGGTCCAGGACCGGCAGAGCGCGGGCTATGAGGAGGGCGGCCGCACGCAGGCGGTGCGCTATCTCGCGCAGAACGGCCTGACCGTGGCGGAGGATGCCGTCCCGTGGGAGAGCGCCCTCACGCCGCCGAAGTCCGACGGCGTGAGCTGGGAGATCCAGACCGCCCGCAGCGCGGAGACGCTGCTGGTGGACCTCGTGCGCGGGCGGGACGGACTGGACCCGCGGCCGACGGCGATCCGGTCGATCGCGGAGGAGTGGGCGACGGTCCGCCAGGGCGACCGGGGCGTCCTCACGCCGACGTGGGTCCTGGAGACGGACGTCGGCCTGCTCACGCTCGACTGCGCCACCGGCACGGTGAGCCGGAGCGAGCCGTGAGCGGGAGCATATGGATGGAAGGAGGGGGCTGTCGAAAAACTCCTTCGGAGCTTTTCGACGGAGGGGATGCAGCCCCCTGCGCGCACTCACCGTCCGCCTGCGGCGGACGATTCGCACACTTACGGGCTGAGAAGTATTTTCTCCGGCGCACATG
>CAKTJM010000145.1 GCA_934567745.1 uncultured Eubacteriales bacterium | reverse complement strand
CAGGGCGTCGTCGCCGAGCGCGGCCCGCAGCGTGGGCCGCCGGACCGCCAGGGCGCGCAGCTCGTCCGGCGCGGGCGCGGGCGGCTCCGCCCCGCGGCACGCCGGGAAGAGGGCGGTCAGCCGCCCGATCAGATAGGAGGGGCGCTCGCCCCCGCCGTTCGGCCAGGTCACGTACAGCCGGTCCGACGGCTGGGCGCACGCCGTGTAGACGATCGTGTGCTCACGGCACAGGCGGTCCTCCATCCGGGGGGCCAGCTCCAGGCCGTAGTCCTCCAGCAGGGCGCGGTCCCGGTCCGTCAGCAGGCCCTGGCCCGGGCTGATCTGGGGGATCGACCCGTCGTCCGCGCCGAGTAGGATCAGCACCCGGCAGCGGCGGCCGGACAGCCGCGGCGCGTCGCCCGCCGTCACGCGGTCGAGCGATGCCGGGATCGACCCGACCCGATACCGTGAGAGCAGCAGCCGCAGGAGCCGCGCGAACTCGGAGAAGCCCACCGGGACCTCCCCCACCATCGCCTCACACTGGACGAGGGCCGCGCACAGGATGTCCCAGAGCTGGCTGTATTCCCGCGCCAGCTCCGGCTCGCCCCGTTCGAGCAGGCGCGCGGTGCGCTCCTCCAGCAGGCGCGGGACCTCGATCCGCTCAAGGAAGCGGTAGAGCGCGAGGACCTGCGACCGGACGGTCTCGCCCGCCGTGCGGCGCAGCTCCTCCAGCGGCGCGATCACCCGCCGGCGCAGCGCCTCCAGCGCGGCGAGCTCCTGCTCGTCGCGCGCGGTGAAGGTCTTGTGATAGCCGCCGGGGTGCCGGGTCCAGCCGGACGCGGCCGTCCAGCGGCTGCCGTGGATGTCCCACGTCAGGACATAGTTCTCCAGCCGGTCGCACTCGTCCGGCCCCACGCCCGCCAGCCCCGTCTTGAGGTAGCGGAACATGTCCTCGTAGCGATAGCTCCCGCTCACCGCGTCCATCGCGGCGGTGAGGAGGGTGAAGATCGGCTTTTGCAGGATGTCGGACATCTCCGACTGGAAGACCGGGATCCCATACGCCGCGAAGACGCCTTCGATGTGGTCCCAATAGCCGTCCATCGACCGGGCGCACACGGCGAAGTCCCGCCAGCGCAGGCCCTCGGTCCGCACGAGCCGCCGGATCGTCCCCGCTGCCCAGCGGACCTCGTCGCGCCGGGTGAGCTGGGCGGTCACGGCGACGCTCCCGTCCCACGGCCCGTCGTAGGGGCGGGCCTCCTGGGCGAACAGCCCCCGCTCCAGGTGCGCCAGGGGCGCGGGCCGCCCGAGGGCCGCGCCCGGCTGGACCTCCTCCCGGACCGCCCGTCCGGCCTTGGCGGCCAGCCGCCGCAGCCACGCCGCCGTGCGGTGGGCCGGGGCGAAGACCTCCTCCTCGCCGCTCCCGTCGCCGCTCGTGAGGGCGACCGTCACGCTGTGCGCCTGGCGCAGGATCTGTTCGAGCACCAGGCCCTGCTGGGGGGTGAAGTCCGTGAAGCCGTCCAGATAGACGTCCTTCCCCAGGAAATAGCGGTGGTCCCGCAGACGCTCGGCCAGCCGGGTCAGCCGGTCGCGCGGGTCGAGCGGCCCGCGCGCCGTCCGCGCCTCATAGGCCCCGAGGATCAGGCCGAGGTCGCGGAGCTTCTCGCCGTCCAGCCCCTCGGTCTCCTCGCCGATCCGCACCAGATCGTCGGCGGAGACGCAGCAGCTCTTCAGCTCGTCCAGCGTCGTGAGGAGACCGTTCAGGAACTCCGGCCGCTGGGACGGCATGGCGTAGGCGGTCAGCACGTCCCGCACGGACCGCAGCGCCGCCCACAGGGCCAGCACCCGGCCGCCCTCGTCCAGGACCTCCCCCGCCCCGGCCAGACGGCTCTCCAGGCGGGTGAAGGACAGGACCTCGCCGTAGGCGCTCGCCCCGTCGCCGCACGCCGCGCAGAAGCGGCGCTCCGTCTCGAAGGACGCCTGCTCCGGCACCAGGAGGAGCTGGGGGCGCGCCGCCCCCGTCTCCCGCATCCGGGCGAGGAGCCGGGTCGTCTTGCCGCTGGCCGCGCGGCCCGTGAAGATCGTCAGCATGGGACGGCCTCCTTTCGTCACATTTTTTCTATTGTATCGCGCCGCCCCCCGCCCCGTCAATGCTCAGACTGAGATCGGGCGAAAGCAAAGGGACCTCCGATCGGAGGTCCCCAGATCAAAACGTATCCAACAGGCCGCGCAGGCCCTGCTCGCGGTAGATGTCCCGGTAATACTGCATCTCCTCGCCGATCAGGCCGTCGATGGCGCGCATCCCCAGCACCTCCACCGGCGCGTGGTCGTCGGTCAGCGCCGCGCCCTGCGGGACATAGGCCGTCAGGCGCTCCTCGGCACGGTCGAGCAGAGCTTCCAGCTCCTGCGGCAGGGCGAGCGCCGCCCGGCCCGCGGTCAGGGCCGCGGCCGCGTCCCCGTCACGCACGGCGAAGACCTCCCGGTTGCTGCTGCCCGGCACGACGACCGACCACACGTCCGGGAAGACCGCCGCGATCGTGTCGCACAGGGCCTCGTTGATGCTCCCGGCCCCGTCGGAGCCCATGTTCAGGTTCACGACCACCGCGCCGCCCGGCGCGAGGTGGTCCCGCACGAGACCAAAGAACTCCACCGACGAGAGCTGGAACGGGATCGTGATGTCCTGATAGGCGTCCACCATGATGACGTCGTAGGTCTCGTCCACCGCCTGGAGGTACGCCCGCCCATCGTAGGTCGTGACGACGACGCTCTCCGGCAGCTCGAAATACTCGTGCGCCAGCCCGGTGATCTTCTGGTCGATCTCCACGCCCTCGACCACGGCGCCGGGGAAGTAGCGCGTGCACTGCCGCGCGAAGGTCCCGGTCCCGTTGCCGAGGATCAGGACGCGCGGCGCGGCCTTGCCCGCCATCACCGGCGCGGCGAGGGCGTAGTCGTAGTACATCCCCGTCAGGTCCCCGTCCTTGCGCAGGACCGACTGGACCCCGAAGACGACGTTCGTCGCCAGGACGACGCTCCGGTCGGTCTCCTTGACCTGGAGGTAGTTGTACACCGACTCCCCCTCATACGCCAGCCCGGTCTCCCAGAAGGCGAAGCTCCCGCCGCTGCCCGTCACGGTGCACACGGCGAAGAGGACCAGGGCGGCGACGCTGCGCCGCCGGTCCCGCCGCCCGGAGAGGAAGTACACCAGCGCCAGCGCCAGCAGCACCCCCGAGAACAGCAGGAAGGTCACGGCCGTCCCCACAGCGGGGATGGTGACGAAGGTCGGCAGGAAGGTGCCGAGGATGCTGCCGACCGTGTTGCAGGCCCCGAGCCGCCCGACGGTCCGCCCGCCCTCGTCGAGGCTGTCGACGGTGTACTTGACGAGCGAGGGCGTGACGGTGCCCAGCAAAAAGAGCGGGAAGACGAAGAGCACCATGCACGCACAGAAGGCCGCGAGGGTCAGGAAATGGGTGCTGACCGACAGGATGAGCACCCCCGAGATGCCCAGGATCACATAGCGCCCCACGACGGGGATCGCCGCGATCCACACGGCGGCCAGCAGCAGACGGCGGTAGAGCCGGTCCGGGTCGGCGTCCCGGTCGGCCATCCGCCCGCCCCAAAGGTTGCCGAGGGCCATGGCGATCATGATGGTGCCGATGATGATGGTCCAGACGATCTGGGACGAGCTGAAATACGGGGCGAGCAGGCGGCTGGCCCCCAGCTCGACGGCCATGACGGCCATGCCGGAGAAGAACTCCGTGAGGTAGAGGTAGACCTTGTTCTGTAAGATCGGACGACGTTCCATATTACGATATCCTTCCATTATTG
>CAKTJM010000144.1 GCA_934567745.1 uncultured Eubacteriales bacterium | reverse complement strand
ACCGACGTGCTGAACTATCTGATCCCCGGCCTGAAGTCCGGCACCCCGCTGTACACCCTTTATGACACCGATATCTATCTGGTCACCATCATCATCGGCGTCGTCTGCTCCTTTCTGCTGTTCGCGCTGAACATGCGCGGTCTGGCTGCGGCTGCGTTCGTGCAGAAGTTCCTCTGCGTGTTCCTGGTCGGGTCCGGCATCGTCGGCGCCATCGCCGCCGTCATCGTGGGGTCCCCTGAGAACCTGAAGCCCATCTATGACGGCACCGTCAAGGAGGGCCTGACCCATCACTCCATGTTCGGCGGCGTGCTCTCCATCCTGGCGACCGCTCCGTTCTTCCTGGCCGGCTTCGAGACCATCCCGCAGGGCGTCGAGGAGGCGGGCGGCGACATCGCCAGCGTCGGCAAGACCGTCGTCCTCTCCGTCACCCTGGCCTGCGTGTTCTATGCGGCCCTGCTGTTCTGCTTCGGCGCCGGTGTGCCCTGGCATGACTTCTATCAGCTCGACCGTCCCTGCGCGCCCACCATGCTCCGCCTGATGTATCCCGGCGGCAGCGCCATGGGCGTCTTCGCGGCGATCGTCGCGGGTGTCGTGCTGATCCTCTCCTTCATCCCCAGCTCTCCCGTGTATGTCGGCGCGCTGGCCATCAAGATGTTCTTCGCATGGCTGGTCATCGGCATCATCCTCTGCCTGTGCTGCGCTGGTCAGCGCAAGGCTATGCCGCAGGCAGAGCGCGAGGCGGCGATGTTCGAGAACGCGTCCGAGGAGTGAGCGCAGCGGCGCTTGATCGCTCTGGACGTTCCGAGTAGTACATACGATCCCTGTTATGAAAGCCCCCTGTGCGCGCTGCGCACAGGGAGCTTTTGGTGTCGTGGGGGGGCGCTGTATCCAGTTCAATATGAGAGCGCGTTCATGACCGCCAGCAGCACCGCCAGGAAGCCGAAGCTCACGGCCGAGAACACCGCCAGGAACCGGCCCGTCTGCCCGTGGACGTGTCTGGTGTACTCCCGGAAGGTGATGAGACTGGCCAGCGACGCCACCAGTGTCCCCGCCCCGCCGATGTTCACCCCCACCAGCAGGCCATGATAGTCCGCGGTGAACTGGCTGAGCAGGATCGCGGCAGGCACGTTGCTGATGAGCTGGCTGGTCAGCGCCGCCACCAGCATCGTCCCATGGGCCAGCAACCGCGAGAACAGGGCGCACACCGGCTCGATCCGCGCCATGTTCCCGGAGAAGGTGAAGAACGCGGCGAACGTCACGAGCAGGCCCCAGTCCACCTCCCGCAGGGCGCGGCGGTCCAGCACGAGCAGCGCCGCCGCGATCGCCGCGAGACCGACCGGATAGGGGACGACCCGCAGCACCATGGCCACCGCCAGGGCGAACAGCGCGGCATACGCCGCCGCGCGCCGCCCGTCGAGCGGCGTGCGGTGGTCCGGCACGGTCAGCGTCTCCGCCCGGACCAGCAGACAGCCCAGCAGGATCAGCACCGTGGACAGCAGGAACGGCGGCAGCATGATCGACACGAACTCGCCGGTGGGGATGGCGTAGTGGTCGAAGAGATACAGGTTCTGCGGGTTGCCGAACGGCGCGAGCATCCCGCCGAGGTTGGCGGCGCAGTTCTGTAGGATGAAGGTGAGGGCCGCGTGCCGCTCCTGCCCGGCGGCGTGCAGGACGAACCAGCTCAGGGGCAGGAACGTCAGCAGCGCGGTGTCGTTCGTCAGCAGCATGGAGCCGACGAGGGTGAGGAGCACCAGCGCGGCCACCACGCCGCGGGCGGACCGGAACATCCGGACGAGCCGCCGGGCGACCACCGGGAACAGGCCCGCGTGCCGCAGGGCGCCCACCACGGCGAGGACGCAGAACAGGCAGGACAGCGTCTTGAGATCGTAGTAGCCGAGATAGGCCCGGTCCGGCGGGACGAGCACCGTCGTGACGGCGGCGGCCAGCACGGCGATCAGCGGCATGGCGTGCGCGCCGCACCAACGGAACGATCGCTCCATCGTGGTCCCTCCTTTCTCTGTCCGGAACGGTCAACGGCTGTTACCATAGCACGATCCGACGGAAAAGGCAAGAGCGGGCGGGGGGCGGATGGCCATCTGTACGGTTTTTTGACGGGGGCCTCGCTTGCCGCCCGTGGCGGATAGATGGTTTCGCCGGACCTCATTGCTTTTTTCTCACGAGCAAGTATAATATGGATCAGAGGAGAGCGGCAGGGACAGGACAGGCGGCCTCACGCTGGAGATCGGAGATAAGGTCCTCGTCCCGGCCCGTGACACAGAAGTGATAGGGACGGTCGTTTCGGTCGGGCAGACCCTGCGCAGAGCAGCGCCATTCCCCGTCGATTGGATGAAAACGATCGCTCGCAAGCTCGAAGACGCGGACGACGAGAGAGACGGACTTGACATTTGAACGCAGATCGCTGCGGCATACTGGCAGGGACGACGAACGGCCCGGATGCTTTTGCATCCGGGCCGTCTTAGGCTGTCGAAAAACCCCTGCGGGGTTTTCCGACAGAGGGGGCTGAGAAGTATTTTCTCCGACGCACAGGTCGCCGGAGAAAATGACTCGACTCTATTTCGTGCCTGCGGGCACGAAACTGGGACTCGCCAAGAGCCGCCTTCGGCGGTCAGTCGCTTCCATGGCGCCTGCGGGCGCTCATCTGCGAGGCTTTTTGCTTGCTGACCGCCCCGGGCCGGTGGGACCCAAAGTGCGGGGCTTATACGGTGTGATGCGATGCCGGGGCCGTCCGGCGGTCAGCCCATGTTGGCGAACCGCTCGACGGCCTTGGTGAAGCTCTCGATGGTCTTGTCGGCATCGCCGTGCTGGATGCCGTCGCGGACGCAGTGCTGGATGTGCCCCTCGAGGACGACCTGACCGCACTTGTGCAGGGCGGACTTGGCGGCGTTGATCTGGAGGAGGATGTCCTCACAGGGGATGTCCTCGTCGATCATCCGGTCGATGGCCTGGACCTGGCCGATGATCTTCTTGAGCCTGCGGTGCAGGTTGTCGGAGTCCATACATTGTCTCATATCGTGCGCTCCCTGCCTTTTGGATGATAGGATGTCTATTATCGTACCCCAGCCGGGCGGATCTGTCAAGGACGGTGAAAAACCGTTTGACATCGGCGGGCCAGTTCGCTATGATAGGGACAGACCGACGGGAGGGATCGTCATGGAGCAACGGACCGATAAGATCGACTACTATCTGGGCATCGCGGCGGCGGTGCTGGAGCGCAGCACCTGTCTGCGCCGCCAGTACGGCGCGATCATCGTGCGCAACGACGAGATCATCTCGACGGGGTACAACGGCGCGCCCCGCGGCCGGAAGAACTGCTCGGACCTCGGCCGCTGCACGCGCGAGGTGCTCAGCATCCCCAGCGGCGAGCGGTACGAGCTGTGCCGCAGCGTCCATGCGGAGGCGAACGCCATCATCTCGGCCTCCCGGCGGGACATGCTCGGCGGGACGCTGTACCTGGTGGGCCGCGACGCGCGGACGGGGGCGTATCTGACGGACACGACGTCCTGCTCGATGTGCCGCCGCCAGATCATCAACGCGGGGATCGAGACGGTCGTCAGCCGCGTCGGCGCGGACGGGCACCACATCCAGCCGGTGCAGGAGTGGATCGAGAACGACGACACGGTCGGCTGAGGACGCAGATTTTTTGCGGAGAGGCCTTGCTTTTTCGCGAGAGATAGAGTATACTATCTTAGCTTACCGCACGGAGTGGTATCGAAGCGGTCATAACGGGGCTGACTCGAAATCGTGTGATTAGTCCCCAAAAGTGAATATTTATACATGGAAGCGTATCGAAGTGGTTGTAACGAGCTGCACTCGAAATGC
>CAKTJM010000143.1 GCA_934567745.1 uncultured Eubacteriales bacterium | reverse complement strand
CAGGCGGACGGTGCGTTTGCGCAACGGGCTGCATCCACCCTGTCGGAAAACCCCGCAGGGGTTTTTCGACAGTCTCAAGGCCCCTGCACGTCTCAAGAGACGCGCAGGGGCCTTCGCTCATATGTGCCTTCATACCCTCCGTATCAGATCCAACACCGGCACCATGATCGCGTGCGGGATGAACTTCGCCGCGATGCGGTGCAGGGTGCAGACGATCCCCGGCGTGACCACCCACAGCCCCAGCCGGTTCCCCCACAGCGACAGCCGCACCACCGACCGCGCCCGCGAGGCCAGAGGGAAGTGCCGGAAATCCCCCCGCGTGCCCTGCTGGGCCACGCCGATGAACTCCGTGTCGCGCACCCAGTAGGGGCAGACCGCCGTCACCCGGATCCCGGAGCCGAGCAGCTCATACGCCAGCTCCTTCGTGTACCGGATCAGGAACGCCTTCGACGCGGCGTACACCCCCATCCCCGGCACCGGCTGGAACCCCGCCGTCGAGCACAGCTCCAGCACCCGGCTCCCCCGCACGAGATGCGGCAGACACAGCCGCGTCACCGCCACCGCCGCGCGGCAGTCCAGGTCGATCATGTCCATGTCGTCCCGCAGGGAGATGTCCTCCGGCCGCCCCATCTTGCCGAACCCCGCCGCGCAGACGAGCACGCGGACCTCCGGCCGCTCCTGCTCGAGCAGCGCCGCCAGCTCGTCCAGCTGTGCCGGGTCGGTCAGATCCAGGGGGAGGGGCCGGACCGGCGTCCGGATCTCCGCTGCCAGCGCCTCCAGCCGCTCCGCCCGCCGGGCGATGGCCCAGAAGGCGTCGATCGACGGGTCCCCGTCGAGCTGCCGGACGAACTCCCGCCCCAGCCCGCTCGAGGCCCCCGTCACCAGTGCGATCCTCATCCGCCGCATCTCCTTCCTCTGCCGCCGTGCCGTGCTGGGCACGGCGGCTTCGTGTATCGATGATGCCCGCGGCGTGCGGGGATCATCCGTGGGGCGCGCGGTCAGCGTCGCTTTTGCTCCGATTCGTTCCAGCGCCGCACCGCGTCCGCGATGTCCACCTGCGCACGTTGGACCTCCTCCTCCAGCTCCCGTGCGGACATGCGCAGCACGCCCGCCCGCAGCGCCGCGAGCTGGATCAGCTCGTCCGACGTCGCCACGCGCACCGCGTAGCTGCGCCGGACCTCGGTCAGGAGCTTCTCGATGAACAGGTCGCCCGTCTCGTCCTCGCGGGTGTAGACCACCTCGATGCCGTGGTAGTCGCTCTGGGTGCCCCGGTTCCCCTTGACCTTGTAGCCGTCGAAGACCAGCACCAGGCGGCAGCCCCGCAGCGTCGCATAGTCGCTCAGCAGGTCCATCAGTCGCTGCCGCGCCGCGTCCAGGTCCTCCCGGGCCAGGGCGCGCAGCTCGTCCCAGGCGAAGATCATGTTGTAGCCGTCCACGATGACGTACCGCTGCTTCGGCGGCGCGATGGGCCGCAGGGGCGCGGTCTGCTGGGTGTGGGAGAACTGATACTCCCGATACGCCCGCTTGCCGAAGGTCCGCTCGAAGATCTCCTCCAGCTCGCGCTCGTCCCAGTCCTGGCTCCGGACGGGGGCGCGGCGCGCCCGCTGGGGGCCTGTCTCCTCCGGCCGCTCCGGGGCGAGACAGCTCTCCAGATGCATGTGCGCCTCGACCTCGTCCCACCGGACCGTGTGCCCGGCCCCGTGGGCGCAGAAGACGGAGTCCGGCGTGTGCTCCGGGTCGCGCAGCGGGTCATAGCCGGACGCCGCGACGATCTTCTCCTGCTCGTGGCAGGGCGCGTAGCCGTGCAGCGACAGCGAGACCCGGCCCCGCCCGCGGGAATAGGCCGCGACGGCCAGGGGATAGTCCTTCATCGCCGCGACCGGGGCCGTGCCGGTGAGCACGGCCCGGCCGTCCTCCTGCGTCGGCGCGGAGAACCGGGCCGACATCGCCTGCAGGTCGCCGATCGCCCGGCCGAGCTGCTCGGCGGGCAGGTCGAGGGTGAAGGCGTACCACGGTTCGAGCAGGACGCTCTGCGCCCGCATCAGCCCCTGGCGCACCGCGCGATAGGTCGCCTGGCGGAAGTCCCCGCCCTCCGTGTGCTTCGCGTGGGCGCGGCCGGACATGAGACACAGCTCCATGTCCGTGATGGGCGCGCCGGTGAGGACGCCGCGGTGCGTCCGCTCCCGCAGGTGCGCGAGGATGAGCCGCTGCCAGCTGCGGTCGAGCTGGTCCTCGCTGCATCTGGTCGAGAACCGCAGTCCGGACCCCTCCGGCAGGGGGGAGAGGAGCAGGTGCACCTCGGCATAGTGCCGCAGCGGCTCGAAGTGCCCCACGCCCTCGACCGGCGCGGCGATCGTCTCTTTATATAGGATGCGCCCCGCATCGACGTCCAGGTCCACGTCGAAGCGCTCGGCGACGAGGCTCTTGAGGACCTCGATCTGGATCGGTCCCATCAGCCGCGCGTGCAGCTCCTGGTGCCGCTCGTCCCAGACGATGTGCAGCTGCGGGTCCTCCTCCTCCAGCTGCCGCAGCTTCGGCAGGAAGGTGCGCGGATCGACGTCCGGCGGAAGGAGCAGGCGATAGGTCAGCACCGGTTCGAGCAGGGGCGGCGGCGCGGCCTCCTCGGCCCCGAGGCCCTGGCCCGCCCAGGTCCGGCTCAGCCCCAGCACGGCGGCGACCTGTCCGGCCGGGACCTCGTCCACGGCCTCATACCGCCCGCCGGACCACAGCCGCAGCTGGGTGACCTTCTCCGTGACCGGATCCTCGCTGCCCTCGGGCAGATAGGTCAGCGGCGCGCGCACGCGCAGGGCGCCGCCGGTGACCTTCACATGGGTCTGGCGCACGCCCTGTTGGTCCCGGTCGATCTTGAAGACCCGCGCGGCCAGCTCCGGCCCGTAGACGGGCGGCTCGGTCAGCTCCGCCAGCCCGGAGAGCAGCTCCTCGACCCCGTCCAGCCGCAGCGCGGCCCCGAAGAAGCAGGGGAAGACCGCCCCCACGCGCACCAGCCCGGAGACGTCCCGCGGATCGAGCCGCCCGGCGGCCAGATACCGCTCGAGCACCCGCTCGTCGCGCAGGGCGACCTGCTCGGCCCAGTCCGGCCCGCTGCGGTCGGTGCAGTCGATGACGCCCTCGCCGAAGGCGCGCCGCAGGTCGGCCAGCAGCCGCGCCCGCCCCGCGGTGGGCAGGTCCATCTTGTTGACGAAGAGGAAGGTGGGGATCTGCCGCCGCCGCAGGAGCCGCCACAGGGTCTCGGTGTGGGCCTGGACCCCGTCGGTCGCGCTGATGACGAGGACGGCGTAGTCGAGGACCTGTAGGGTCCGCTCGGCCTCGGCGGAGAAGTCGGCGTGGCCGGGGGTGTCGAGCAGGCTCACGTCCAGCCCGTGGGCGGAGAAGCGCGCCTGGTTGGCGAAGATGGTGATGCCGCGGGCCCGCTCAAGGGCGTGGCGGTCGAGGAAGGCGTCGCGGTGGTCCACCCGGCCGGGGGCCGGGATGGCCCCCGCGGCGTAGAGCAGGGCCTCGGCCAGCGTGGTCTTCCCGGCATCGACGTGGGCGAGCAGCCCGAGGACGATATGTTCCATGGAGAGATCCCTCCCGTCGTGTTCTGCCGCTATCTTACCACAGCGGTGGCGGTTTGAAAAGGGGAGGGCGCGCCGTCGGGCGGACGGCACGCCCCTGGCTCGGCCCACGATGAAAAAATAAAGATTTTTTCGTTTTCGGCGTCACGAAACGGCCTCGTTTCCCGTCTATATAAGAAGAAGGACCTCGCCGCAGGGCGAGGCGACGGCTCGATGAGAGCGGATGCACGCGAAGCGCCCCTGAAAAGGGGCGCTTGAGACTGTCGAAAAACCCCTGCGGGGTTTTCCGACAGGGTGGATGCAGCCCGTT
>CAKTJM010000142.1 GCA_934567745.1 uncultured Eubacteriales bacterium | reverse complement strand
GACCTGCACCGGCAGGACGATCGCCGAGAACCTGGAGACCGCCCGCAACCGGGACGAGGAGGTCATCCGCCCCATCGACCGGCCCTATTCCCAGAGCGGCGGCATCGCGGTGCTCAAGGGGAACCTCGCGCCCGACGGGTGCGTGGTGAAGCAGTCGGCCGTCGCGCCGGAGATGATGGTCCACCGCGGTCCCGCGCGGGTCTATGGGTCCGAGGACGCGGCGATCGCCGACATCTACGCCCAGAAGATCCGCCCGGGCGACGTGGTGGTCATCCGCTATGAAGGCCCGAAGGGCGGGCCGGGCATGCGCGAGATGCTCAACCCGACCTCCGCCATCTGCGGCATGGGCCTGGGCGAGTCGGTGGCGCTGATCACCGACGGGCGCTTCTCGGGCGCGACCCGCGGCGCCTCCATCGGCCACGTCAGCCCCGAGGCCGCGGCCGGCGGGCCGATCGGCCTGGTGCACGAGGGGGACATGATCAGCATCGACATCCCCCAGTGCACGATCACGCTGGAGGTCCCGGAGGAGGAGCTGGCCGCCCGCAAGGCCGCCTGGACCTGCCCGGAGCCGAAGGTCAAGACGGGCTACCTCGCCCGCTACGCCAAGATGGTCACGTCCGCCGACCGCGGCGCGATCCTCGATTTCTAAGAGACGAACCGACGGACGCGGATCCCGACCAGGTCCGCGTGACCGGCCCCGCGGTACGGTGGGGCGACCCATCCGATACAGAAAAGAAAGGGAGTATGCAGCATGCTGGATATCAGATATGAGTTGACGACCGCCCCCAAGGCCAAGCCCGAGGGCCCGCTGGGCTTCGGCAAGATCTTCACCGACCATATGTTCGTCATGGAGTACGACGAGGGCCGCGGCTGGCACGACGCACGGATCGTGCCCTTCGGCGACATCAGCCTCTCCCCGGCGGCCATGGTCCTGCACTACGGCCAGGAGGTCTTCGAGGGCCTGAAGGCCTATCGCAACGAGGACGGCGAGGCCTTCCTGTTCCGCCCGGACATGAATGCCAAGCGCATCAACGACTCCAACGACCGTCTGTGCATGCCGCGCATCCCCGAGGAGGACTTCATCCAGGCCGTCAAGGCCCTCGTCGAGGTCGAGAAGGAGTGGATCCCCACCGATCCCGGCACCTCCCTCTACGTCCGCCCCTTCGAGTTCGCCACCGAGCCGTTCCTGGGCGTCGATCCCTCCGAGAGCTATCTGTTCATGATCATCCTCTCCCCGTCGGGCGCGTACTATGAGAGCGGCTTGGAGCCGGTCGGCATCTGGATCGAGGACGAGTACGTCCGCGCGGTCCGCGGCGGCATGGGCTTCACCAAGGCCGGCGGCAACTACGCCGTGAGCCTGAAGGGCCAGGTCAAGGCCCACGACGACGGCTACGCCCAGGTCCTGTGGCTCGACGGCGTCGAGCGCAAGTACATCGAAGAGGTCGGTGCCATGAACATCTTCTTCAAGATCGACGGCACCGTCGTCACCCCGATGCTCGCGGGCAGCATCCTGCCCGGCATCACCCGCAACAGCGTGCTCCAGCTCTGCCGCGATTGGGGCCTGCCCACCGAGGAGCGCCGCATCTCCGTGGACGAGCTGATCGCCGCCCAGCACGAGGGCAAGCTGGAGGAGGTCTTCGGCACCGGTACGGCCGCCGTCATCTCCCCCGTGGGCAAGCTGCGCTATAAGGACGAGGTCATGACCATCGGCGGCGGCAAGATCGGCCCGCTCAGCCAGAAGCTCTACGACACCGTCACCGGCATCCAGCTCGGCCACGTCGCCGATCCCTACGGCTGGCGCGTGAAGGTCTGAGCGCCCATGGACGCACTGACCGCACGGCTATTGCTCTACGGGGATCTGGGGCAGGACAGCATCCTGCTCCGGCTCTCCGGCCTGTTCGCGGACTGGAAGGCGGGCGCGACGCCCAAGCCGGTCCTGATCCGCGGCATCTACGACCAGATCAAGCGGCTGCTCGACCTGGCCACGGCCTACGGCTTCGCCGAGGACCTGTGGCAGGACTACCTGGCCTTCCTGCTGGCGACGAACGAGAACTCCTTTTCGCTCATCACCGAGCGGGTGGGCGCGCTGGAGGGGTCCGTCAACCACTTCGCCAAGGCGGACTTCGCGGCGTTCCGCGCCCTGTTCCATTATGACTTCGGCCCGATCGAGCGGGATCTGGGCATCGACTGCTTCTCGACCATCCGCCGCTACACCGCCATCGGCAAGCACGAGCGGCGCTACAACAAGAACGTCAGCGACAAGGTCCGGTCGCTGGCCCGCCAGCTCGCGGATGCGCCGGACGAGGAGGCGTTCTTCGCCATCGTCACCGCGCACTATGCCGCCTACGGCGTGGGGCAGATCGGCCTGAACAAGGCGTTCCGCATCCGGTCCGGGGCGGAGGGCGTCTCGCTCCTGCCCATCTACAACACGGACAAGGTGATGCTCGCCGACCTCGTGGGATACGAGGAGCAGAAGCGCCAGCTCCGCGCGAACACGGAGGCGTTCCTGGCGGGCCGCCCGGCGAACAACGTGCTGCTCTACGGCGACGCGGGCACGGGCAAGTCCTCCAGCGTCAAGGCGCTCATCAACGAGTACTACGACCGGGGCCTGCGCATGATCGAGCTGTACAAGCACCAGTTCCGCGACCTCTCGACGGTGATCGCGCAGATCAAGGACCGCAACTATCGCTTCATCCTCTTCCTGGACGACCTGTCCTTCGAGGAGAACGAGGTGGAGTACAAGTTCCTCAAGGCCGTGATCGAGGGCGGCGTGGAGACGCGGCCGGAGAACGTGCTGCTGTACGCGACGTCCAACCGCAGGAACCTGATCCGCGAGACCTGGAAGGATCGGGGCGACATGGAGCACGACAACGACGTGCACCGCTCCGACACGCTGGAGGAGAAGCTGTCCCTCTCGGCGCGCTTCGGGGTCCGGATCCACTACGGCGACCCGAACCTCAGCCAGTTCCAGCAGATCGTCTTGGCCCTGGCCGAGCGGCAGGGGCTGACGCTCGAGCGCGCGGCGCTGCTGGCGGAGGCGAACAAATGGGAGCTGCGGCACGGCGGCCGGTCCGGCCGGACGGCGCAGCAGTTCATCGACCACTTGGATGGCAGCGGACAGGGAGGATGACATGCTGACACTGGACAAGATCTATCACGCGGCCTTCGTCCTGAAGGACGTGGCGCGGCGGACGGACCTCATCGACGGGGCGAACCTGTCCGACGATACGCACATCTATCTGAAGACCGAGAACCTGCAGCGCACCGGCAGCTTCAAGCTGCGCGGGGCGTACTATAAGATCAGCCGTCTCACCCAGGAGCAGCGGCAGGCGGGCATCCTCGCGTGCAGCGCGGGCAACCACGCCCAGGGCGTGGCCCTGGCCGCGACGGAGATGGGCATCCCCAGCACCATCTGCATGCCGGACGGCGCGCCGATCAGCAAGGTCGAGGCGACCAAGGCCCTCGGGGCCAAGGTCCGCCTGGTCCCGGGCGCGTACGACGACGCCTATGCCGAGGCCGTGCGTTTGCGCGAGGAGACCGGCGCGACGTTCATCCATCCCTTCGACGACGAGGAGGTCATCGCGGGGCAGGGGACGATCGGGCTGGAGGTCCTTGAGCAGCTCTCCGACGCGGACGCCGTCCTGGTGCCCGTGGGCGGCGGCGGCCTGATCTCCGGCGTGGCGTTCGCCATCAAGAGCCTGGACCCGAGCATCAAGGTCTACGGCGTCCAGGCCGAGCGCGCGGCCGGGATGGTCGAGAGCCTGCGCGACGGCGGCCCGGCCACGCTGGACCGCGTCGCGACCTTCGCCGACGGCATCGCGGTGAAGCATCCGGGCGACCTGACCTATGAGCTGGTCCGCCAGTACGTCGATGACGTCGTGACGGTGAGCGAGGACGAGATCGCCGCGGCGATCCTCAAGCTCATGGAGAAGCAGAAGCTCGTGGC
>CAKTJM010000141.1 GCA_934567745.1 uncultured Eubacteriales bacterium | reverse complement strand
GCGTGACGGCGCTGTATCACGTAGTGTTCGGAACGATATCATAACAGAGGAAGGCTCGATGCGTCCCACGCTTGAAAACCCCGCCCCGATGTGATATCATGGCCCAAAGACACGAGAGGAGGGACCCCGATGAAGAAAAAGCTCCTGGCGCTGCTGTGCGCCCTGGCCATCGCGGCCGGGCTGCTCACCGTCCCGGCCTCCGCGGCGGGCGGCATCTTCTTCCTCTCCCTCAACGACACCCTCCCGGCCCAGAGCCTCCAGACGACGCCCATCCAGTACAACGGCTGGATCTACGTCCCCGCGAACATCTTCAGCAGCCGCGTGACGGGCATCAACTTCGGGGTCTATTACGGCGTGAACGAGAACAACGAGCTGATCTTCTACGACCTGACCGGCCGCCAGCTCACCTTCGACATGGACACCGGCACGGCCACCGCCTCGAACGGCGAGTCGCCGGTCCCCGGCACCATCGTCCGGCAGAACGGCATCTATTACGCCCCTGCCTACGCCATCTGCCGCTACTTCGGCCTGAGCTACTCCTTCTACACCACGGACTACGGCCCGATCCTGCGCATCAAGGACGGCAGCGCCGTCCTGAGCGACCAGCTCTTCCTCAGCTCGGCGGCCTCCCTCATGCAGAGCCGTCTGAACGCCATCGAGCGCGGCCAGAGCGGCCAGTCCGGCGGGAACGGCGGCACGACGCCGACACCGGCCCCGACCGACCCGGACGAGCCGACCTTCTCCCTCTACCTCGGCCTGCGCGTCTCGGCGGACGGGGACATCAGCCGGACGCTCGACGCGCTGGCGGCGGTGAACGCCACGGCGGTGGTCTTCTTCCCGGCCGACGACGTCCGCGCCTGCGCCGACCAGATCCGCCAGGCCGCGGGCCGCGGCCACCGGATCGGCCTGATCCCCGACGGCGACACGTCCGAGACCCGGCTGGTCAGCGTCCGCGCCGCCAGCGCCGTCCTCACGCGGGTGCTGCGGCAGGAGAACTGGTTCGTCCTGAGCAGCGACCGGGCGCTGGCCGAGGAGGGCTACCTCTGCTGGACCCCCGGCCTGACCCTCGCCGCCGGGCGGAGCAGCGCGGCGCTGTACGACTCCGTCAAGCGCTACGCCGACGGGCGGACCGAGCCGGGGCGCGTCCTCCTCGACACCAAGCTCCCCGCCAGCCTGATCGGCGGCCTGGTGGACCGCCTCACCACGGCGGGGGACACCTTCCTGCGCCCGCGCGAGACCCGGTTCTGACCGTGATCCTGTCCAGATCCTTCCGTGTCCCTCCCATGCCCCTTTGGCGGAATGACCAAAAAGGGGCGCGGGAGGACTTTTTTTCGCTTTGGGGCTTGCAATTTCGATCCGGCATGGTATTATGGTAGTGCTTTAGCGTGATAGATTGCTAAACGAAAAGAAGAACGACCTTGCACACTACGATACAGAACAGGAGAGTTGAAAATGAAGAAGATCCTTGCCCTGCTGATGGCTGCCACGCTCAGTTGCGCCCTGCTGGCCGGCTGCGGCGGCGACACGACCGCCGACGACACCGCCAACACCGATCCCGTCGATGAGGCTTCCCTGACCTACGCGGTCGAGACCGGCTCCGCCGGTGAGGCCGCCGCCAAGGAGCTCGGCTACACCTACAATTCCGTCACCTCTCAGGCCGACGCCCTGATGGAGGTCGCCTCCGGCACCTCCGACGCCGCGATCATCGACCTGCTGATGGCCGGCGCCATGATCGGCGAGGGCACCAGCTATCCGGACCTCAAGCACACCACCGAGCTGACCACCGAGGACTACGGCGTCGGCTGCCGCGTCGGCTCCGACCTGACCGAGTTCATCAACGACTTCTTCGCCGTGGCCTATGCCGACGGCACCATGCAGGAGATCGCGAAGCAGTATGGCGTCCAGGAAGCTCTGGTCGAGCAGGACGAGCCCGCCGGGTTCGAGGCCGCCGCTGACGGCGACGTCGCCTACATCCAGGACAAGGGCACCCTGATCGTCGGCATCACCGAGTTCGCCCCGATGGACTATCAGGACGAGAACGGCGAGTGGATCGGCTTCGACGCCGACATGGCCAAGCTGGTCGCCGAGAAGCTGGGCGTCGAGGTCAAGTTCGTCATCATCGACTGGGACACCAAGAGCATGGAGCTCGACTCCAAGAACATCGACGTCGTGTGGAACGGCATGACCATCACCGACGAGACCAAGAACGCGATGAACTGCACCGTGCCTTACTGCCACAACGCGCAGGTCGTCGTCGTCCCCGCCTGATCGCCGCCCGATCGGAGCAACGAACACAAGAGTCATATCCCGCAACGGCAGAGAGTGAGCGCTCTCTGCCTTTGCGTGGCTTATAGAGAGAACGAGGTCCTTCACCATGCTTTGGAACGTCACACTCACCCTGCTCAACGGCCTGGGCGCCACAGTACAGATATTCTGCTTCACGCTGCTCTTCGCGATCCCTCTGGGGTTGGTGGTGGCCTTCGGTTCGATGAACCGGTGGTGCCCCTTCCGCTTCCTGGTCGAGCCGAAGCGGAAGAGAAAGAAGAGCGGCGGCGTCGCGCCCCAGGACGCGCTCACGCCGCCCCCGCCTCCCGGCAAGGTCCGCCGCGCGCTGGCGGCCTTCCGGCCGATCAGCCTCGTGTGCAACGTGCTGGTCTGGGTGGTCCGCGGCACGCCGCTGATGCTCCAGCTCATCGTGTTCATGTACGTGCCCGGCATGCTGGGCCACAACATCTGGAGCGGTGACGCCGGGCGCATGACGGCGACGGTGGTGTCGTTCTCGCTCAACTACGCCTGCTACTTCTCGGTCATCTACCGCGGCGGCATCCAGGGCGTCCCGGTCGGCCAGCGCGAGGCGGGCGAGGTCCTGGGCATGACGAAGCGCCAGATCTTCTTCAAGATCACCCTGTTACAGATGGTCAAGCGCATCGTGCCCCCGATGTCCAACGAGATCATCACCCTGGTCAAGGACACGTCCCTGGCGCGCATCATCGCGGTGTATGAGCTGACCTTCACGGGCTTCTCCTACATGAAGAGCTCCGGTCTCATCTGGCCGCTGTTCTACACGGGCGTGTTCTACCTGCTGTTCGTCGGCGTCCTGACCATCGTGTTCGGCGCCATCGAGCGCAAGCTCAGCTACTTCAGATAAGGAGGCGCGCCATGACGATCTTAGAAGCGAAGCATATCGAGAAGCACTTCGGCGCCACGCGCGTGCTGGAGGACATCAGCTTTTCTCTGGAGGAGGGCCAGGTCCTGGCCATCATCGGCTCCTCGGGCAGCGGCAAGACGACGCTCCTGCGGTGCCTGAACTTCCTGGAGACGCCGGACCAGGGGACCATCACGGTGCGGGGCGAGACCCTCTTCGACGCGAAGGACCCCGAGACCCAGCGGGAGAACGAGATCCGCCGCAAGCGGCTGCACTTCGGGATGGTGTTCCAGTCGTTCAACCTCTTCCCGCAGTACACCGCCCTGCAGAATGTGACGCTGGCGCGCGAGCTGCTGGCGAAGGGGGAGAAGGGCGGCCCGACCCTGGAGGAGATCCGGGCCGAGGGCCGCGAGCTGCTGGCGAAGATGGGCCTGAGCGACCGGCTGGACAACTATCCGCACCAGCTCTCCGGCGGCCAGCAGCAGCGCGTCGCCATTGCGCGGGCGCTGGCGATGAAGCCGGACATCCTCTGCTTCGACGAGCCGACCTCGGCGCTGGACCCGGAGCTGACGGGCGAGGTGCTCAAGGTCATGCGCAGCCTGGCGGAGCAGCACACGACGATGATCATCGTGACCCACGAGATGAGCTTCGCCCGCGAGGTCGCGGACCAGGTCATCTTCATGGACCACGGCGTCGTGGTGGAGGAGGGCCCCCCGGAGGAGGTCTTCGGCGACCCGAAGCAGGCCCGCACGAAGCAGTTCCTGGAGAAGTACAAGGGCGACTGACCGCCGACAGATACGAAAAGGACGCGCATGAGCGCGTCCGTCAGCGTGTCAAAAAAGCCTCGCAGATGAGCGCCCGCAGGCGCCATGGAAGCGACTGACCGCCGAAGGCG
>CAKTJM010000140.1 GCA_934567745.1 uncultured Eubacteriales bacterium | reverse complement strand
GACGGTGCGTTTGCGCAACGGGCTGCATCCACCCTGTCGGAAAACCCCGCAGGGGTTTTTCGACAGCCTAAGAACCGGGACGTTTCGTCCCGGTTCTTTTCGTTCTCATGTACGGCCGATCAGAAGTAGTTCATCGGGTTGACGCGGCTGCTGCTGGAGCTGCCGGTCCAGACCTCGAAGTGGAGGTGGTTGCCGGTGGAGCTGCCGGTGGAGCCAACGTAGCCGATGGTCTGGCCCTGGCTGACGGTCTGCCCGGCGGAGACGGCGCGGGAGGACTGGTGCGCATACATGGTCCGGGTGCCGTCGCCGTGGGCGATGACGACGTAGTTGCCGTAGGACGCGCCGTAGGTCGAGATGATGACGACGCCGGCCTTCGCGGCCTTGATGGGCGTGCCGCCCGGGGCCGGGATGTCGCACCCGCCGTGCAGCTCGCGCCCGTGGAAGGGGCAGTTGCGGTAGCCGAACGGTGACGAGACGCGGGTGTAGCCGGACAGCGGCCAGATGTACCCACCGGAGCCGGTCGTCGTGCTGGCAGAGCCGCCGCCACCGCTCTGCTGCTGTTGCTGTTGCTGCTGACGGCGCAGCTCCTCCTGCCGACGGGCCTCGGCGATCTGGGCGGCGTAGGCCGCCTCGGCGCTGCTGATCTGGCCCGCGATGGCGTTGGCGTCCGCCTGCAGCTCCTCGAGCTGGCTGGCGTAGGTAGCGGACTGGGCCTTGATCTGGGCGATCAGGCCGTCCACCTGCTTCTCCTGGGCGACCAGGTCGGCCTGCTGCGCGGCGAGCTCGCTGCGCGCGGCCTCCTCATCGGCCTTGTCCGCCTCCAGCTGGGCCTTGGCGTCCGCCACGGCCTGACGGGCGGCGGCCAGCTCGTCCATGATGTGGTTGTCGTACTCCATGATCTCCGTCACGCGGTCGATCTGGTCGAGCATGTCCGAGAAGCTCTCGGCGTTGAAGATGACGGACAGGTAGGACACGGTGCCGTCCTCCTCCATGCTGCGCACGCGCTCGAGGAAGAGGGCGTTGTACTTGGCCTCCTTGTCCTGGGCCTCCTTCAGCTCGACCTCCTTCGCGGCGATGAGCTGTTCATACTCCGCGATCGCCTGCGTCGAGACGGCGATCTGGTCCCGCAGGACGTTGATCTGCTGCTCGAGGACCTGCTTCTGCTGGACGGCGGCGTCCTTCGAGCCGGCGAGCTTGTCGAGCTGCTTCTGCAGGTCGGCCTTCTGGGTGTTCAGGCTGGCGGCCTGGCTTTTCAGGTTATTGATCTGTTCTCTCGTGACGGCCTCGGCCATGGGGAGCGTGGCGCCCAGGGCGCACACCAGCATCACCAGGGCCATCAGCAGCGCCAATACGCGCCGGCCGCTCTGCGCCTTTGCGGTGAGATCTCGCATCGCGATCCTCCTTTTCCAGGGGTGGTACTCTCATAGATAGGTCGAGTATAGCACAGCTCGCCCCGAAATGCACGGCTTTTTCCCAGATTTCACAAAATCGTAACAAAAGCGTAACAAAAAACCGGTCCCGCCGCGCCGTGCACGGTGGGACCGGAGCGTAGGCCGATCATTTTTCGAGGAAGAGCAGCCCGAGGGTGCCCGGCCCGCAGTGGGCGGTGACGGTGCAGCCGACGCGGCCGAACACCAGCTCCTTGAGGTCCGGCACGATGCGCCGGATGATCGTCTCGATGGTGTCCCGCACCTCCTGGGAGAGGTCGAGGGAGGTCGTGATGAAGATGAAGTTCGGATCGACATCCTTGCCGGTCAGCCGCTCCTCGATATACTTCTCGTAGACCTTGAAGATGTTGCCGCGGTACTTCTTGCAGACCTCCAGCTTGCCGTCGCGCATCTCGATGCAGGGCTTGAGCTTGAGGAGGTTGGCGCCGAAGGCGGTGACGCCGGTGCAGCGGCCGCCCTTCCACATGTACTCCAGCGTGTCGATGACGAAGCTGACGTTCACGCGCGGGATCATGTCCTGCATCGCCTGGGCGATGGTGGCGGCGTCCTTGCCCTCGTCACGCATGCCGCAGGCGGCGATCAGCATCTCGCAGATGCCGGTGGTCAGCTTGCGGGTATCGACGGGATAGATGCCCGGCAGATCCTGGGCGGCGATGACGGCGTTCTGATAGGTGCCGGACAGCTCGGAGCTGATCGCGAGGAAGACGACCTCGTACCCCTGCTCGACCAGCGGGCCGAAGAAGGCGTTGAACTCCTGCGGGCTGACGGCAGCGGTCCGCGGGAGGGTCTTGTCCTTGTCATAGCGCTCGTAGATCATCTCGGGGGTGAACTCGACACCGTCGAGATAGGTCTCGTCCCCCAGGGTGACGTGCAAGGGGGCGATCTTGATGTTGAATCGCTCGGCCAGCTCCGGCGAGAGGTCGCTCGTGCTGTCGGCGGTGATGAAAACAGGCTTGCTCATGCAGTGTCCTTTCTCTTCTCCCTCCCGGTGTGGGAGGGTCCTCGTGTCGCGTCAGGGATGCGGTCCGCGTGGGACACTGGGTATTATACCCGCATCTCCCTATCATTTCAATACTTTTCTTCCAAGAAAAACGACAGGGCCAGCGCCAGGACCTCCTCGGCCTCCCCCGGTCCCATCAGGTGGTGGTCCCCCTGGGGGAAGGCGCGCAGGTCCGCGCCGAAGCGTGCGGCGAACCGCGCCGCGTCCGCGAAGGGCGCGACCGTGTCCCGCCGTCCGTGCGCCATGCGCACCGACGCCAGACCGGAGCGGAACGCCGCGAAGACGTCGTGCGCCGCCAGATCGTCCAGGAACGCCTGGCTCAGCCGCATCTCCCGCACGTAGTCGTAGTCCGGCCGGAACCACCCCTGCCGCGCGAGGTCGGCCCGCGCCCGATCGTCGACCCAGCCCGTGACCAGCTGCGGCATGGACACCGCCGCCGACCGCAGGAAGGCCCGCGCGCCCGGCCGCGGCCGGGCCGCCAGGTACAGCAGGGCGAGGTAGGCCCCGAAGCTCGACCCGAAGAAGACGACCTCCGTCCCGGGCGCACGGGCGTGCACCCAGTCCTCGACCGCCGCCAGATCGTCCAGGCAATACGGCACGCGCAGACCGTCCTCCCACACGGGGCTGTCCCCGTGGGCGGGGAAGTCGAACCGCAGCACGCCCAGGCCGCGCCCCGGCGCGGTCTGCGCCAGGGCCTGGCCCATGACGCTGTCCTTACTGCTGCCGAAGCCGTGGCACACGACGACGACCTTCCCCTGTCCGTCCCAGTCGAGACGGCAGGCGATGGGCCAGCCGTGCGGGCTGTCGATCGTCCGATCCATCCGCTCTCCTCCTTCTGTACAGCCAGCCCGCCGCACGACCGTGCGGCGGGCTGGGTATCGTATTGGGTATCGTTCGGTCCGCGCGCCTTAGTTGGCGGGCGGGGTGGGCGTGGCGGGCTTCTTGGGGGCCTCGGGCCGCTTGACGGTCTCGAAGACGCCCTCGGCCAGACCGGCGAGCCCCTGGATCTCCGACGGGATGATGATCTTGGTCGCGCGCCCGTCCGCCGCGGCCCGGAAGGCCTCGAGCGCCTTGAGCTTGATGACCTGATCGTTCGGGCAGGCCTCGTTGAGCAGCTTGAGCGACGCCGCCAGGGCCTCGTTCACGCGCTGGATGGCGGCCGCCTCGGCCTCGGCCTGCATGATGCGGGCCTGCTTCTCGCCGTCCGCGCGCAGGACGCGGGACTCCTTCTCGCCCTCGGCCACGAGGATCTGGCTCTGCTTCTGGCCCTCGGCCTGGAGGATGGACTCGCGGCGCTCACGCTCGGCGCGCATCTGCTTCTCCATCGCGTTCTGGATGTCCTTCGGCGGGAGGATGTTCTTCAGCTCCACGCGGTTGACCTTGATGCCCCAGGGATCGGTCGCCTCGTCGAGGATGGAGCGCATCCGGGCGTTGATGATGTCGCGGGAGGTCAGGGACTGGTCCAGCTCCAGCTCGCCGATGATGTTGCGGAGCGTGGTGGCGGTCAGGTTCTCGATGGCGTTCATGGGGTTCTCGACGCCGTAGGCGTAGAGCTTGGGATCGGTGATCTGGAAGTAGAGCACCGTGTCGATCTGCATGGTGACGTTGTCC
>CAKTJM010000139.1 GCA_934567745.1 uncultured Eubacteriales bacterium | reverse complement strand
GTCGAAGGCCACGTGGACCGCCGCCACGATGAGCGGCGCGAAGAACACCACGAGGATCTGGCTGCGGATGGACCGCCGGATCATCTCCGGCTCCAGCCCGACCCGCTGCATGGTGCGGTAGCGGGCGCGGTCCTCATATCCCTCGGAGATCTGCTTGTAATAGATGATGAGCACCGCCGCCATGATGAACAGCAGGCCCAGGAACAGCCCGAGGAAGAAGAACCCGCCGTTGAGCGCGTAATAGTTGGAGGAGAAGGCCTCCTTCGTGTCGAAGTCCAGCCGCTCCCAGGAGCCGATGTCGTCGGTCCAGTCGCCCACGGCCTGCTCCAGCTGCTGCGGCAGGTCGAGCATCGTCTCCGTATCGGCCGCGGCCCGATAGGCCCCCGACCAGGTCATGAGGTCGTAGGGGCGGTCGTTGGCCGTGCAGACCTCCTGCTGGGCGCGGTAGACGGCCATGAGGTCGTCCTCGTCCGCGACGACGTACCAGACGGGTTTGAGCGTCGAGGCGAAGGCCCCGCCGACGGGCGGGATCCCCTTCTCCAGCGCGGCGGCGGAGACCGTGACGGTGCGCCGCTCCGTGCTGTGCCAGTCCCCGTCGAAGTCGAGGGGGAACTGGAACGTCAGCGGGGCGAAGGTCAGCCCGGCGTCCCCGTGGTATCTGGTATAGTCTGCGGCCGTGATGAGGTGGAGCCCGACGGAGCCGTTCTCATAGTGGTCCCAGTAGAGGTAGCTGTCGTCGTCCAGCGGCTGGGCGCTGCAGTCGAAGTACCGGTACTGGAACAGCTCCTCCGCGGGCAGCCCCGCCCGGACGATGGTCTCCCGGACCTGCGCGTCCGCGGCGGCGGGATCGAGGGGGTGGTCCGCCGTCGGGTCGTATGTGATGCTGGCCGTCACGTCGCCGGGGAACTGCGTCTCCAGCGTTTGCTGGGAGTTGAGGTAGAGCGACAGCGTGGCGGAGACCATCACCAGCACCATGGTGGACAGGATGCAGATGTTCGCCAGGCCCACGGCGTTGCGCCGCATCCGGTAGAGCATCCCGGAGACGCCGATGAAGTGGCTGGTCTGATAGTAGAACCGCTTGTTCCGCCGCAGGCCCTTGAGCACCGCGATGCTCACGGAGCAGAAGAGGGCGTAGGTCCCGATGATGACCAGGAAGACGGCTGGGAAGTAGAGCGTGAAGGCCGTCCCGGCGCTGCGGGCGAACAGGGCGATGCCGTAGCCGCCGCCCAGGCACAGGATGCCGAGGACGGTCAGCGGCCAGCGGGTCTTCGGCTCCCGCTCTCCGGCGGAGCCCTCGCGCATGAGCTCCATCGGGCTGAGCCGCCCCATGCGCACGAGGTCCACGACCAGGTCGAAGACCAGGATCGCCGCGAAGAGGAGCACGGTCGAGACGATGCCGATCCGGGAGACATAGAAGCCGAACCAGCCGCCGAAGCCCATGATCTGGTACAGCAGCAGGGTCACGAGCTTTTGCAGCAGCAGGCCGAGCAGGATGCCGCCGCCGATGCCGAGCACGGCGGTGTAGACCGTCTCCATACCGAGCATGAGGGCGAGGTGGGGCTTGCCCATGCCGAGGACATGATAGAGCCCCAGCTCCCACCGCCGCCGCTTCATGAGGAAGCCGTTGGTGTAGGTGAGGAAGATGACCGCGAAGAGGGCCACGACGAAGACGCCGATGGTCATGAACATCGAGAGATAGGTGTACCGCTCCATGACGGGCAGATCCTCGGCATAGGCCAGGGCGACGATGATGTAGAAGGCCGCGGCGGTGCCCATCAGCGCGAGGAGATAGGGCAGATAGAACCGCCGGGTCCGCACGAGGTTCGACAGCGCCAGACGGGGGAAGAGCTTACCCATGCCGCCCACCACCTTGCGTCAGGACGGTCAGCGCGTCGGAGATGCGGCCGAACTGGGCCTCCTGCGTCTCGTTGCCGCGGTAGAGCTGGTGGTAGACCTGTCCGTCGCGCAGGAAGAGGACCCGCCCGGCGTGGCTGGCGGCCTTGACCGAGTGCGTGACCATCACGATGGTCTGGCCGCTCCGGTTGACGTCGGCGAAGAGCGCGAGCAGCTCGTCCGCCGAGCGGGAGTCGAGCGCCCCGGTCGGCTCGTCGGCAAGGATCAGGGCCGGGTCGGTGATGAGGGCGCGGGCGACGGCCGCGCGCTGCTTCTGCCCGCCGGAGACCTCGTAGGGGTACTTCCCCAGCAGCTCCGTCAGCCCAAGCTTCTCGGCGAGGGGCGCGAGCTTCCTCTCCATCACGCCGTACCGCGTCCCGGCCAGGACCAGGGGCAGGAAGATGTTGTCCCGCAGGGTGAGGGTGTCCAGCAGGTCGAAGTCCTGGAACACGAACCCCAGGTGCGTCCGGCGGAAGCCCGCGCGGTCGCGGTCGCGGATCTCATCCAGGGACCGGCCGTCGAGCAGGACCTCCCCGGCGGTGGGGCGGTCGAGGGTGGCGAGGATGTTCAGCAGGGTGGTCTTGCCGGAGCCGGACTCCCCCATGATGGCGACGTATTCGCCGCGCTCGACGGAGAAATCGACGTTCCGGAGCGCCTGGACCTGGTTGCCGCCGAACCGGGTGGTATAGATCTTCTGTAGATGACGTACTTCCAACAAAGGCATCGTGCAGCCCTCCTTTTCCCCTCTAGGATACCGCACGCGCCGGACCGCCGCCATCGCTTTGGCTTACAGTTCGGCGCGCCGTCTTACGATCCTGTAAGGTCGGCCGTCACTCCACGACCTGCGGGGCGCGGGCCAGGTCCAGCCGGACGCAGGTCCCCTCGCCGGGGGCAGCCGTGAGGGAGATGCCGTGGCCCAGCCGGTCCATGACCTGACGGCAGAGGTAGAGCCCGATGCCCGTCGAGCGGTGCTCCTGTCGGCCGTTGTAGCCGGTGAAGCCCTTCTCGAAGACGCGCGGCAGGTCCTCGGCGCGGATCCCTATGCCATCGTCGGCGATGAGCAGCGCGTCCCCCTCGGCCCGGATGCGGATGTGCCCCCCGGCGGGGGTGTACTTCAGTGCGTTGGAGAGCACCTGGGCGAGGACGAAGCCAAGCCACTTCTCGTCGGAGAGGACGGTGCGGCCGGTCTCATCCAGGTCGAGGGCGATCCTCTTCAGGACGAACTGCTTCGCGAAGCGGCGGACCGTCCGGCGCAGGAGCGGGTCGAGCGGGACCTCGCGCAGGACGTAGTCCATGCTGTCGCTGCCCAGGCGGAGGTAGCCCAGGACCATCTCCACGTACTGCTCGATGCGCTGCAGCTCGATGTCCACCTCCGGCCCGGCGGTCCTGCCCTGCTCCTGCAGGAGGAGGTGGGCGGCGGCGATGGGGGTCTTGATCTGGTGCGCCCAGAGGGTGAAGTAGTCCAGCAGGTCCTCGATCCGGTCGTGGTCCCGGGCGGCGAGCCTGGCCCGGTCCGCGCAGACGCCGCGCAGGAGGGCCTGATAGTCCGCCTCGATCCGGTCCCCCGGCGGGGGGAGGGGCAGATCGGGGTCGTTCGTCCACTGGGCCAGACCCGTCAGGGCGCGGTGCCGCGCGCGGTAGCGGAGCCAGCCGATCGCGGCGCACAGCAGCACGGGGACCAGGCACAGCAGGGCGGCATAGCCGACCGGCTCGACGGGGACGTCGTACAGGACGAACACGGCGGCGAAGATCCCGATGGCCGCCGCCAGCAGCAGGAGCGCCGTCCGCTGCCGTCTCAGATAGGCCAGCAGCATGGTCAGTCCTCCACGAGGTAGCCCACGCCCTTGCGGGTGCGGATGAAGTCGGTCAGCCCCGCCGCCTCCAGCTTGCGCCGCAGCCGCCCGACGTTGACGTTCAGGGTGTTCTCGTCCACGAAGCTGTCGGATTCCCACAGCCGGACCATCAGGGCGTCCCGTGTGACGGCCTGGCCCTTGTGTTCGAGGAGCATGTGGAGGATCCGACCCTCGTTCTTGCTCAGCTCGACGCGCTGCCCGTCCACGGTGAGGGTCCCGTCGGAGACGTCCAGCACCGCGCCGCGGCACGCGAGGAGCCGGGCGCTGGAGCGGAAGTCGTAGCTGCGCCGCAGGATCGCCTGGACCTTGGCGGAGAGGACCGGCAGGTCGAAGGGCTTGGCGAGCAGGTCGTCCCCGCCGAGCTGCATGGCCGTCACGACGTCCACGCTGTCGGCGGCGGAGGTCAGGAAGAGGATGGGCACCTGGGAGATCTTGCGGATCTCGGTGCACCAGTGATAGCCGTTGAAGAAGGGCAGGGAGATGTCCAGGAT
>CAKTJM010000138.1 GCA_934567745.1 uncultured Eubacteriales bacterium | reverse complement strand
TCGCCGGAGAAAATGACTCGACTCTATTTCGTGCCTGCGGGCACGAAACTCTGCGAGGCTTTTTTGACACACTGAGGGCCTGTGCCGCATGGCACAGGCCCGTTTCGTTTTTTGAAAGGCAGCTCAGGGCTTTTGACAGCCGCCGTTGTAGACGGCCTCCCGCTGGAGATACTCCTTGAAGGTGACGGCGGCAGGGGAGAGGGGGACGTTCTTCTTCCAATAGAGCTTCTTCGTCAGGGCGAAGTCGGCGAACTCCTGGATCTGGAGACAGACGGCGCGGGGGAGCATGGCCGTCTCGCGGTCCATGACGCGCTGGGTGGTGATGATGACGCCCGGGCCCTCCTGGAACATCCGGTAGCGCAGCATGTACTCCATGACCATGACCTTGGAGGGGCGGAAGCCGATCTTCTTGAGGAGCTGGTCCACGTACTGCTGGAACATGTCGGACTTGGGGCGCAGGAGGAAGAGGTCGTCCTGGAGGTCGAAGATGCTCAGCGGCGTGCCGCGCAGCTGGGCCAGGGGGTGGCTCTCGGAGACGCCCACGACCAGCTTGTCCCGGAAGAGGACGCAGTGGTCGAGGGAGCCGTTGTCCAGGTCCAGATCGGTGAGGATGAAGTCGAGGTCGGCCTCGTCCATCAGCTTGCCCTGGCGGTCCGGCTCCCGGCTGATCTGGCGGATGTTGATGTCCGGGTGCGTCGCGCTGAAGGGCGCGAGGAGGTAGGTCCAGAGCGCACCGTCCTGGACGGAGAACCGGACGCTCTTGCGCTGGTCGCCGCAGGCGGTGTGGAGGGCATCGACCCCGTTCTGCAGGGTGGCGAAGGCGCTCTCCACATAGGGCAGGAACTGCTTGCCGTATTCGTTGAGCCGCATGCTCCGCCCGGCCCGGTCGAAGAGGTGGATGCCCAGCTCCTGCTCCAGACTGCGGATGCCGGCGCTGATGGCGGAGGGGCTCACATGCAGCCGTTCTCCCGTTTTTTGGATGTGCTCGCTTCGTGCGACCTCACGAAAATATTCCAAATGCAACATGTTCATGTATGATCTCTCCTTGCTGCCTGTGTGCATCCTGTTGAAAAGGATGTGGGACGGTCTGTGAAACCACGCAAAAAAGTGCATGGTTTGTGCAAAACCTTGAGATGGACAGAATGCTGTCTGGGATGGTATAGTAAAAACATCGAAAGGAACACTCACAAAAGGAAACGCCCCCCCCCACGAGACGAAGAAGATACTCAAAGTATAGCACAGGAAACGGCAGATGTCGATCAAAGATTTTTCCTGGAGCGGTCTTGGGGGGCCTCATGGCGGAGCGGTCCGTGAGCGATCCGGCACGAAAAACGAAGGAAACGATTCGATCCATCAAGGGGGTGGCGGACGCCAAACAGGGATGGGCCGCACGGCTCAGTGAAACAAGCTCAAGAAGAGGAGGAGAAGCGGTGAAATCCAAACATCTCTCGCGCAACGAACGCAACGAGACGATCCTGAGGCTGACCGAGTTCGAGGGCGAAGCCGTCATCGGCGCAGTGTTCTTCATCCTGGCGCTGATCACGCGGGTGTTCTTCGTCACCGGGCACATCCGGGTCATGGATCCCTCGGCCTTCCCGAACCCGAGGACCCTGCCGGCCCTGTACTGCTACATCCTGATGGCGATGGCCGTCGGGATGGTGATCCGGGCCTATCGGCACCGGAAGCGCGGGTACGGGCTGAAGACCTACGAATTCAATCTGACCGGTATCATCCGGATCGTGATCGTCCTGGCGATCATGCTGGCCGCCACGTTCGCCCTGTACCATCTGCCCTATATCCCGGTGACCGCCGTGATGCTGGCGGTCCTGATGGTGTTCCTGGGGCAGCGGAACAAATTCGTCATCATCGGTGTGTCCGTGGTGATGCCGGTCCTGGTCTGGTGCCTGTTCACTTACGGGCTCAAGCTCTACATGCCGTGAAAGGAGGGGGAGACGAATGCTTGAAATGTTAGCCAACGGCCTTGTGAACATCATCTCGCCTGGCGTGCTGATCTGTCTGCTCGGCGGCGTGACCGTGGGCCTGATCCTGGGCGCCATCCCCGGACTGTCCGCCACGATGGCGATCGCCCTGGTCATCCCCTTCACCTATTACCTGACCCCGACACAGGCCATCGTCATGTGCCTGGGCGCCTTCAACGGCGGCTGCTTCGGCGGCAGTATCTCGGCCATCCTGCTGGCCACGCCCGGTACGACGGCGGCGAGCGCGACGGTCATGGACGGATATGCGATGGCCCAAAAGGGCCAGGCGACGAAGGCCGTCAAGACGGCCCTGTTCTCCTCCATGTTCGGCTGCATGTTCGCCACCATCCTGCTGATCTTCGTGGCAGAGCCGATCGCGAAGTACGCGCTGGAGATCGGCCCGGCCGAGTACACCATCCTGATGCTCTTCGCCATGACCATCATCGGCTCCGCCTCTGGCGAGAACGTGTTCAAGGGCCTGGCCGCCGGTGCGCTGGGCCTGCTGCTCGGCACCGTGGGCTTCGACCCGATGGAGGGCAGCTCCCGTCTGACCTTCGGCCTGGTGAAGCTCTCCAGCGGCATCGACCTGGTCGTCATGCTGATCGGTCTGCTGGCCCTGTCGGCCATCATGATCCAGGTGGAGAACCTGGCCCCCGCGCATCAGCAGACCTCCATGCTCCCGCCGCCCAAGGGCCCCGAGGACGAGAAGCTCAGCCGCAAGGAGGTCAAGCGGCTGCTCCCCATCTGGTTCCAGTCCGCCCTCATCGGCTCCGGCATCGGCGCGCTGCCCGGTCTGGGCACCACGCTGGCTGCATGGCTGGGCTATGACACCGCCAAGCGCCGCTCCAAGCATCCCGAGCGCTTCGGCACCGGCATCATCGAGGGCGTCGCGGGGCCCGAGGCCGCGAACAACGCGGTCTGCGGCTCCAACATGATCCCCCTGCTGACCATGGGCATCCCCGGCGACGTCACCGCCGCTCTGCTGGTGGGCGCGTTCATGCTCCAGGGCCTCACCCCCGGTCCCATGATCTTCCAAGAGGATCCCCAGTCCGTCTACAACATCTACGTCGGCCTGCTGGCCTCCAACCTGATCCTGCTCGTGATGACCTTCGTGCTCATGAGAGCCTTCAAGCAGGTCAGCAAGCTGCCGCCCAACATCATCATCCCCTGTGTGTGCATGTTCTGCATGGTCGGCGTGTACGCCCTGTTCACCAGCCTGGAAGACATCATGATCATGCTGATCTTCACTGTGGTGGGCTTCATCCTGATGAAATTCGGCTACCCCGTCGCCTGTATGCTGGTCGGCTTCATCCTGTCGCCGATGCTGGAGAAGTACGCCCGCATGGCCCTGACCATGTCCGACGGCAACTTCAACATCTTCTTCCACCGCACCCTGGACTGGGTCCTGTGGGCCGTGGTCGCCATCTCCATCGTGACGATCGTCCACAGCAGACGCAAGTCCGCCCGCAAGCTCAAGGCGGAGTATGAGGCCGCTCAGGCCGCGGGAGCCGCCGATGACGGGACGATCGATGCGGAGATCGTCGATGCGGAGATCGTCGAGACCGTCGATCCCGCCGACGTCGCCGACCGTGTCTCGGTCGAGGCGGACCGGTCCGATCCCGGAGACAGCCGATAGGGCGTCGTCTCCCATCTGTGATCTCGCCTGGAAGGATCAGGCAAAAAAATATGAAAAGAAAAGAGGGCACCATCATGAAAAGACGTTTCTTCGCACTGACTCTGGCAATGCTCCTCGTTTGCAGCGTCCTGGCCGGCTGCGGCGGCGGCAGCGACGGGCAAGGCACCGCGGAAGAGGGCTATCCCAAGAGCGCCATCACCTGCATCGTCAACTGGAGCGCCGGCGGCCCCGCCGACCTGTGCACCCGCGCCATGTGCGCGGCGATGGAGAAGGAGCTCGGCGTCCCCGTCACCGTCGTCAACAAGGAGGGCGGCTCCGGTACCGTCGGTATGAGCGAGCTGGCCAATGCCAAGAACGACGGCTACACCTTCGGCATGGTCACCCACAACGCGCTGTGCCTGCTCCCGTTCCAGATGGACCTGTCCTACACCCTGGAGGACTTCGACATCTTCGAGACCATGATCAAGTACGAGTACAGCTTGGCCGTCCCGTCCTCCCTGGGCGTGACTGACCTCGACGAGTTCTTCGCCTGGGCGAAGGAAAACCAGCCCGGCGGCATCAAGGGCGCCGGCGCCGGCTATCCCCACCCGCTGGCCATGGGCGACCTGTGCGAGCTGGCCGGTCAGAACTTCACCTGGGTGCCCACCGACGGCACCGCTGAGACCGTCCAGAACC
>CAKTJM010000137.1 GCA_934567745.1 uncultured Eubacteriales bacterium | reverse complement strand
GGCCTACACCCACCAATGAACAACGAACAAAAATCGAACAGACCGCACAAGCCATTCTGGACGCTCGGAACCTCTACCCTGATTGCAGCCTGGCCGACCTCTACGACGAGGTCACCATGCCGCCGGAGCTGCGCCGCGCCCACCAGGCCAACGACAAGGCCGTCATGCAGGCCTACGGGTTCGACATCAAGACCACCACGGAGACTACCTGTGTTGCAGAGCTGATGAAGATGTATCAGGGCCTGGTCGAAAAACAAAAAGGGAAGGAGTGATCGAGATCCCAGATTTTATTCAGAAGATCATTGACGATACGATCGAGTCAGAGCGTGCAAGGCTCAAGGGACTTGGGACCCCTGAGGATGAGATCGATAAGCTCTTGTCAAAAGAGAAATTGATCGAAGCGAATAGCACCTTGTTGGATACGATATCTACAGACTATGTCGACTTCTTTTCGACCCATATGGGGGAAGCTGTTTTATTTGAGCGTGCCACGGTGAACAAATTTTTGGCGCATCAAGAACGACTGTGGCATGAGGGATTCATGGCTTCCGAAATGATGTACATACTCGCTTGCGAAGCGGGCGATGCTGTCAACAAGGCCGCGGTCGAACGGTCAGAGGGATATCTTCGGGATAAACAGTGTCGGTATCTGGCGTTACAGGTGCTGTACGGACGGGCTTGTCAAGAGTATTTGGAGATCCTCTGCCTAGTCAAAAATGGATTTGCGGATGGAGCGTTCGCAAGGTGGCGTTCTTTGTACGAAACATGTGTCGTTTCTGAATTTATATCTAAAGGATCCGAAGAGATAGCAAAGGCTTTCCAGGAAGCATCTGGCACCGATGATAGCCGCTTTGGATGGGCCAAGGAAAGCAGGGCAAGAAAAGCAATATAACATTTAACGACATCCAAAATGAATGCATCCGTAATGAGTGCTGTTTTATGGATAACGATTGGAAAGACCGATATCGTTTTTCAAACCAAGTAGTACATACATCACCACAAGGGACCTTCGGGCGTATCGGTATCCCACCAAGTGCCCAAGAGTGTATGCTGGCCGGTCGTAGCGATCATGGCATCGCGATGCCTGCCATCGATGCCGCAGTTTGTTTAGCCATGGTCTCATCGACGTTTTTTAGATTTTTTAGAAGCTATGAGAGCATCATGATTTTGCATGATAGGGACCGAGGTATGCTCACCTCACCTCACCTCACCTCACATCACCCCCAACGTCGTCCCCCCGCGGCGCAGGAGCACCCACAGCAGCGCCATCCCCGCGCCGCCGGTCACGGTGGCGAAGCCGAGCAGCAGCCGCGCCCCCGCCAGGTCGAGGATCGTCCCGCCGCACAGGCTCGCCAGCACGCTGCCGAGCGTGATCGCCATGGCGAACCACGCCTGGCCCTGGACGCGCTCGTTCGGACGGACGCGGTCGTTCACATAATAGGTGTAGGCGAGGATGTACAGGGCGTAGCCGTTCATCTGGAAGACCTGGACGGCGTAGAGGAAGCCCATGCTGTTCGCCAGCAGGGTGCCGAGGGCGTGCAGGAAGAACCCGATGCCCGACAGCCGCATCCAGACCCGGCTGTCCGCACGGCGCAGCATCCAGGCGAAGCCGAACATCACCGGCAGCTCCATCAGCGACTGGATCAGGAGCATCGTGCCCATCTGGGCGCTGTCCCCGCCGAGCGGGAGGACGATCTGGAAGGCGTAGACGTTCAGGACGTTGTGGCTGATGAAGAGGAGGATCACCCCCAGCAGTAGCGGCACCGCGTGCCGGTACCGCAGGGGGAAGGGCCGCCGGTCGGCGGCCGCCGGTGCGGCGTCCTCCGCCCGCGCCTCGTGCGCGCCCGTCCCCCCGGCGAAGCGGAAGAGCAGGACGGAGATGAGCAGCAGCACGTCCAGCACGAACAGCCCGACGGGGAGGGACCCCTCGCCGAAGCGCAGGACCATCCGCCCGAAGACGGCCGAGCAGACGCCGTAGGTGATCGACCCCGCCGCGCGGGCCGCGCCGAAGTTGAGCGTCCGGCCGCTGTCGATGCAGGCCATGCCCAGGGCGGAGATCAGCGGCATGACGAGGTTCACCAGGATGATGAGCAGCCCGTACAGCACCGTGTGCGGCAGCCGTCCGGCCGCCAGCGGCAGCAGCGCGCCGACCGCGAGCTGGCCCAGGACGAGCAGGGCGGTGAACTGGCGCAGGGACATCCGCCGCAGACCGTCGGCGATGCGCGAGACGAAGGGCTGGAGCAGGGCGGAGAGCGCCCCGGCGATGCTCAGCAGCAGCCCGATCTGCGCGTTGGACAGCCCGCGCGCGAGGAGATAGACGCTGGAGAAGGTGAGGATGGCGCAGTAGCTGGCCCAATAGGTCCCCTGTAACAGGGTGTATCGGGCGGTGGGGGCGTAGTCGAGCCTCATCGTGATCGTCTCCTTCGATGCAACGTTCTATTATCATAGGTAGGCAGGCCGCCGCGGCGATGCAATGCCCAGTCTTGCGTGTTTTTTTGCGCGAGATGAGTAGAGTACGCAAATATGAGCAGGCGGTCAGACTTCCTCCGTCGGGGGGCGGCGCGTGAGCGGCTCCAGGGTCTGCCAGCCGTCGAAGGGCAGGCGCTGGAGGGCGGAGAAGGTGTACTGCTTCAGATGGGGGTAGCGGCCCTGGAGCTCGGCGATCAGGTCCTTGACCTCCTGCCGCTTGGTCGAGCCGTCCGCCGGACAGGTGTTGTGGACCACCGGCAGGCCCAGCCGCGCGGCGGTCTCGCGGACCATGCTCTCGCTGACGTACAGGAGCGGGCGGATCTGGGTCACGCCCATCCGGTCGAGGTAGGTCACGGGCCGGAAGCAGGAGATCCGCCCCTCGTAGAAGAGGGAGAGGTAGAAGGTCTCGACGGCGTCGTCGTAGTGGTGCCCGAGGGCGATCTTCGCAACGCCCGCCTCCTGCAGGGCGGTGTTGAGCGTCCCGCGGCGGAGCTTGGCGCACAGGGCGCAGGGGTTCTTCTCCTTGCGGGTCTCGAAGAGGACATGGCCGATGTTGGTCGGGATCAGGTGGTAGGGGACGTCCAGGTCCCGGCACAGGTCCGCGACGGGGGAGAAGTCCATCCCCGGCATCCCCATGTCGATGGTGAAGGCCTCCACCCGGAAGCCGCCCGGCAGGAACCGCGCCAGCCGGGCCAGGGCGACGAGGGTGAGGAGGGAGTCCTTCCCGCCGGAGACGCCGACGGCGACGCGCTCCCCCGGCGCGATCATGTGATAGTCCGCGACACAGCGGCGGACGAGGCTGAGGATCTTCTGCATGTTGGTCCCTCCTGGATCAGATCGATGGGGTGGAAATGAGGTGAAAATGAAAATCGAAACGGAGCATGAGTGAGCTTGCGGGAGTATATGGGCGAAAAACGGAGCTTTCGTGCCCGCAGCAGGAAAAATCGAGAAAAAGTCTTGACGCTGGCAGGGGCGTGCGTTATAATGATGCCTGCTGAAAAAGAGGGCGGATCGCGCCCTCATGGATTATACGGGACCGTCGGTGGTTTGTAAAGCCGCCGCGCCCGGGAAATTGATATTTGGAGGTTCGACCCTATGTCCACTTTTATGGCCAACAAGGGCAACATCGAGCGCAAGTGGTACGTCCTCGACGCCGCTGGCAAGCCCCTTGGTAAGACCGCGACCGTGGCAGCCACCCTGCTGCGCGGCAAGCACAAGCCCGAATACACCCCCCACGCCGACTGCGGTGACTTCGTCATCATCGTCAACGCCGAGAAGGCGGTCCTGACCGGCAAGAAGCTCGATCAGAAGTACTATCGCACCCATTCCGGTTATGTGGGCGGCCTCAAGGAGACCAAGTACCGCAAGCTGATGCAGGACAAGCCCGAGCTGGCCATGAAGCTGGCCGTCCGCGGCATGATGCCCCGCAACATCATCACCAAGGATTCCCTGACCCGCCTGAAGATCTTCCGCGGCGCTGAGCACATCCACGCTGCCCAGAAGCCCGAAGTCTGGACCGCTGAATAAGGAGGAACCACATCATGTATAAGAGCAAGAAGCCTTACCATTACGGCACCGGCCGTCGGAAGTCCTCCGTGGCCCGCGTCCACCTCTTCCCCAACGGCACCGGTTCCATCACCATCAACGGCCGTGACATCGACGATTACTTCGGTCTGGAGACCCTGAAGCTGATCGTCCGTCAGCCCCTGAACACCGTCGAGCAGCTCGGCAAGGTGGACGTCGTCGCCACCGTCACCGGCGGCGGCGTGACCGGCCAGGCCGGTGCCATCCGCCACGGCATCGCCCGCGCTCTGCTGGAGATGAACGCTGAGTTCCGTCCCGCTCTGA
>CAKTJM010000136.1 GCA_934567745.1 uncultured Eubacteriales bacterium | reverse complement strand
TTTGCTGTTTTTTCGCTCATATATGTTCGAGACCCAGTCTGCTCCTGATTACAATCTGGGTTCCTCGACAGACTGAGCCCCAGGAGCATAGCTCCTGGGGCTTTTTGTCTGTCGTATCGTTGCGAAAACGAGGGACCGACGCATCGCCGGTCCCTCGTGCAGTTCGGTCGGAGGTTCAGCCGACCACACCCACGACGTTGCCGCTCCGGTCCACGTACACGACGCGGCCGTCGGGCAGGCGGAGCGCGGTGGTGCCGTTCGGGCCGGTCTGGAGGTGGCCGCGCTCGCCGCTCCCCAGACGGAGGACGTAGTCGTCCAGCGCCTGCGCCAGGACGGGATCCATCGTGAGCTGCTCCATCCGCGGGCTTTGGTAGGTTTTCATCCCGTCGTCCTCCTTTTCGCCGTCGTTCCGGTTTGAGCTTACTCTTTTCTTCGGAGGACGTCAAGAGAGAACGAGGATCTTGCTACAAAAAATCGAAGGCTGCCGGACATGAGAGCCATTTTCCAAGATCTGACCACAGCGCTCGTGGATATCCTCGTGCGGATCGGTCATCATAAGGCCAGGACGACGCGAGGTCGTCCCTCAGCAAAGACCGAACAACGTCACAAAGGAGAAACTTTGTTATGGCTAGCAATAAGTCTTCCAACAGCAACCGCATCATGGTCCCCTCCGCTCGCGCGGCGATGGACAAGTTCAAGATGGAGGCTGCCAACGAGGTCGGCGTGGACCTGAAGAAGGGCTACAACGGCACCATGACCACCCGTGAGGCCGGCTCCATCGGCGGCCAGATGGTCAAGAAGATGATCCAGTCCTACGAGCAGGGCCTGCAGGAGTGACCTCCGCCCCCTTCCTCTTAGACTGACCAAAAAGCGCCTGCTGCATCACGCAGCAGGCGCTTTTTCCATGTTTCGATGTCGAACGCGCGCTCAGACCTCCATGATGACCGGCAGGATCATCGGGTTGCGCTTCGTCTTGCGGTACAGGTAGCGGGACAGCTCCCCCTTGATGGCCGACTTGATCGTCGCCCAGTCGGTGATGCTCCGCTCCTGGCAGGCGTTGAGCGCTTCGAGCGCCACCTCGCGCAGCTCCTCCATCAGGCTCTCGGACTCCTTCACGTACACGAAGCCGCGCGTGATGATGTCCGGCCCGGAGACCAGCTCGCCCGTCTCTCCGGACAGGGAGACCACGACGACGATCATGCCGTCCTGGGCCAGATGGCGGCGGTCCCGCAGGACCACGCTGCCCACGTCGCCCACGCCGTAGCCGTCCACGAACACCCGACCGGAGGGCACCGTGCCCGCCAGATGCGCCGTGTCGCGTGTCAGCTCGATCACGCGGCCCACGTCCGCGATGATGACGTTCTCCGGCGGCGTGCCCATCTCCACCGCCACCTTCGCGTGCGTCTGGAGATGCCGCTGCTCGCCGTGGACCGGGATGAAGAACTTCGGCCGGACCAGCGCGTGGATGATCTTCAGCTCCTCCTGGCAGGCGTGGCCGGAGACGTGCAGCGTCCCGGCGCTCTCGTTGACGACCTCCGCCTTCTTCCGGTACAGCTCGTTGATGATGGTGTTCACGGAGTTCTCGTTGCCGGGGATCGCGGAGGCGGAGATGATGACCCGGTCGCCCGGCTGGATCTCCACCTGCTTGTGCGTGGAGAACGCGATGCGGAACAGGGCCGACATCGCCTCGCCCTGGCTGCCCGTGGTGATGATGCAGACCTTGTCGCGGGGGAGGGACTTGATGTGGTTGATGTCCACCAGCACGCCGGAGGGGATCTCCGTGTAGCCCAGCTCCGTCGCCACGCGCAGGGAGTTCTCCATGCTCCGCCCGGTGATCGCCACCTTGCGGCCGTAGCGCGCCGCGACGTTGATGATCTGCTGGATGCGGTCCACGTTCGAGGCGAAGGTGGTCACGATGATGCGCTGATCGCAGCTGCGGAACAGCGCGTCGAAGGACGCGCCCACCGCCCGCTCGGACCGGGTGTAGCCCGGCCGCTCGACGTTCGTCGAGTCCGACAGCATCGCCAGGACCCCCTCCTTGCCCAGCTCGCCTAGGCGCGTGAGGTCCATGATCTTGCCCTTGATGGGCGTCGGGTCGATCTTGAAGTCGCCGGTATGCACCACCGTGCCCACCGGGCAGCGGATGGCGAAGCTCACCGAGTCCGCGATCGAGTGGTTCGCGTGGATGAACTCCACCGTGAACCGCCCGGCCTTGATGACGTCCCCAGCCTCGCAGGTGACGAGCTTGACGGAGTCGAGCAGCCGGTGCTCCTCCAGCTTCAGCTTCACCAGGCCGAGGGTCATGCGCGTGGCGTAGATGGGCGCGTTGATGGACCGCAGCACATAGGGCAGCGCCCCGATGTGGTCCTCGTGCCCGTGGGTGAGGAAGATGCCGCGGATCTTGTCCTGGTTCTTGATGAGATAGCTCACGTCCGGGATGACCACGTCGATGCCGTACATGTCGTCGTCCGGGAAGCCCATGCCGACGTCCACCACGATGATGTCGCCGCCGAACTCGTAGACGGTCAGGTTCTTCCCGATCTCGTTGAGCCCGCCGAGCGGGATGATCTTCAATTTTTCTGCCATGTTCGCTCCTTTTCGTCCGATCTGGCCGGAGCCTCCCGATAAAAACGTATACGAAGACACGGGGACCCGAGCGGACGCTCCACCCTGTCCCGTGGAGCGTTTTGCCCGGCGTCCCCGCAGATGCAGGGAGGGCTCCGTGCAAATGTATCACGCGCCGCGCCGTGCGGCGTCGTTCCTGTCAGAATGCGAGGCCTGACCTCGCGTCTTATTAGATAGTATAACACCGATCGCAGGAAAAGTATACATATTTTTCTCTGGGCTTTCCCCCCATGATGTGGTAGGATATTGGTGAAGGTGACGAGCTTCGTCCCCCATCCCCTGGCCCACGGGCCGGAAAGGCGGTCTGCGATGAACATCCAGATCTTCGGCAAGTCCAAGTGCTTCGACACGAAAAAGGCCGAGCGCTATTTCAAGGAGCGCCGCGTCAAGTTCCAGGCCATCGACCTGAAGCGGTACGGCATCAGCCGCGGCGAGCTGGCCTCCGTCCTGCGGTCCGTCCCGCTCGACGACCTCGTCGATCCCAAGCATCCCGACGCCGCCCTGCTGCGCTACCTCGCCCGGCAGGAGGACAAGGTCGAGAAGCTGCTGGAGGACCCCACCCTCCTGCGCACGCCCATCGTCCGCAACGGCAAGCAGGCCACCGTCGGCTATCAGCCGGACGTGTGGAAGGGCTGGGAGTGATCCGTCGGATCGCGGCGCACGATACCCTCTTGCAAAAATAGAACAGATGTTCTATAATAGTCCCACCACACGAGAGGAGGGATCGCCATGCAGGCGAAAACGAGCGACCGCACCCTGCTGCTGTACCGGCTGCTGCGGGAGGAGACCGACCGGGAGCACCCGATGAGCATCGGGACCATCCTGGAGCGGCTGGGGGCCGACGGGAGCCCCTCGGCGCGCAAGAGCATCTACCGCGACGCGGCCACGCTGCGCCGCAACGGGATCGACGTCGTCTTCCGGCGCGGGCCGAGCGGCGGCTGGTACCTGGCGCGCCACGACTTCACGGACAGGGAGTCCCGGCTGATGATCGACGCCGTGACCGTCTACCCCTGGATGAGCGAGGCCCAGCGCGAGCGGCTCCTGGAAGGGCTGCTGCGGCTGGCGCCGCGGACGGCGCGGAGGGCCCTGCGCCGCCCGGTGGCGCGCCGTCCGGAGGGCGGCGTGCCCGTCGAGACGGTCTGGGCGGTGGTGGACCGGATCCAGGCCGCGTGCCGGGCCAAGCGGCCCCTGCGGATGCGCCCGATGCGCCACCAGGGGGCGGCCGGGCTGGTCCCCGCCGGGCCGCGGCGGATCGTGTCGCCTAAGGCGCTGCTGTGGAGCGGCGGGCGCTATCTGCTCCTGGCCTGGGACCACCGCGAGGGGCGGCTGCGTCTCTTTCGCACGGACCGGATGGACGAGGTCGTCGCGCTGGACCTGCCCGTGCAGGGGCCGGAGGTCCCGGACCCGGCGGCCCTGCTGCTGCCCTTCGGTCCGGCGGCCGGACGGGTGGAGCGGGTGCGGCTGCGCTGTCACGTGGAGCTGACGGAGGAGGTGCTCGACCGCTTCGGGCAGGACACGGCGCTCCTGCCCGCCAGGGGCGACCGGGTGGACCTGACCGCCCTGACCGCGGTCGGCCCGGCCCTGTGGGACTGGCTGACGGTCCACCGGGCGCAGGTGGAGGTCCTCGGCCCGCTCTGGGTCGCGGAGACCTGGCGGACGCGCTGCCCCGCGCCGCCGGAGGAGGAGCGCTCGCTCTGGGCGCACTGAGAGGAGGTCGATCGACCGGATGACACGATATCCCTGCCCCTGCTGCGGGCATCTCACCT
>CAKTJM010000135.1 GCA_934567745.1 uncultured Eubacteriales bacterium | reverse complement strand
ATACTTCTCAGCCCGTAAGTGTGCGGATCGTCCGCCGCAGGCGGACGGTGCGTTTGCGCAACGGGCTGCATCCCCCCTGTCGGAAAACCCCGCAGGGGTTTTTCGACAGTCTCACGGACGCACCGCTGCGCGGTGCGTCCGTTTCCTTATCATTTCCGTCTGCCGCGCTTGGCGGGGGGCTTCCCGCCGGGCTTGGGACGGTCCTTGCCGCGGGCGGGCCGGGCGGCGCGGGGCGGCTCCTTGCCGTGCTTCGGCTTCCCGCCGGGGCCGTGCGGCGGCTTGGCCGCGCGGTCGCCCTCCGGCTTGCGCCGCTCCGGGCGGAGCAGGCAGTCCGGACCGTAGCCGATCAGGTCCGTGCGGCCGGTGCGGCGCAGGGCCTCCAGGACCAGCTCGCGCTTCTCCGGGCGCTTCCACTGGAGCAGGGCGCGCTGGAGCTGCTTCTCGTGGAAGCCCTTCGGCACGTACACCGGCTCCATCGTCCGCGGGTCCAGGCCCGTGTGGTACATACAGGTGGCCAGGGTGCCGGGGGTGGGATAGAAATCCTGCACCTGCTCCGGCTGGCGGCCGGTCTTCGCGAGCCACTGGGCCATCGCGATCGCGTCCTCCAGCGTCGCGCCGGGGTGGGACGACATGAGGTACGGCACCAGGTACTGCCGCAGGCCGTACTTCTGGTTGAGCCGCTCGTACCGCTGGCGGAAGCGCTCGTACGCCTCGATGTGCGGCTTGCCCATGCGGTCGAGCACGTGATCGACGCAGTGCTCCGGGGCGACCTTGAGCTGGCCGCTGATGTGGTGCTTGACGAGGTCGGCGAAGAACTCCCCGCTCTTGTCCTGCAACAGATAGTCGAAGCGGATGCCGGAGCGGATGAAGACCTTCTTCACGCCCGGGATCGCGCGCAGCTTGCGCAGGAGGAGGTGATAGTCCGTGTGGTCGGCGTCGAGGTTCGGGCAGGGCTTCGGAGCGAGACAGTCCCTGTTCTTGCACAGGCCGCGCTTGAGCTGCTGCCGGCAGGACGGGCGGCGGAAGTTGGCGGTCGGGCCGCCGACGTCGTGGATGTAGCCCTTGAAGCCGGGGTGCTTCGTCAGCTCCGTGACCTCGCGGATGACGCTCTCGTGGCTGCGGGAGGTGACCATCCGCCCCTGGTGGAACGCCAGGGAGCAGAACCGGCACGCCCCGAAGCAGCCGCGGTTGTGGATGACCGAGAAGCGGACCTCCTCGATGGCGGGCACGCCGCCCTGGCTGTCGTAGACCGGGTGCGGCTCGCGGACGTAGGGCAGCTCCGCCACGGCGTCCAGCTCGGCGGTCGAGAGGGGCATGGCCGGGGGCGTGAGGATCAGGCAGCGGTCCCCGTGGGGCTGGATCACGGCGCGGCCCCGGACGGGGTCGTGCTCGTCGTACTCCACCAGGTTCGCCTGGGCGTAGGCGCGCTTGTCCCGCGCCACCGCCTCGAACGACGGGACCAGGACCGACGGGAAGCGGCAGGCGTCCGGGCTGTCCGCCGCGAAGGCCGTGCCGCGGATGTCCGTGAGCGTCTCCACAGGCTCCCCCGCGGCGAGACGGCGGGCGATCTCCCGCACGGCCCGCTCGCCCATGCCGTAGATGAGCAGGTCCGCCCGCGCGTCGAAGAGGATGGACCGCCGGACCTTGTCCTCCCAGTAATCATAGTGGGCGAAGCGCCGCAGGGACGCCTCCAGCCCGCCGATCACGATGGGGATGTCCGGCCAGAGGGAGCGGACCCGCTCCGCATAGACGATCGTCGCCCGGTCCGGGCGCAGGCCCGCCCGGCAACCGGGGGAATAGGCGTCGTCGTGGCGGCGCTTCTTCGCGGCGGTGTAGTGGGCGACCATCGAGTCGATGTTGCCGCCGTTGATGAGGACGCCGTAGCGCGGGCGGCCGAGGGCCGTGAACGCCTCGTCGCGCCGCCAGTCCGGCTGGGCCAGGACCGCGACGCGGTAGCCCTCTGCCTCCAGCACGCGGCCGATGATCGCCGTGCCGAAGGAGGGGTGATCCACGTAGGCATCGCCGGTGATGAGCAGGAAGTCATAGTACCACCAGCCGCGCTCTTCCATCTCCGCCTTGGAGATGGGCAGGAACTCCGTGTTCACAGCCGTGCGTCCCAGCCGTCGTAGCCGATGTACTTCTCCATCTCATAGAGAGGACCGTAGGCCCCGGCCGTCACGCCGGTCCGCCGGAAGCCGTAGCGCTCATAGAACGCCAGCGCGGGCGCGTTGCGCTCCGAGCAGACGAGGGCGAGCTCGTCCCAGCCGAGCGGGCGGGTGAGGCTGACGGCCTTGCCGATGAGCTGGACGCCCAGGCCGCTGCGGCGCTCCTCGGGGATCAGACAGAGGAAGGCGATGTAGCCGACGCCCAGACGGGACCCGCGGGCCGGGTCGAGCTGGAGCAGGCCGACCGGCCGGTGGCCGGACATCGCGACCCACAGCGCATCGTGCAGCGCGTCCTGCCGGGCCTCGGCGAGGAAGCCCTCCGTGTCGCAGCGGTCCAGACTGCCGTACAGCGCCGTCCAGATCTCCTCGCGCGCCGCGCGGTAGAACGCGGCGTCGTCCTCGCTCTTGGGATCGAAGGGGCGAAACCAGAGGTTGATGTCCTTGCGCTTCGCGTCCTTGTTCCACCAGTGCTGCTGGGCGAGGGTGGAGATCGTCCCGTCCAGGTGGGAATTGTCGTCGAGGAAGACCAGCTCCATCCGGTCGCCGTCGAAGGTCAGGCAGGTGACGGCGGTGTTGTCGCTGTGGCCGACGTTGGCCATGTCCGCCAGGCTCAGCCCGCGCAGGCAGGCGACGGTGTTGCGCAGGAAGGTCCCGTGCGCGAAGACGGCGACGGTCTGGTCCGGGTGCCGGGCCGCGATGTCGCGGATGGCGGCCGCGCCGCGCTGGCGCAGCTCCTCGAAGCTCTCGCCGCCGGGGGCGCGGAAGTCCGGCGAGGCGGCGGAGAAGCGCGCCATCTCCTCCGGCTCGGTCATCGCGACGCCCGCCCAGGAGCGGTCCTCCCACGCGCCCATGTCGATCTCGCGCAGGTCCCGGCGGGTATGGAGCGGGAGATGCTTCGGCCCGCAGATCGAGCCGCGGGCGGTGGTCATGGTGCGGAAGAGGTCGCTGGAATAGACAGCATCGATGTGGATCGGCTCGAACCGGCGGCGCAGGGCCTGGATCTGGCGGTAGCCGTTGTCGGTGATGAGGCTGTCGTATTGGCCATGGATGCGGCGGTAGAGGTTGCCCTCGGCCTCCGCATGTCGGATGAGGTACAAAGTGGTCATGCGTGTCCCTCCGAAGATCAAAGAATCAAAGAATCGAATGACATCTGTCGATTATACTATACCGCTCAGATTTTAGCAACGGATTTTGCGAAAAGCGGGACACACTAACCCTGTCTCGACGGACAGATCTTTTCAGAAAGGGGGCTCCGCCATGAGCTGCTGCCAGTTCTGGACCGGCGTGGCCGTCGGCATGACCGCCGGCACCTGCCTGGGCATCCGCATGAAGGCCAAGGAGCGCAAGATCCGCCGCTCCATCGACCGCACCGCGCGGAAGGTCGAGAACGCCTTCGACGCGATGACGCGCTGAGCGTTTTTCGGCCCACGAAAATTTTTTGCAGTTTTTTGCGTTTCCCGCTTGACAAATACCCCCTCGTCTGATAGTATAGCTCTTGTCCCAAGTGAGGGACGCAAACGAATACGGGGGTATAGCTCAGCTGGGAGAGCGCTTGAATGGCATTCAAGAGGTCAGCGGTTCGATCCCGCTTATCTCCACCAAATCAAGATAATCCGAACCTTTTTCCGGTAGGGAATGGGTTCGGATTTATCATTTATTTAGACGAAATAGCGTAACGCAAAACGGCGGCGGTATGTGTGGTACATACTGCCGCCGCTGTTATTTGGGATTATCACCCTGTTTTTGCTGCTGTGCTTGCCATTCGGCAAAGGCCCGCTTGCCCTCGTCACTTTCAAAATAGCTTTGCATATCTGGGAGCAGGCAGCGGGCAATCGCCTCTAATTCATAGTCAGGTATCTTTGGATGGTATCGCTTCTTGCGCTGTGTCAAGCTGGCCTCCCTCCTTTGAGGCACTATTGTATTGTCGATAGTTGATAATGTTCTTGACTGCCCCAGCTTCATCGGTGATGGAGATTGTTTTTTCATAGGTGAGCGGTGCGCCATGTATCAATGCTTGTGCTTCGGCTTCTGTTGTCTGCCATATCTCCGGCCTTTTCACACCCCGGCTTGCCCGGTACAGATTAAAGCCGGGTGGATATAAGTGCAGACGCGCCCCTTTGATGATCGCTTTCTTTTGGTGCTTGCCCTGTGCGTCCGTTATTTCCGCTTCTGCTATCTGCCCTTTGGCGTTTCCGGCGCGGAGCGCTTCCGATAATTCCATATCGCCCAGATA
>CAKTJM010000134.1 GCA_934567745.1 uncultured Eubacteriales bacterium | reverse complement strand
CTTCGCCACGTGGCGGGCACCCAGTGGGGCAACAAGAAGTACATGAACATGAAGCACTTGGAGGCGGTTCTGTACGACGCCTCTATTGCCGGCTGACTTCACTCAGCCGGAGCCTGCAAACAATTTTGCGCATAAATCTTGACGGCACCTCCGGATGCGCTCGTCGCCGTTGCGGAAGAGGAAGGTGTCCATGCCCGCCCCGCAGATGACGTATTGGCACCGAGGGAAGCGGCGCGCGAACGCGGCGAGCGCCTGCTCGGCGAAGGCGATCCGCGAGAGGGGGATCGGCGTCAGATAGTGGTCCAGCTTCTCCGCGATCTCACTGCTGCGGAAGCTTTGGTCGGGGTCGAGCCGGTCCGCCCGGTAATCGTGCCCGATCAGCTGTCCCGTCTCCCGATACTGCTCCGGCCCCATGAAGTCGAAGGCCAGGGAGTCATCGAAGATCTTTTTCCGGACGTAAGTCGAATGGTAGGCCCGCGCGAAGGAGCACAGCTTCGCGGTCGTGCTTTCTTGTGATACGATCATCAGTACACCTCATCTGGATAAAAAAAGCCCGTCTGTCCGAAGGCTCCGATCTCCTTCCAACAGACGGGACGCGTCATTCCTGCGATCTGCTCAGGCCGCTGTGCGCAGCACGGAGGACCTGCCGTCTGTTCGGAGAAGACAGCAGGGACGACACGCGATGGCCACGATGCGGCGGGTCATTCGAGTCTTCATGTCGGTACCTCCTTTTCGCTCTTTGTTCTCCCTATTTACCAAGTAGGTCGATAGTATCAACCACGATCCCCGCCGTCTGTCAAGCCCGTTCTGGAAAAAACAGGGCGTTTTTTCGCCGGGGCGGGGCGCAGACAGGAGCAGGGGGCGGCGGGATCGTTCCCGTCGCCCCCTGCTTTCGCGTCGTTCGGCTCAGCCCTCCCGCCCGAGCAGCCAGTCCGTGAGCTGCACCACGCGGATGCCGTCGTAGTTGCCCGGCGTCAGCCGGTCGGCGGTCAGGATGAGCTTCTGGTGGTTGTCCCGGATCTGTGTGAGCGGCCGCAGCTCGCGCTCGAACGTCTCCTGGGCCGTCATGTCCGCCGTCACCTGGACGTAGGTGTATGCGCCCTGCCGCTCCGCGACGAAGTCCACCTCCGTGCTGCCGAGCTTGCCGATCGTCACCCGGTAGCCCCGGCGCAGCAGCTCGAAATAGACCACGTTCTCCAGCGTGAAGCCCAGATCGTACCGCCTGCGCGGCAGGATGTGGTCGCGCAGGCCGAGATCGACGATATACAGCTTCCGGTCGGCCTTCAGCAGCCGCTTGCCGACGATGTCGAAGCGCTCCACCGGATAGAAGAGGAAGGACTCCGTCAGGGCCTCCACATAGTCGCCCACGGTGTTGGGCGAGACCTTCCGCCCGCTGGAGATCAGATAGTCCGTGATGCTGCGGATGGAGACGGGGCTGCCCACCACGCTGGCGAGGTACCGCGCGATGGTCTTGAGCAGCGTGATGTCCGTGATCTTCCGCCGGGTGGGATCCTGCGCCCGCCGGGCCTGACGGTCCTCGATGTCCCTGACGATGACGGTGTTGTAGATGCCCTCCAGATAGGTCTCGACCTTCTCGGGCGTCCGGTCCATCCGGGCGACGTAGGGCAGGCCGCCGCACCGGAGATACTCCGCGAGACCGCGCTCCTCGTCCAGCCCGGTGATCGTCAAAAACTCCTGCAGGGACAGCGGGAGCATCCGGATCTCCACATACCGCCCGGTCAGGAGCGTGGCCGGCTCCCCGGAGAGCAGGTACGCATTCGAGCCGGTGATGTAGAGGTCCACGTCCGTCTTGACGTACAGGCTGTCCACGACCTTCTCGAACCCGGCGACCTTCTGGATCTCGTCCAGGAAGAGATAGGTCGTCGCCCCCGGGACGAGCCGCTCCTTCAGATACGCATACAGCCGCCGATAGTCCAGCAGCTCTTCATATTCCAGCTCCTCGAAGTTCACGGACACGATCCGCTCCGCCGGGACGCCGCTGGCCCTCAGCCAGTCCTGATACTGGGCCAGCAGGGTGGACTTCCCGCAGCGGCGGATGCCCGTCACCACCTTGATGACCTGCTCATCCTTCCACTGCCGGAGTCGTTCCAGATACCCCGTTCGCTCCACCATGGTGCTCACCTCCCTCAAGATCGTTCCCATTATAGAACAAAGTATGCATCCGGTCAATCTAAATCCCGAAATGGGAACACTTTCGTCTTTTTCTCGGGGATCGTTCCGATCTCGGAACGATCCCCGAGCATAGGAAAGCCCCGGAGCTGCATCGCTCCGGGGCTTTCCGCCCGAGGTCGTCCTTCTCACCCGCGCTTGCGCGGCGGGATCTTCTTCCGCAGGTCCTGCAGCCGCTCCAGCGCCGCCAGCAGGGTCTCGTCCCGCTTGGCGAAGTGCAGGCGGATCAGGTGGTGCACCGGCTCCCGGAAGAAGCTGGACCCCGGCACCGCGCCGACACCCACTAGCCGGGCCAGGTCCTCGCAGAACCGCAGATCGTCGTCGTAGCCGAACTCCGAGATGTCCAGCAGGACGTAATAGGCCCCCTCCGGGTCGAAGCGGAACGTGGGCGGCATCAGCGGGACGTAGATCGGCTCCGCGCCGGAGAGGATGGTGTCCGCGCCGTAGTTCTCATAGAACGGGGAGAAGATGACCACCTTGTCACCGGGGTCCGTCACGGTCAGCATGGCGGCCATCATGGCCTCCGTGCTGCCGCAGGTGACGACGATCTCGCCGTTGGGGTCGATGGTGCGCCCCATGAGGCGGGACTGCTTGGCGGCCAGCGCCTCCCGCAGGCCCTGCGCGCCCCAGGTGATGGCGTACTGGTGATAGTCCTCGTGGGCCACCTCCGCCAGGCGATCGAGGATCGCCTGCGGCGGATCGAAGTCCGGGAAGCCCTGGGGCAGGTTCACCGCGCCGTGCTCAAGGGAGACGCGCGTCATCCGGCGGATGACGGAATCGGTGAAGCCGATGGTGCGTTCAGACAGTCTCTGCATGGTCGGTCCCTCCCTGGATGTAGGCTTTTTGGTCGTTGAGGATGTGCAGCGGGTCGAGGGCGTCCTTGATGGCCCCCATCGCGGCCAGGTCCTCCGCCGCCGTCTCCCGCAGGTAATAGCGCCGCTTGGACAGGCCGATGCCGTGCTCGCCGGAGGCCACGCCGCCCAGGCGGTAGGCCTCGGCATAGGCGGCGTCCATGGTCTCGTGCAGCGCACGCTGCCAGATCTCCTCGTCCCGGTCGCCGCGGACGACGCACAGGTGCACGCTGCCGTCCCCGGCGTGGCCGAAGGCGATCATCTGCACCCCGGAGGTGGTCTCCAGCTCGTTGATGGAGTGGGCGAACTCTTCCGTGCGGCTGATGGGCACCACGATGTCCACCGGCTCCTGCTCGGAGACGGCCTCCACCGCTTTGACCAGCGCGCCCCGGGCCTTCCAGATGTCCGCCGCCTGCGCCGGATCGGTCAGCACGAGATAGTCGAGCGCGCCGTGCGCCAGCGCCAGCGTGCGCACCCGCTCGACGTTGGCCTCCACCGTGCTCCGCCGCCCGTCGAAGGTCAGGAGGATGTACGAGCCGGCGTCCGGGCGCGGATAGCGCACGCCGGAGGACCGCTCGCCCAGCGCGACCACCTTGCGCTCCATGAACTCCACCGCGGTGGGGTCCGCGTCGGCGCGCAGGATCGTCAGGACGCTCCGGATGCCGGTGTCCAGGTCCGGGTACGGGACGAGGACGCTCACGGAGGTCTCCGGCTTCGGCAGCAGCCGCAGCAGGCACTTCGTGATGACGGCGAGCGTCCCCTCGGAGCCGATCAGCAGATGCTTCAGCGACAGGCCGCTGGCGTCCTTGACCTGCTTGCCGCCGACGGTCATCACCGTCCCGTCCGCCAGCACGACCTCCAGCCCCCGCACATAGTCGCGGGTGACGCCGTACTTCACCGCCCGCATCCCGCCGGTGTTCGTGCTGATGTTGCCGCCGATGCTGGCCGCCTTCTCGCCGGGGGCCGGCGGCACGATGTGGGTCGCGTTTTTACTTCGCCAGCAGATCCTGGTCCCAGCCGACGGCGATGAAGTAGCCGCCGTAGGTGTCGTTGAACACCGTCTCGGTCTCGGGGGTCTGGAAGGCCTCGACGACCTTCTCATACACGGCCGCCTTGTCCGGGTCCGCCAGGTCAGCGGTGCGGGCGGCGATCAGGTTCCAGTACTCCTCCACGTCCAGGACCGTGTCCTTGTAGATGGCCTCTTCGGTCTTCAGACCGAAGTCCAGCGCATAGTTGCCGTTGACCACGGCGGCGGTCACGTCGGCCAGGGCGGAGGGGATCACGTTGGCCTTGAGCTCCTCGATCTGGATGCCCACCTTATAGTTGGTGATGTCGTCCAGGGTGGGGTTGAAGGCGGCGGCGGGGTCCAGCTCGATCAGCCCGGCGGCCTCGAGGACCTTCAGGGCGCGGCCGCCGTTGGTCAGGTCGTCGGGGATGGCGACGATGTCGCCGTCCTTCAGCTCGTCCACGGACGAGACCTTCTGGGAGTACAGGTTCAGCGGGAT
>CAKTJM010000133.1 GCA_934567745.1 uncultured Eubacteriales bacterium | reverse complement strand
GGTCCATGCTGCGGGTCATGAAGTCGGCGGAGGAGAGGTAGAGCAGCTCGTCCTCGCCGCGGCCGAAGCAGTAGATCCGCGCGTGCTCGAGATAGCGGCCGACGAGGCTCTTGATGTGGATGTTCTCGGTCTCGCCGGGGACCTCCGGCAGGAGACAGCAGATGCCGCGCACGACCATATCGACCTGCACCCCGGCGCAGGAGGCCTCGCGCAGCTTGCGGATCAGCGTCAGGTCGGTGACGGAGTTGAGCTTGAAGTAGAGGTAGCCGTCCGGCCCCTTGGCGATCTCCCGGTCGATCAGCTGCAGGAGCCGGTCCTTCATCGCGTTCGGCGCGACGAGGAGACGGCGATACGCGCCTTCCAGGTCGCCGATGGCCAGCTCCTTGAAGAACGTGGCGGCGTCGGCGCCGATCTCCTGGTCGGCGGTGAGGTAGGACAGGTCCGTGTACTGGGTGGCCGTCTTCTCGTTGTAGTTCCCGGTGCCGATCTGGGTGAGGTAGGTCACGCCGCTGCGGTCCTTGCGGGTGATGAGACAGACCTTCGAGTGGACCTTGTAGGCGTCGAAGCCGTACAGGATGCGGCACCCGGCCTCTTCGAGCTGCTGGGACCAGTCGATGTTGTTCTGCTCGTCGAAGCGGGCGCGCAGCTCGATCATGACCGTGACGTCCTTCCCGTTCTCCGCCGCGGTGCAGAGGTGCTCGACGAGCTTGGCGCGGCTGGCGAGGCGGTAGATGGTGATCTTGATGGAGAGGATGGCGGGGTCCTCGGCGGCCTCGCGCAGGAGCTGGAGGAAGGGGTCCATGCTCTCATAGGGGTAGGAGAGCAGGACGTCGTGCCGGAGGACCTGCCGCAGGACGCTCTCGCCGGGGACGAGGGCGTCGGTGCGCTGGGGCGTGAACGGCGGATAGGTGAGCCGCCGGCGCTGGGCGGGCGTGAGCCGGTCCGCCAGGGAGAAGGCCCAGCCGAGCTTGAGCGGCGAGGCGGAGGGGAAGACCTGCTCCGGCGCGAGCCGGAGCCGGTCGCACAGGTACGCCTGGAACGTCGCGGAGATGGACCGGTCCAGCTCCAGCCGCACGGGCGCGAGCCGGGTGCGGGAGCGCAGGAGCTTCTTCATCTGCGTGCGGAAGTCCTCATCGACCTCGAAGGCCTCGTCGTTGGGGGTGATGTCGGCGTTGCGCGTGACGCAGAACAGGGCCGCCTCGACGACCTTGTACCCCTGGAAGACGCGGGAGACCTGGTCGAGGAGGAGGTCGCCCGTCCCGATCCAGCGGACCTCGTCGCCGGGCAGGAACAGGACCTCCGGCACCGCGGCGGGCAGGGGGATGATGCCGAAGCGCTCGCCGCGCTTGCCGCGGAGCCGGACGCCGACGTGGAGGACCTTGTTGGCGAGATGGGGGAAGGGGTGGTGGCTGTCGATGACCTGGGGCGAGAGGAGGGGATCGACCTCCTGCTCGAACCAGCGGCGGGCGAACGCGCGGTCCTGCTTGGGGAGCCGGTCGAGCGTGAGCGCGTGGATCCCGTGGGGGGCCAGGCGGGCGCACAGGTCGGCCCAGATGGCGTCCCGCTGCGCGATGAGGGGCCGGACGGCGGCGAAGATGGCCGTGAGCTGCTCGGCGGGGGACAGGCCGGACTTGGCGTCGATGGACCGGACGTCCATGAGCGACATGTCGTGCAGGCTCCCGACGCGGAGCATGAAGAACTCGTCGAGGTTGCTGGTGAAGATGGCGAGGAACTTGAGCTGTTCGAGGAGGGGGACGGTCGGGTCGGTGGCCTCGAGCAGGACCCGTTCATCGAAGCGCAGCCAGGACAGCTCCCGATTCTGCGTATAGGTCGGCGGGACGTGGTCAGGCATGGTCGTGACCTCCTTCGAGCTGATACATGAGATACCCCTCCCGGACGCCGCAGGGGCTGGCGGAGAAGTGGACGCAGTCGTACCGCGCCGCGACGGCGGTGAGGATGGCGAGACCGGGCAGGAGGGTGTGGAGCCGGTCCGGCGCGGTCTTGATGATGGCGCGGATCAGGGCCGGGCGGTCGGTCTTCAGGAGCTTCGTCATCTTCTTGAGCCGCTTGCACGGGAAGCCCGTATAACCGATGTGGGTGTCGTAGAGGGCGTCGCTGACGAGACAGGCGGCGCGGCAGGTCCCGCCGACGCCGCAGAGCGCGTCCGACGCGGCGTCCGGCACCGGGAAGGTGACGGAGGCGAGCTGATCGGCGGCATAGCGGGCGATCGCGTCGAACTCCTCCGGGGTGGGCAGGACGTCGCGGACGAAGCGGCCGAAGAGATCGAGGGAGCCCATGGGCAGCGAGCAGGTGGAGACCACCTCCGAGGTCCGGAAGAGGACCAGCTCCGTGCTCCCGCCGCCGATGTCCACCAGGAGCCCGTCCTGGGCGGGCAGGGAGTGGAGCGCCCCAAAGTAGTCGAAGACGGCCTCCTCGCTGCCGGTCAGGATGCGCACCTCCAGCCCGCAGGCGGCGCGGATGGCCTGGGCGACCTCCTTCCCGTTGACGACGTTGCGCAGGGAGGCGGTCGCGAAGACGTAGGTCCGCTTGGGCTGGACCGTGGCGAGGATCCGCTGGAAGCGGCGCAGGACCTCGATCGCCTTGGCGATCCCCTCTTCGGTCAGGCGGCGGCGCTTATCGACGTAGCCCGCGAGACCGGTCGCCTGCTTGCTGTTGAGCGCGGGCTGCGGGATGCCGCCGACGAGCTTATAGAGGACGAGGCGGATGGTGTTGGAACCGATGTCGATGACCGCGTACATGGAAAGACCCCTTCTTCCAAAGTTTTAGTCCCATCATACCCCATGGGCCGGGGGCGGGACCATCATGCTTAGGTCAGTTGTATGTAAAATCAGCGTAAAAGATGTGCGCCCGCCCGGCCGATCGTCGAGATGACGAAAATAAAATCCATAAACCAACCGCGTTTGTTGGTATATCCCCGTTGACAGGAGCGCCGTCCTACGCTATACTACCACCATACCAAGAAGATAGGTTGAAGGAGGTGAGCGCGATGAAGGCGATCTTTGGGCGGCTGCTCAGGAGCAATTTCCGCTATGGGCGAATGTGCCGGGCCCGGACAGGAGAGGTGGCCGGTCGCGCCTTAGCCTTGGCGCACCGACGGTGAGAGCCGCACCGTCCAGCCATACCTCTTCCGGGCACGATGATGACCCGGCTTTTTCATCCGAACAGACTACATGGAAAAGATATAGAAAGAGGTATATGACTATGAGCAACTATCGTTTCGAGACCTTACAGCTCCACGTTGGTCAGGAGCAGCCCGATCCCGCCACAGACGCCCGCGCGGTGCCCATCTATCAGACCACCAGCTACGTCTTCCGGGACTCCGCCCACGCCGCCGCCCGCTTCGGTCTGGCGGACGCGGGGAACATTTACGGTCGTCTGACCAACTCCACCCAGGACGTCCTGGAGAAGCGCATCGCGGCCCTCGAGGGCGGCGTCGCCGCTCTGGCGACTGCCTCCGGCGCGGCGGCGATCACCTACACGATCCAGGCCCTCGCCCAGGCGGGCGACCACATCGTGGCGCAGAAGACCATCTACGGCGGGAGCTACAACCTGCTGGCGCACACCCTGCCGCAGTACGGCATCACCACCACCTTCGTCGATGCCCACGACCTTGAGCAGGTCACCGCGGCCATCCGGCCGAACACGAAGGCCATCTACCTCGAGACCCTGGGCAACCCCAACAGCGACATCCCCGACATCGACGCCATCGCGGCCATCGCCCACGCGCACGGCCTGCCGCTGGTCATCGACAACACCTTCGGCACGCCCTACCTGATCCGCCCCATCGAGCACGGCGCGGACATCGTCGTCCACTCGGCCACCAAGTTCATCGGCGGCCACGGGACCACCCTCGGCGGCATCATCGTCGATTCCGGCAAGTTCGATTGGAAGACCAGCGGCCGCTATGCCCCCATCGCGGAGCCGAACCCCAGCTATCATGGCATCTCCTTCGTCGAGGCGGCCGGCCCGGCGGCGTTCGTCACCTACGTCCGCGCCATCCTGCTGCGCGACACCGGCGCGGCCATCTCGCCCTTCAACGCCTTCCTGCTGCTCCAGGGCGTCGAGACGCTGTCCCTGCGGCTCGACCGCCACGTCGAGAACACCAAGAAGGTCGTGGACTATCTCGCGTCCCACCCCCTGGTCGAGCGCGTGGACCATCCGTCCCTGCCGGACCACCCGGACCATGCGCTGTATGAGAAGTACTTCCCCAACGGCGGCGCGTCCATCTTCACCTTCGACATCAAGGGCGGCCAGAAGGAGGCCCACGCCTTCATCGACCATCTGACCATCTTCTCCCTGCTGGCGAACGTGGCCGACGTGAAGTCCCTGGTGATCCATCCGGCCACCACGACCCACTCCCAGCTCACCCCCGAGGAGCTGGAGGACCAGGGCATCCATCAGAACACGATCCGGCTGTCCATCGGCACGGAGCACATCGACGACATCATCGCGGACCTGGAACAGGGCTTCGCGGCCGTCCAGTGAACAACGCCCCCTATCAGAAGGCCCTGCGACCAGAATTGGTCGCAGGGCCCGTTTGCGTCTTTTTTGATGGCGAGGGGCTGGCCACACCC
>CAKTJM010000132.1 GCA_934567745.1 uncultured Eubacteriales bacterium | reverse complement strand
AAGACGGCCCGGACACGCGAAATGTCCGGGCCGTCCGTCGAACAAAAGGGAAGGAATGTGTCACCCTGAACGGAGAGGCTTACTTCAGTGCCCTCCAAAGGAACGTGACGATCTGTGCTCTCGTGCAGTCTGCGTCAGGGCTGAACGTGGTATCGCTGGTGCCCTTGGTGACCTCCTCCGTCACTGCCCATAGGACAGCGTCGGCGTAGTAAGCATCGTCTGCAACGTCTGTGAACGGGAGTGCGCCGTCCGTCGCCGGTGTACTCTGCGCACGCCACAGGAAGGTGACGGCCTGTGCTCTGGTGCAGATCAGGTCGGGGCCGAACGTCGTATCAGTCATGCCCTTGGTGTTCGCGTTGTCCGTGGCCCATTTGACGGCTTCCTCATAGTAGGAGCCGCCGGGGACATCAGTGAACGTGATGAGCTGGAACACGGCCTTGACCATGACCCTGGAAGCGGGCATGGGGAAGGTGAACGTTCCGTTGCCCATGTCGGTCAGAGCGAGCTCTTTGCCATCCTGATCGGTGACGGTGATGGTCCCCAGCATATAGCCCGTGTCGGGGCGGACGGTCACCGTGACAGTATCGCCCTTCGATGCGGTCTTGGGGCTGACAGTCACGCTACCGTTAGCGGAGCTGCCAACGGAAATTGCTTTGCTGGACGAGTGGTCATTGTAGTCCTGAGAGGGAGTATCATCCTCATCGGTCTCTCCTGCGGGTTCAGTGACATTACTATTGGAAAATAGCTCATCCGGTCCAACAGCTGGTTCGTCGAAATTGGCACCCCACCACGCGGCCTTGTTTTCACCGTCCGAAACACAGAGCACCGTCGTGTCTTCCATGACCAGCGAAAGGGATGTGACCGTAGTATCAGGGGTGATGGGCATTTTCTCGAAGTTCTTATTCACATCCTTCGAACCTGTAGATTTGGCTTTCTCAGTGTTATCAAATCTACGATCCTTACTCGAGTTGATCCCTGTCGGTCTGAACTGTGCCTTGAAAATCAGGTTGTAAATTGCGTTTTCAATATTCTCTCGGGAATCTGCATCTGCATTTTTCAGCGCATTTTTCGTGATGCGCTGGACGAATTTCAGTTCATTGGACGAGGCAGTCACTTTGATGGTATACGTTGCTGTCGCGTTCAAAAGCGGAGACGCCGCGCCCTGGACTTTTACGGTGAAGGTGTATGTGCCCTCTGTCAGGGTCTTTCCGGTGATCTCACCTGTTTCAGCGTTCAGCTCCAGCCCGTCCGGCAGTGCACCGGACTCAATGCTCCATGTAAGCGGCTTCGATGCGTCCTCTGCAACAGAAATAGACGCCCTGTAGCTCATCCCGATTTCGCTGTCAGGAAGCGCCGTGGTTTCGATCTTCGGCCCAAAGAAGGGCTTTTCTTCCGACGCTCCCCTGTACGCACAAACTTTGCAGGCCTTATACCAGACTCCTGGCGTTGTGCCGTAAGATTCCGTCTCGGGCTCCCATTCGATGTCGTGCTTGGCCATTCCGGACTGATACGTGCAGTTCTCATTGGTGCAGAAGTGCCAGTGCTTCTCCGAATCGTATATCCAGGTCTTCTGCATCTTGTGCAGTGTGATTCTGATGCACATGTTGGCAGTGCAGTCCGCCTGCGGCGTATAGGAAAGCCCATTGACGTTGCTGCCGGACCAAAGCTCCGCTCCGTCAGGGAGAATGGGATTGTATGTGAATGCCAATGCCTGATTGGAACAAACCGTCAGAGACGAGTCGGCATCCGTCAGCATGACCGTCAGCCTCTTCGCGTCGATCACGACACCTTCTAGGCAGCACAGCGTATTCTGACCGGTGACCGAAAGCGTCAGTGCGTCCAGCTCAGACTTGATCACCGGGTCTTTGATCCCTAACTGCAGATCGGCATTTTTAAGGAACAGTGTGCTGGTCTGCGGGTCGAAGGATGCCATACCGTTGTTCAGGATATCGGTCTGGTTTCGGCTAGTCACCTGCACCCCTTCGACCCAAAGATCATATTCCGTGGCCTGTGTGGTGGATCCTGTGATATTCCACCGTGTGTATTTGCTGGGAGACACCGCCAGTTTTTCTCCACTGTCCAGCATCGTGCCGGAAATGGTCAGCGTCACAGGGCCCGAGCAGTTGGTGCCGCCTGCAGTCCCGCTGATGGTCAGTTGTATGGAGGTGTCGTCCTGATACGCGTTTTCGGCGGTCGTGAGCTTCCAGATGCCACCCTGTGGCTTGTCCAGAGTGAGATAGTCTGTCAGATCTGTTCCTGTCGGGATACCGTATCCCTTATGCTCGCCCCACTCCTCCTGAGTGACGATCTCCTGATAGCCCGGCACCTTGCGGAAAGCGAAGTTGTCACCTTCCATGATCAGATACGTGGGCATCGTGACCGGTTGGAGGGCCGTGCCGGTGATGTAGCCGCCACCGAGCTTCGCGGCGCGGAAGCCTATCTTATCGCCGGACCGGATCACCAGCGACGTATCGTTTTTGGATTCCGCTGCGGTATAGTGTTTCTCCGTACTCTTGATGAAGACTGGCTTGCTGCTGACATAGTTATCGACATGCCACTCGTAGGGTTGGTCGATGACAGGTGTGATGTCGTTGTTCCGGCTGTAAACGGTGAAAATGCTGTTCGTCATGGAAAGCTTGCAGTCTACTAAGCCAGGGGCGTCATTGATCTCGCCGTAGTCGTTGCTGCTTTCGGCGATGATCCCCAGTCTGCTGCTGTTCAGCGTCACGCTGCCCTTGATCGCGGGACCCGTGCCAGTGCCCCGATCGATGGGGCCCCAGACGTTCATGCCGATGTCAAAGCAGTCGGTCAGGGTCACATCACCGGTGATCAGGGGCGTGGTCCCGGCATCTTTTCGACTCACATTGAGCCTCTCTGCGTTTTTAAGCGTCAAATCACCCACTAGTATCGGGCCGTCAGCCATATTATCCTTGAATTGGGTGTACCGCTCGTCTGTGGTGTCACGAAAATAATACTGATCACCTAGATACAAACTGCCGCCCAGTACGGTGATATTCCCCCGGACCACAGGGGTCTCACCGATGGTACAGCCAAAGATAGAAAGCTTTCCATCGAGATCATCCGTGCTTTCAACACCCTTGCAGGTAAGATCACCGTTCACCAAGGGACCAAAATAGCTCCGCATATTGAGATCGCTAGTCTCGATCCAGTATGTACCGCCCATCAGCGCCGCTCGGTCCTCACTCTGATTGACGATCTGGCAGTATTTCTCTGCCTTTACCGTCAAATCGCCATTGACACATGCGCCACCCGTCTCATTGTGCAGGAGCAGAGACTCCACCTGGATATCAGCATTGCCGTCGATGGTGTTGTAGACATCGGTGGAGTCCTCATTTAGAAAATCAGAGGTCGAGAGAACGATGCGTCCACCACTGCTGACGGTAAGATCGCCTCGTACCGCAGCACAGCTGTTGCTGGAAATGTGCAGTTGCTCATTACTATCGTTCGGTGTGAGGGCAAAATCGATTTTTGCGTTGGTACTGACGATCAGCGCCGGAACACCCATGCCGTACAGGGAGATGGCTCCGGAGCCCCTTACCGTCAGACTGCCGGAGGAAACATGCACCGGTGAGTTGTTCGAGCTGCTGACAAACACCTTGCCTGGATCGTAAGGACACCATCCTGATAATACAGGTAGTTGTTTCGTCCCTCTGGCGCAGTGTCCGAGCGGGATCCCATATCGATGGTGGTCCCTTCGACGAAGGTCCCGTCGTCACGCGTATAGTCTTCCTTTGTCGAATAGTAGCCTTCTTGCAGTTGTACGCCCAGAATGGACGCCTTCGTATCATTGGCTGCCGTTGCCGTTGCAACGCTCGCCCCCTCACCACAAACTCATCTGCGGCTCGTCCAGCGTAGACAGATACGCGAAGATCCGGTCGTTGTCGTGCACCAGCCCATAGGCCTCGCAGGTCTCGTGGAAGAGCCGCATCAGCGTGGCCTCGCGGGGGCTGCCCAGATAGTACCGGTCGCCATAGGTGCGGACGTACCGCTCCTTCAGTCCGGGGAAGAGCCGGTCGAGGTTCCGGTAGAACCACGACCGGCTCCCGGCGCGCAGTGTCACGCCCATCCCGAAGCACAGCACGCCCCACACGCCCGCGTCGGCGCACTGGGCGAGGATCGCGCGGACGTTTTCCACCGTGTCGTTGAGGAATGGCAGGATGGGGGAGAGCCACACGACCGTGGGGATCCCCGCCGCATGCAGGGCATGCAGCGCGGCGACGCGCTCTTGCGTCGTGCTCACGTGCGGCTCGATCTGGCGGCACAGCGCCTCGTCCGCCGTGGTCAGCGTCATCTGGACGACGCATTTCGTCTGCGCGTGGATGGAGCGGAGCAGATCGAGGTCCCGCAGGACGTCAGCGGACTTCGTCTGGAGCGTCGCGCCGAAGCCGTACCGGTCGATCAGCGCCAGCGCGCCGCGTGTGAGCCCCAGCGTCCGCTCCAACGGGAGATAGGGGTCCGTCATCGAGCCGGTGCCGATCATGCACGCGCGGCGCTTGCGCCGCAGGGCGTCCTCCAGGAGCGCCAGTGCGTCCTGCTTGACGGCGATGTCCTCGAAGGGACGGTCCTCCGTCCGGTAGCGGTCGCTCCGCGCGTCGCAATAGATGCACCCGTGGG
>CAKTJM010000131.1 GCA_934567745.1 uncultured Eubacteriales bacterium | reverse complement strand
GATCAGGCCGTCCGCCCCGCGCCGCACCACCTGCGCCTGCCGCCCGAAGAACACCTGCTCCCGGGCCGTCAGCGGGGCCAGGGCGGTGCCCCGGACCGCGCTCATCGCCGGTGGAACAGGCCGCGCTTCTCGTACGGCTCCGACTGCACGGACAGGACCTCGTAGCCCGTCCTGTCCACCGCCGCGCGCAGAGCGGTCTCGTTCACCGGCGCCTCGGTCACGAGGACGGCCGTCCCCTTGCTGTGGGAGGTGGTCAGCTTCTTCACCGGGACGCAGGCGCGGATGGCATCGTTCACGTGCGCCTCGCACATGCCGCACATCATGCCGTCGATCTTCAGTGTCGTCTTGGTCATGTGTCTCACGTTCCTTTCTCCGGGACGTCCGCCGGGATATGGCGGAAGAGAGCGCCGCGGCCAGGCCGCATCACTCTCTTTTCCGCTGTTCAGGTGTGTTCGCCGTGGTGGCAGCTGCCGCCGCAGCACGAGCAATCATGACCGCAGGAGGTCTTGCCTTGCTTCTTGTGGCGATGCATGGTGAGGACGATGCAGAGGACGATCGCCAGGATGACGGCGGCGATCAGGAAGGTCGAGAGATTGGGGAAGATCCCACGGAGCATGACGTTCCCTCCTTTGTCAGGAAAAAGTCAGTTGGTTCAGTTGAGCTTGGTGGCCAGACGGGTGGCTTCCTTGTACGGGCGGACCAGCATGTAGAGGATGCCGATCAGCAGGACGATGGCCACGATCAGGCCGAGGACGTTCACGTTGCCCGTGAAGGCGTTGCCGAGCTGGTTGACGATCAGGGCCACGACATAGGCGAAGCCGCACTGATAGCCGATGGCGAACCAGGTCCACTTGGCGTTGTTCATCTCGCGCTTGATGGCGCCGATGGCGGCGAAGCAGGGCGCGCAGAGTAGGTTGAACACCAGGAAGGAGTAGCCGGAGACGGCGGTGAAGGCCAGCGCCAGGCTGCCGTACACGTCGCCGGAGCCGCCATAGAGGATGCCCATGGTGCCGACGATGTTCTCCTTGGCGACCAGGCCGGTGATGGAGGCCACGGCGGCCTGCCAGTTGCCCCAGCCGAGCGGTGCGAAGATCCAGGCGATGCCGTTGCCGATGGTGGCCAGGATGGACTGGCCGATCTCCTCCTCAGAGAGCATCTGGAGAGAGCCGTCCACGACGCCGAAGTAGGTGGTGAACCAGATGACGATGGTGGACAGGAGGATGATGGTGCCGGCCTTCTTGATGAAGGACCAGCCGCGCTCCCACATGGAACGCAGGACGTTGCCGACGGTGGGCAGGTGGTAGGCGGGCAGCTCCATGACGAAGGGAGCGGGCTCGCCGGAGAACATCTTGGTCTTCTTCAGCATGATGCCGGAGAGGATGATGGCGGCCATGCCGACGAAGTAGGCGGAGGTCGCGACCCAGGCGGAGCCGCCGAAGATGGCGCCCGCGATCATGGCGATGAAGGGCACCTTCGCGCCGCAGGGGATGAAGGTGGTGGTCATGATCGTCATCCGACGGTCGCGCTCGTTCTCGATGGTACGGGAGGCCATGACGCCGGGGACGCCGCAGCCCACGCCGATGAGCATCGGGATGAAGGACTTGCCGGACAGGCCGAACTTACGGAAGATACGGTCCAGGACGAAGGCGATACGGGCCATGTAGCCGCAGGCCTCCAGGAAGGCGAGCATCAGGAACAGGACCAGCATCTGCGGCACGAAGCCGAGCACCGCGCCGACGCCGGCGATGATGCCGTCGAGGATCAGGCTGCTGAGCCATTCCGCGCAGTTGGTGTTCTCAAGGGCGTTGCCCACGAGGGCGGGGATGCCGGGCACCCAGGTGCCGTAGTCGGCGGGGTCGGGCTCGGCAAAGTCGCTCTCCTCGAGGGCGGCGACGGCGGCGGACAGGTCCGCACCGGTGTAGGTCACGTCCTCGACGGCGAGGGTCTCCTCGTCCTCGATGCCGATGGTGGCCTCGTCGGTCGCGGAGAACTGGGCCGCATACTCATCCAGGAGGGTGGCGGCGACAGCGGGGTCGAAGTCCTCGGACTCGGTGTCCAGGGCCTCGGCGACGGCGTCCGCGCCGTCCTTCTCCAGGCCGAGGAAGGCATCGACGGCGTTCATGGACTCGGTGTAGCCGTCAGCGGCATCGGAATAGGCCGCGGAGCCGTTGCCGAACAGGTGGTAACCGTCGCCGAACAGGCCATCGTTGGCCCAGTCGGTCGCAGGCGCGCCCACGGCGACCATGGCGACCCAGTAGACGAGGAACATGATGACCGCGAAGATGGGCAGGCCCAGCCAGCGGTTGGTCACGACGCGGTCGATCTTGTCGGAGGTGGAGAGCGCACCGGCGGACTTCTTCTTGTAGCAGCCCTTCATGAGCTGGGCGATGTACACGTAGCGCTCGTTGGTGATGATGGACTCGGCGTCGTCGTCCAACTCGACCTCGGCGGCCTGGATGTCCTTCTCGATGTGGGCCATCGTGTCGGCGGGGATGCTGAGCTGCTCGAGCACCTTGTCGTCGCGCTCGAAGATCTTGATGGCGTACCAGCGCTGCTGCTCGAGCGGCAGATCGTGGACGGCCGCCTCCTCGATGTGCGCGATGGCGTGCTCGACGGGGCCGGAGAAGGTGTGCATCGGGATGGTCTTCGTGCTGCGGGCGGCCTCGATGGCGGCCTCGGCGGCGTCCATGATGCCCTCGCCCTTCAGCGCGGAGATCTCGACGATCTTGCAGCCGAGCTCACGGGAGAGCTCCGCGACGTCGATCTTGTCGCCGTTCTTGCGGACGACGTCCATCATGTTGATGGCGATGACGACCGGGATGCCCAGCTCGGTCAGCTGCGTGGTCAGGTAGAGGTTGCGCTCCAGGTTGGTGCCGTCCACGATGTTCAGGATGGCGTCGGGGCGCTCGGTGATCAGGTAGTTACGGGAGACGACCTCCTCCAGGGTGTACGGAGAGAGGGAGTAGATGCCGGGCAGGTCCATGATGACGACGTCATCATGGCGCTTGAGCTTGCCTTCCTTCTTCTCCACGGTGACGCCGGGCCAGTTGCCCACGAACTGGTTGGAGCCAGTGAGCCCGTTGAACAGCGTCGTCTTCCCGCAGTTCGGGTTGCCCGCGAGGGCGATCTTGATCTGCTTATCCATTTGACTGCTCCTTCAAATCATTCTCTCTTGCTTGTTCGCTCATTCGACTTCGATCATCTCGGCGTCGGCACGGCGCAGGCTCAGCTCGTAGCCGCGGACCGTCACCTCCACGGGATCGCCCAGCGGAGCGACCTTGCGGACGAACACGTCCACGCCCTTCGTGATGCCCATGTCCATGATCCGGCGGCGCACAGGACCGGCCCCGTGCAGCTTGACGACCTTCGCGGTCTCGCCGATCTTGGTCTCCTTCAGTGTCTTCATGTCCTCTCCTCCTCTCTCAGCGGTCAGATCATGATCTTGCGCGCCATCTCTTCGCTGATGGCCACACGGGCTCCCTTCACCTTCACGATGAGGTTCCCGTGCATCGCAGAGACCACCGTCACAGCGCTCCCCGCGACGAAGCCCAGGTCCTCCAGGTGCTTCTTCGTCTCGGGGTCCCCCCCGACCTTGCGGATCAGGTTCTCTTCTCCATAGCTGGCAAGACTCAGCGGCATCATCATCATCCCTCCTGCTTGTGATTAGCAAAGACTAACTATAGATGCGAAATAGAGGTCAAGTTCCCTTGACCGGCCTGTAGTTTAGCACCTTTAACGCGAGTTTGCAATAGGTAACTCGTATTTTTTACGTCCTCCTTGCATTTTTGGTTAGAGTGTGTTAATCTAGGGGTGTATTTTGAGGAAAGGTTGGTACGATCGGCCATGAAGCTCCAACGCGCCGGAGAAGATTATCTGGAGGCCATGCTCTTCATGAAGGAGAAGCACGGCTACATCCGTTCCGTGGACATCGCGGACTATCTGGGCGTCACCAAGCCCAGCGTGACCTACAGCACGAAGCGCCTTCGCGAGAACGGCTACATCACGATGGACAAGGAGGGGCTCATCACCCTCACCGAGACCGGCATGGCCGTCGCCATGAAGATGGGCCAGCGGCACAAGACCCTCATGGGCTTCCTCGTGTCCCTGGGGGTGGACCCCGAGGTCGCGGAGGCCGATGCCTGCAAGATCGAGCACGACGTCAGCGAGGAGACCTTCCGGGCCATCTGCCGTCTCGCCGTCCGCAGCGATCTCCTCGACCAGCTCGCCGAGCCGGACGCGGAGGAGGCGGCCGCCCCGCAGGACGCCTGACGGCCTCTCCCCTGTTCGCTTTGCTGCGACGTTGGATCCACGGGAAAAGCCTCGCTCGGCGCAGCCGAGTCGGAGGGATCGTGGCGTTGGATGCGCACGGGCGTCGCGGCGGACGGGCGGCCTTCTGAGGAAGCGTGGTCGATGCCCTCGACGTTCCGATCCCTCAGTCAGCCGTCCCGGCTGACAGCTCCCTTTACGCAAGGGAGCCTTTGGTCTGCTCTCCTGCGGCGTTGGGAGAGATATCCTACCTGTGAAAAACGGACGCACCGCTGCGCGGTGCGTCCGTCAGCGTGTCAAAAAAGCCTCGCAGATGAGCGCCCGCAGGCGCCATGGAAGCGACTGACCGCCGAAGGCGGCTCTTGGCGAGTCCCAGTTTCGCGCTCGGAAGCGCGAAATAAGATCAAATCATTTTCTCCGGCGACATGTGCGTCGGAGAAAATACTTCTCAGCCCACAAGTGTGCGAATCGTCCGCCGCAG
>CAKTJM010000130.1 GCA_934567745.1 uncultured Eubacteriales bacterium | reverse complement strand
ATCACCCACTCCCTCTGCTCGCTGGAGTATGAGAACCACCGCCCCCTGTACGACTGGGTCGTGGACAACGTCTCCGTCCCGTCCAAGCCGCGGCAGATCGAGTTCGCCCGGCTCGGCATCAACTACACCGTCATGTCCAAGCGGAAGCTGCGCCTGCTCGTCGAGCGCGGCCTGGTCTCCGGCTGGGACGATCCGCGGATGCCCACCCTCTGCGGTCTGCGCCGCCGCGGCTATACCCCCAAGGCGATCCGCTCGTTCTGCGAGCGCATCGGCGTCTCCAAGGTCGATTCCACCGTCGATTGGGCCTTCCTGGAGTCCTGCCTGCGTGAGGACCTCAACGAGCACGCCCAGCGCGTCATGGCCGTCCTGCGCCCCGTGAAGCTCACCATCACGAACTATCCCGAGGACCAGCGCGAGGAGCTGGCCGTCGAGAACAACCCCGTCGATGAGAGCGCCGGGACCCGCATGGTGCCGTTCTCCCGTCACCTCTACATCGAGGCCGACGATTTCCTGGAGACCCCCATCCCGAAGTACAAGCGTCTCTATCCCGGCGGCCCCGAGTGCCGTCTGAAGGGCGCCTATCTCATCCGCCCGACCGGCTGCGTCAAGGACGAGGCCGGGAACGTCGTCGAGGTCCTCTGCGATTACGACCCCGACTCCCGAGGCGGCAACCCCGCCGACGGCCGCAAGGTCAAGGGCGCGACCATCCACTGGGTCGATCAGGACGGCGCCGTGGACGCCGAGGTCCGTCTGTACGACTACCTCTTCTCCGACGCCGCGCCCGACGGCCCGGACAAGGACTTCCTCGACTGCCTCGATCCCAACAGCCTCGAGGTCCTGACCGGCTGCAAGGTCGAGCACAGCCTGGCGGACGCGCCCATGCCCGAGCGCGGCAAGACCGCGACGGCGTACCAGTTCCTGCGTCAGGGCTATTTCTGCCTGGACAACCGCGACGCGGCGCCCGGACACATGGTGTTCGACCGCAGCGTGTCGCTCAAGGACGGCTTCAAAAAGAAATGATGGCTGGAAAACCTAGGATCTTTCGCGTTTCGGCTTGCGAAGCGGCGCAGGATCTGGTATAATAGTTGGCAGCGTCTCGCAGTTATCCTCGGGGGATCGGCATCCCCGGACTTGGAGTGTGTTCACCGTTATGAAGAAAAATAAGATCGAGCCCCGCACAGAAAAGCCTCAGTTCGAGCGCACCAAGGCGCAGATGGAGGACTACATCTTCCGGAAGATGATGCTCTGGTGCCTGGGCGCTGTCGTGGCAGAAGTGATCATGATCCTGTTCAACCGCTTCTACGTCCACGCGCGGACCGACGAGATCGGCGCGATGGCGGCGCTGGACAAGGTGCTGATGGTCCTGCCGGTCGTCGGCGTCATCGGCTTCCTGGTCTTCCTGGTCCTGGGGCTGAAGATCTGGCGCAGCGACGATCCGGTGCATGAGGGCACCGCTCAGTTCATCCTCTGCGCGGCCTTCCTGGCCGTCGGCGTCGGCTGCTTCGTCATGCGGCATTACGGCACCGTCGGCGCCCCCGTCATCCTGGCGGCGATCCCCTGCCTGGGCGTCCTGGCGTTGCTGTACTACCTCTTCCAGAAGGAATGCTTCTGCTGTGCCATCATCTGCTTCCTGACCATCCTCGGCCTGTGGATCTATCGCGTCACCTCCGGCGGCCCGACCGCCCACATCTGCATGAGCGTGACCGCCGTGATCGGCATCGTCGGCATCCTGCTCGGGCGCAAGCTGCAAAAGAGCGACGGCGTCCTCGTGCGGGGCGAGCGGCGGACCCGGCTGTTCCAGCCGGACGCGGTCTACCCGGCCTTCTACCTCACCGTGCTCTTCGCGGCGCTCGTGATGATCGTGGCGATCGTGTTCGGCGTGGCCGTGGCGTACTACGCCATCTGGGTGGTGGTGGCCTGGCTGTTCATCCTGGCCGTGTTCTTCACCTCGAAGCTGATCTGATCGCAGATACGACGACGAAAACGCGCCCTGCCAACTGGCAGGGCGCGTTGAGACTGTCGAAAACCCCCTGCGGGGTTTTCCGACAGGGTGGATGCAGCCCGTTGCGCAAACGCACCGTCCGCCTGCGGCGGACGATTCGCACACTTACGGGCTGAGAAGTATTTTCTCCGGCGCACATGTCACCGGAGAAAATGATTTGATCTTATTTCGCGCTTCCGAGCGCGAAACTCTGCGAGGCTTTTTTGACACGCTGACGCGCCCTGCCAACTGGCAGGGCGCGTTCTTGTGTATCATGGGGACCTGTCAGGCCAGCTCCCACCCGACGAGCAGGCAGCCGGCCTCGACCGCGATCCGCGGGGCCTGACCGATGAAGTGATTGCTCACGCCGATCGGGAACCAGGGGGAGACCGCTGCCCGGTCCAGCGGGTACTGCGCCCCGGTGATGGAGACGCCGCGCGCCTCCGCCCCCAGACAGAAGACGGAGAAGATGCCCGCGTCGCGGCGGGGCAGGTCGAGCACGCCGCCGTCGCGGATGGCGGTGAAGACGTATCGCTCATCGTACAGCCAGCCCTGCGCCCCGTGCTGGGCGAGGAAGCCGAGGGCCTGGAGGTTGGCCAGCGTGTGGTCCATCCGCCCGCCGGTGCCGCCGTAGAGGTGGAACCGGCGATAGCCGCGCGCCAGCCCGGTCCTGATGGCGAGCATGGTGTCGGTGTCGTCCTTCTCGACCGGGTAGAGCTTGGAGGAGAGCGCCTCGGGCACGCGGTCGAGGGAGTCGAGGTCCCCGAGGACCAGCTCGGGCGTGAGTCCCTCGGCCAGACAGTGGCGCAGGCCGCCGTCGGCCGCGATGATGTGGTCCCCGTCCTGCGGGGCGACGGGCAGGCCGTAGAACGGACCGGCCCCGAAGATGAAACAGATGTCAGACATAGGGATCCTCCTTGCGTCGGTCAAGCTCACGGTCCATTCTAGCACGATCCGCGTCGCTTGACCAGAGGGCTTTTTTCTGCTACACTGTCCTCTCAGATACCAAAGGAAGGGGCGATGCAGGATGATCCGTGGGGCGATCTTCGACGCGGACGGGACGCTGCTGGATTCGATGGGCATGTGGGAGGACATGGCGACGCGCTATCTGCTCGGTCTGGGCAAGACGCCGCGGCCGGACCTGCGCGAGGCCATCTTCCACCTGAGCCAGGCCGAGTGCGCGGACTATCTCCAGCGGGTCTATCGGGTCGAGCGGACCCACGACGAGATCGAGGACGACATCCGCGATATGATCCGCGGGTTCTACCGGCACGAGGTCACCGCCAAGGCGGGCGCGGCGGACTTCCTCCGCGGTCTGCGGGACCGGGGCGTGAAGCTGGCCCTGGCCACGGCGACGGACCGGTCGGTGATCCTGGAGGGGCTGGCGCACGTGGGGCTGCTGCCGCTGCTCGACGTGGTCCTCACCTGCGGGGACCTGGGCGTGAACAAGTCCACTCCGGCCATCTACGACGCCGCCCGCGACGCGCTCGGCACGCGCACGGAGGAGACCTGGGTCTTCGAGGACGCCGTCCACGCGGCGACGACGGCCCGCCGGGCGGGCTATCCCGTCGCGGGGGTCTACGACCCGTTCAGCGACCAGGAGGCCCTGAAGGCCGTCTCGACGCTGTATCTGCCGGACCTGACCGACCTGCCGGGCTTCTGGGCGGCGGCCGGGGGCCGATGACTGATATCGCATGGAAAACGACCTGCTGTCCGTTCGGACGGCAGGTCGTTTCGTCGTAGGGATGTGCCTCTTATTTTTTAGGGATGAGGTAGAGGTCGAGGTCCACGTTCCCGTCGATCCCGGCGATGGAGCCCTTGCTCGTGTACTGCCACATGTCGAAGTGGTAGTAGAACGTGGGCGTGCTGTTGTACTGCGCCAGCCAGAGGGGATAGTCCAGGAGCTGGGAGAGGTCGAAGTGCTGGTAGAAGTAGGTCAGGTTGCCGTAGATCATCGACTGGTACCCGCCCGCCTCGACGGCGTCGCAGAAGGCGATGGCGCAGGCGTTGAGCACGTCGTCCGACAGCCCGTGCGTCCGCGCGTCCGGGACCGTGGTCTTGGCATACGGCTCCCAGTCGAAGACGACGGGGTAGGTGATGTCATAGTCGGCCAGCACGTCCATGCAGTACTCCGCCTCCTCGACGGCCTCCGCGGGGGAGATGGCCTGGGAGAAGAAGTAGACGCCGACCTCGATGCCGTTGTCCAGCGCGTCCCGGATGTTCTGGGCGAAGTAGCTGTCCGTGACGATCGCGCCCGTGCCGTAGCCGCGGTAGCCGAGCCGGAGCATCGCGAAGTCCACCCCGGCGTCCTTGACGGCGGCCCAGTCGATGCTGCCCTGGTGGCGGGAGACGTCGATGCCGACCTTACAGAGGTAGTCGTCGCCATCGTAGACGAGGAAGCCGTCGTCGTTGTAGGAGAAGAGCGCCTTGTCGTACTCGTTCTTGGGGACGCTCTCGTCGATGTAGATCTTCTTCCCGTAGAAGAGGAAGTAGGGCCTGTCCTCGTTCTGGTCCGGCTCCGGATCGGTGGGGGTCGTGGGGGTGGTCGGGTGCTTCTTGTTATAGTCCTCGATGCGCCAGATGACGGCGCTGATCTCCGCGCGGGTGATGCTGTCCTGCGGGTGGAAGAGGACCTTGCCGCTGCTGTCCTTGCTGCCCTGGAAGATCCCGGCGGGGAAGGCGCGGCCCTGGGGCTTTGTGCGCTATGTGGTGTTCGCCCTGTCGTTTCTGCTGGTGGGGGCGCTGCTGCTGCTCCGGGTGCCGGATCTGGAGCAGGTCATGTTCCGCGCTTTTCTCATCGGCAACGGCATTTATTATGCCCTGGGCATTGCCCTTGCCGCGGCGCTGCGGGATAACCG
>CAKTJM010000129.1 GCA_934567745.1 uncultured Eubacteriales bacterium | reverse complement strand
GCGCACGGGCGTGAAGCCCAGGGCGATGTCCCGGCCGAAGACGGCGTAGAGCGCCGAGCCGAGGTCCCCGTCGCCGGGGGCCAGCAGCTCCTGCCGCCCGTCGCGGAGGAACTTGAAGGCGACCTCCGGGTGGGACAGCGCCAGGCGCTGGACCACGGCGAAGACGGCCGCGCCCTCGGCGGCGTCGCGGCGCATGAACTTGAGCCGGGCGGGGGTGTTGTGGAAGAGGTCGCGCACGATCAGCGTCGTGCCCAGCGGGCAGCCGACCTGCTCCTTCGAGAGGACCTGTCCGCCCTCGAGCACGAGGGAGGTGCCGAGCGGCTCCTCCGCGGTGCGGGTGAACAGCTCCACGGTGGACACGGCCGCGATGGCGGCCAGGGCCTCGCCGCGGAAGCCCAGGGTGCCGATCGCCGCCAGGTCGTCCGCCGCACGGAGCTTGCTGGTGGCGTGGCGCAGGAAGGCGGTCTCGCACTGGTCCCAGGGGATGCCGCAGCCGTCGTCCGCCACGCGGATGAGGGTCATGCCCCCGTTCTGGATCTCCACCGTCACGCTGTGCGCACCGGCGTCGATGGCGTTCTCCGCCAGCTCCTTCACGACGGAGGCGGGACGTTCCACGACCTCGCCCGCGGCGATGAGGTCGGCGACATGGGGTTCGAGCGGTCGGATCTCTGGCATAGCGGTCTCCTTTCTACGGTCGTACGGTCAGTCGAGCTTTTCCTTCAGCTCGTTGAGCAGGTTCAGGGCCTGCAGGGGGGTGAGCGCCTCGACGGCGGTGCTGCGCAGGGTCCGCAGGACCTCCTGCTCGCCCAGGGCGGCGAAGGAGACCTGATCGCGCTCCTCCTGCGGAGCGGCCGGGCGGGGCTCGTGGGCCTCCAGCTCGGCCAGCAGCGCCCGCGCGCGCCGGATGACGCGCGGCGGCAGGCCCGCGAGGTTCGCGACCTCGATGCCGTAGCTCTGGTCCGCGCCGCCGGGGACGATCTTGCGCAGGAAGACGACCTCGTCCCCCCGCTTCCGGGCCGCGATGTTGTAGTTCTTCACGCCGGGCAGCACGCCCTCGAGCACGGTCAGCTCGTGGTAATGCGTGGCGAAGAGGGTCTTCGCGCCGAGCCGCTTCGGGTCGGCGCAGAACTCCAGCACCGCCCGGGCGATGGCCATGCCGTCGTAGGTCGAGGTGCCACGGCCGATCTCGTCGAGGATCAGCAGACTGCGGCGCGTGGCGTGCTGGAGGAGGTCGGCGACCTCGCTCATCTCGACCATGAAGGTCGATCGTCCGCCCCCCAGGTCGTCCGAGGCGCCGATCCGCGTGAAGATGCGGTCGACCACCCCGATCCGCGCCGCGCGGGCCGGGACGAAGGAGCCCATCTGCGCCATGAGGACGATCAGCGCGACCTGGCGCATGTAGGTCGATTTGCCGGCCATGTTCGGGCCGGTGATGATGGCGGCGAGGTCGTCCTTGCCGTCCATGTGGGTGTCGTTCGGGACGAAGAGGACGTCGGTGCGCATCCGCTCGACGACGGGGTGCCGCCCCTCGACGATCTCGATCCGGTCGGACCGGTCGACCTGGGGCATGCAGTAGCCGTTCTCCACGGCCACCTGGCCGAGGCAGGAGAGCACGTCCACCCGGGCGGCCGCACCGGCCAGCCGCTGCACGTCCCCCGCACGGCGGGCGACGGCGTCGCGGATCTCGCAGAAGAGCTGGTACTCCAGCTCGACGATCCGGTCGCGGGCGGAGAGGATCGTGTGCTCCATCTCCTTGAGCTCCTGGGTGATGTAGCGCTCGCAGTTGACGAGCGTCTGCTTGCGGATGTAGGTGTCGGGCACCTGGTCGTAATAGGACTTGGAGACCTCGATGTAATAGCCGAAGACCTTGTTGTAGCCGACCTTGAGCGACTTGATGCCGGTCCGCTCCTTCTCGCGGGCCTCCAGCTCGGCCAGGACGCCGCGGGTGTCGGTGAGCAGGGCGCGCAGGTCGTCCACCTCGCGGCTGTAGCCCGCGCGGATGACGCCGCCCTCGCGCACGGAGAACGGCGGCTCGTCGACGATGCCGCGGGCGATCAGGTCGCACAGCTCCGGCAGACCGTCCAGGTCCCGGCGCAGCCCGGCCAGCAGGACGGGCGACTTGTCGGGCAGCTGGACCTGCAGGGCGGGCAGGCGGCCCAGGCCGGCCGCCAGGGCGACGAGGTCACGGCCCCCGGCGGTGCCGTAGACGATGCGGGAGATGAGCCGTTCCAGGTCCGTGACCTGCTTGAGCGTCTCGATGATCTCGCCGCGGGCGACGGGCCGATCGACGAACCAGGCCACGGCGTCGAGCCGCCGCCCGATGGCGACGGGATCGAGCAGCGGCCGCTCCAGCCAGCTGCGCATGAGACGGCCGCCCATGGCGGTGCGGGTGTGGTCGAGGACCCACAGGAGCGAGCCGCGCTTTTCCTTGCCGTGCAGGGTCGCGGTCAGCTCCAGGTTGCGGCGGGCCGTCGGGTCGAGGGCCAAAAAGCCCTCGGACGCGTACCGCCGCAGGGTGTTCATATAGGAGAGATCCGTCTTCTGGGTCTCGTGGAGGTAGGACATGAGACCGCCCGCCGCGCGGATGGCCGGCTCGGTGTCCTCGTCCGTCAGGCCGGACGGGAACTGCGCCTGCACGACGGCGCGGGCGGCGTCGAGGGCGAAGCGCGCCTCGGGGGCCTTCTCGACGCGGCAGCCCTCCCGCCCAGCGAGATAGTCGAGGATGGCGCGGCCCTGCGCGCCGGGCGAGAGCAGGACCTCCCGCGGGGCCACGCGGGCCAGCTCGCCCACGGCGCGGTCCTCCCAGTCGATCCCGGAGAAGGTGGTGACGAAGACCTCGCCGGTGGAGACGTCGCCGAAGGAGAACCCGGCGCCCTCCGGCCCGGCCCAGAGCGCGGCGAGGAAGTTGTTCTCGCCGTCCTGGAGCATGTCGCTCTCGATCAGCGTGCCGGGGGTGACGACGCGGATGATCTCCCGATCGACCAGCCCCTTGGCCTGGGCGGGGTCCTCCGTCTGCTCGCAGATGGCGACCTTGTAGCCCTTGGCGATCAGCCGCGCGATGTACGCCTGGGCGGAGTGGTACGGCACGCCGCACATGGGGGTGCGCTCGGCCTCGGGCTTGTTCCGGTCGCGGGTGGTCAGGGTCAGGCCCAGCTCCTGCGCGGCGAGCTTGGCGTCCTCGTCGAACATCTCATAGAAGTCGCCGAGGCGGAAGAAGAGGAGGCAATCGGGGTTCTGGGCCTTGATCGCCAGATATTGCTTTTTCATCGGGGTCAGCTCGGCCATGGGACGCCCTCGCCTCCTTCGTGTCTATGAAAAAATGGTCAGCCCTCGTCGGCCAGCGTGCCGAACAGGGCCCAGGTCGAGGACCCGGTGACGCGCACGGCGCGATAGGTCCCGATGACCTCCTCCGGCCCGTCGAGATGGACGAGCCGCCCGCCCGCCGTGCGGGCGGAGAGCTTGCCGTCGTGCCCGACGCCGTCCACGAGACAGCGCAGGGTCCGACCAACGTAGGCGGCGTGCTTCTGCGCGGAGATCTCGTTCTGCCGCTGGACGAGCCGCTGGAAGTTGGCGCTCTTCTGCTCCTTGGGCATGGAATCGTCCAGCTTCTCGGCGGGGGTCCCCCGGCGGGGGGAGAAGATGAAGGTGAACAGCGCGTCGTACCCGACCTCCTCGATGAGGGACAGGGTCTGCTCGAAGTCCTCCTGCGTCTCGCCGGGGAAGCCGACGATGACGTCGGAGGTCAGCACGATGTCCGGGATCCGCGCGCGCAGGGCGCGGACGAGGCCAAGGTAGTGTTCACGGTCGTACCGGCGGTTCATCGCGCGCAGGACGCGGTCGCTGCCGGACTGGAACGGCAGGTGGAGGGCCGGGGCGATCTTATCGCACCGGGCCATCACGTCGAAGAGCCGCTCGGAGGCGTCCTTGGGGTGGCTGGTCATGAAGCGCACGAGGAAGTCGCCCTCGACGGCGTCGATCTGCTCCAGCAGCCAGGCGAAATCGACGCCGAGGTCGAGGTCCTTGCCGTAGGAGTTGACGTTCTGCCCGAGGAGGGTGATCTCCCTGCACCCGGCGGCGGCCAGCTCGCGGACCTCCGTGAGGATGTCCTCCGGACGGCGGCTGCGCTCGCGGCCGCGGACATAGGGGACGATGCAGTAGGTGCAGAAGTTGTTGCAGCCGTACATGACGCTGACCCAGGCGCGGACGCGGTCCTGCCGCACGACGGGGATCCCCTCGGCGACGGTGCCCGGCTCGTCCCCGGCGGCGAAGACGCGCTTGCCGGTGGAGAGCTTCCGCAGCAGCAGCTCCGGGAACTTCCACAGCAGCTGCGGCCCGAAGACGAGATCGACGTAGGGGAAGGACCGGCGCAGTCGCTCGGCCACATGCTCCTGCCGGGCCATGCAGCCGCAGACGACGATGAGCTGGCCGGGATGGCGGCGCTTGGTGTGCGAGAGCGCCCCGACGTTGCCGAAGACGCGCTGCTCCGCGTGCTCGCGGACGGCGCAGGTGTTCAGGAGCACGAGGTCCGCGCCCTCCTCCGTGTCGGAGAAGGTGTAGCCCATCCGCGCGAGGTAGCCGCGCAGGCGCTCGGAATCGGCCTCGTTCTGTTGGCAGCCGTAGGTGTCCACATAGGCGTGCTTCGGCCCGGGCGTCTGGTCGAGCCGCGCGCGGATCTCGTCGCAGAGGGCGAGCTGGCGGTCGATCTCGGCCGGGGCGATGGTCTGGGTCTCTCTCAAGGTCAGTCCCTCCGGTGGTCGTCATGATGCAAAGATTCAAAGTACAGTATAGCATAGTCCCCTTTCGTTTTCAAGGTGGGAGGGGACGCATACGGCATACAAAATGTAGGTTTGTCAATGATGTGTTACACAGACAAAAAGCCAGAGAGGACCTCCTTGGGCGACCGCCAGTTGAGAGGGC
>CAKTJM010000128.1 GCA_934567745.1 uncultured Eubacteriales bacterium | reverse complement strand
GGGTCCACCTGGCCCACCTCGGCTGCCCGCTGGCGGGGGACTTCTTATATGGTAGGGAGCTGGCGGCGCTGCCGGACCGGTTCGCGCTGCACTCGGCGACGCTGGCCCTGCGGCACCCCGTGACCGGCGCGCCGCTGACGTTCACGGACCCGCTCCCGGCGGAGCTGGCACGACTTTTGGAGGACGACGTTGAGAAAGACAGTTGAGGACACGATGGGCCGGGACGGCCGGGCGCGGCTCGCGCTCCTGCCGATCCCGCTGCTGACCTGGTACGGCGAGGAGGCCCGCGACCTGCCCTGGCGGCGGGACGCGGCCCCCTACCGCGTGTGGGTCTCGGAGATCATGCTCCAGCAGACGCGGGTGGGGGCCGTTTTGGGCTACTTCGCCCGGTTCATGGAGGCCTTCCCCACGGTGGAGGACCTGGCCGCGGCCCCGGAGGAGCGGCTCATGAAGCTCTGGCAGGGCCTGGGCTATTACAGCCGCGCGCGCAACCTGCAAAAGGCCGCGCGGCAGATCGTCGAGGAGCACGGCGGCGTCTTCCCGGCGGACTACGCGGCCCTGCGCCGCCTGGCGGGGGTGGGGGACTACACGGCGGCGGCGATCGCCTCGATCGCCTTCGGCCTGCCCCATCCGGCGGTGGACGGGAACCTGCTGCGCGTGACCGCCCGGATCGCCGGGGACGACACGGACGTCCTCAGCCCGGCGGGCAAGCGCCGCTTCACGGCCGCGCTGGCCGAGATCCTGCCGGTGGACCGGCCGGGGGCGTTCAACCAGGCGATGATGGACCTGGGCGCGACGGTCTGTCTGCCCAACGGCGCGCCGCTGTGCGGCCGCTGCCCCGCGCGGAGCTTCTGCGCCGCCCATGCGCAGGGGCGCACGGCCGAGCTGCCGGTCCGCCGCCCGAAGAAGGAGCGGCGGGTGGAGGAGCGCACGGTCCTCCTCCTCTTCCACGAGGGGCGGATCGCCCTGCGCCGCCGCCCGGCGCGGGGCCTGCTGGCGGGCCTGTGGGAGTATCCGAACGAGGAGGGCCAAGCCGAGGCGGCCCTCGCCGCGTGGGGCCTCGCGCCGGAGGGCCTGCGCTTCGCCGGGACGGGGGTCCACCGCTTCACCCATGTGGAGTGGCGGATGACCGCGCTGACCGGGACGCTCGCCGCGCCCCGGCTCCCGGAGGGCTGGGTCTGGGCGGACCGCCGCGACCTGGCCGAGCGCTACGCCGTGCCGAGCGCCTTCGCGCCGTTCGCACGCTGCATCGAGGAGGGATGGGGATGATCGCGTTCGACCCGAAGCACTGCACGCTCTGCCCCCGCCGGTGCGGGGCGGACCGCACGCAGGGGCGCGGCCGCTGCCGGATGCCCGTGGAGCCGGTCCTGGCCCGGGCGTCCCTCCACCACTGGGAGGAGCCGCCCATCTCCGGCACGGGCGGCGCGGGGACGGTGTTCTTCTCCGGCTGCTCGCTGGGGTGCGTCTTCTGTCAGAACGACGCGATCAGCCACCGCGACTTCGGCCGCGCCGTCTCGGTCGAGCGGCTGCGCGCCATCTTCCGGGAGCTGATCGACCAGGGGGCGCAGACGATCGACCTGGTCGATCCGACGCACTACGCCCACGTGGTCGATGCGGCCCTGGACGCGCCGCTGCCCGTGCCGGCGGTGTGGAACAGCGGCGGCTACGACCGGGTGGAGACCCTGCGCGCGCTGGAGGGGAGGATCCCGGTCTACCTGCCGGACTTCAAGTTCCCGGACGCCGAGGGTGCCCGCCGCTACGCGGGCGCGGAGGACTATCCGGAGGCCGCCCGCGCGGCGATCCGTGAGATGGTCCGCCAGACCGGGCCGTATCAGATCGGCCCGGACGGGATCCTGGTCCGCGGGACGCTGATCCGCCATCTGCTCCTGCCGGGGCGGCTGGTCCAGGCGCGGGCCGTGATGGACTGGGTGGCGGAGACCTTCCCGCCGCACACGGTGCTCTTCTCGCTCATGAGCCAGTACGTCCCCTGGGGCCGGGCGGGGGACTATCCGGAGATCGACCGCCGCCTGCGCACCGCGGAGATCCGCGCGGCCGAGCGGTACATGGCCGCCCTCGGGCTGGACGGCTACGCCCAGGGGCCGGAGGCGGCCCGGGCGGAGTACATCCCCTCGTTCGACCTGACCGGCGTTTGAACGACAGAAAAGATGCATATCGTCGTTTTGACACGAACTTTATGCACATTTTGATGCTTTAGAAAGTAAAGAAAGAAATTTTGTAAAATATATTGACAAACCCGGTGCGAAGTGCTAGGATGCTATTGAAGGAAAGACGAGAAGGTCTTTCAGGATTTCGTAGCATCCACCTATGACATCTGACGCGCCCGCAGCGGCGCGATAATGAGAAAGGAGAACCATCATGAGCGCACCGGAACTGAACTTACAAGAGAAGTATGGTCTCTATATCGGCGGGAAGTGGAAGGATGCCTCCGACGGCGCGACCTTCACCGCCACCAGCCCTGCCAACGGTCAGCACCTGGCCGTCTGCGCGCAGGCCACCCGGGAAGACGTGGACGAGGCCGTCCAGGCCGCCTGGGCCGCCTTCGAGACGTGGAAGAAGACCTCCGTCAACGAGCGGGCCGTCGTCCTGAACAGGATCGCCGACATCATCGACGAGAACGCCGCCCACCTGGCCATGGTGGAATCCATGGACAACGGCAAGCCCATCCGCGAGACGACCGCTCTGGACATCCCCCTCGCCGCCCAGCACTTCCGCTACTTCGCGGGCTGCATCATGGCCGAGGAGGGCAGCGCCAACATGCTCGGTGAGGAGACCCTGAGCATCATCCTGCGCGAGCCGATCGGCGTCGTCGGCCAGATCGTCCCCTGGAACTTCCCGTTCCTCATGGCCGCGTGGAAGCTGGCCCCTGTGCTCGCCAGCGGCTGCTGCACGGTCTTCAAGCCCTCCAGCGAGACCTCCCTGTCCGTCCTGGAGCTGGCCCGCCTGACCCAGGACGTCATCCCGGCCGGCGTGTTCAACGTCATCACCGGCTCCGGCTCCCGCTCCGGCCAGTATATGCTGGAGCACCCCGGCTTCCGCAAGCTGGCCTTCACCGGCTCCACCGAGGTCGGCCTGGACGTGGCCAAGGCCGCGGCCGAGAAGCTCATCCCCGCCACCCTGGAGCTGGGCGGCAAGTCCGCGAACATCATCTTCGAGGACTGCGATTGGGAGAAGGCCATGGACGGCATCCAGCTCGGCATCCTGTTCAACCAGGGCCAGGTCTGCTGCGCCGGTTCCCGCATCTTCGTGCAGGACACCATCTATGATAAGTTCGTCAAGGAGGCCGTCGAGCGCTTCAACAAGGTCAAGGTCGGCGTGCCCTGGGATCCCACCACGCAGATGGGCTCCCAGATCGACCAGGGCCAGCTGAACAAGATCCTCGGCTATGTGGACATCGGCAAGGGCGAGGGCACCACGGTCGCCTGCGGCGGTCACACGATCACCGACGGCGAGCTGGCCAAGGGCTGCTATATGGCCCCGACCCTGCTGACCAACGTGAACAACAAGATGCGCGTGGCCCAGGAGGAGATCTTCGGGCCGGTGGCGGTCATGATCCCCTTCCACGACGAGGCCGAGGTCGTCGCCATGGCGAACGACAGCACCTACGGTCTGGGTGGTGCGGTGTTCACCCGCGATCTGGACCGGGCCTTCCGCGTGGCGCGCGGCATCGAGACGGGCCGTGTCTGGGTCAACACCTACAACGCCATCCCCGAGGGCGCGCCGTTCGGCGGCTACAAGACCTCCGGCATCGGGCGTGAGACGCACAAGGTCATCCTGGAGCACTACACGCAGATGAAGAACATCATGATCGACCTCTCCGGCAAGCCCTCCGGCTTCTATCCGAAGGCCTGACCGTCGGCCGCCCGTCCTCCTGCGGGCGGCGGACCACAGCGATACCTGCGTTATGCGCGCCCCGACCGGCAAAGTGCCGGTCGGGGCGCATCCTGTTTTTTCAGGGAAAAAGCGGCAGGGGGCGTATAGCGGCGCGGAGGACGGTCAAGAATAGCGGTACGGCCCCGGACGACGGGGCGGAATCTGAACGTTGTACGGAGGTTTCACTATGGAACGAAAACCGGACCGGAACCAGCCGAGCGGCTTCATCGAGGGGAAGGGCTTCTACATCGTGCTGTTCCTCTGCGTGGCGGCGATCGCGGTCTCCGGGTACTACCTGTTCCGCGGCCTGATGGGCGAGCCCACGGCCGTGGACCGCGACCCCATCGCCGCGGTGAGCGCGCCGGTGGACGGCCAGGACGCCGCGGACCCCGCGCCCGCCACGCCCACGCCGAAGACGCCCGAGCCTGCCGCTCCGTCCGCCGCGCCGCAGACGGGGGCGCAGGACCAGCCGAGGCAGGAGGAGCCAGCGCCCCCGAACGAGGAGGCCGCCGCCTCGACGGCCTACGTCTGGCCCGTGCAGGGCGAGGTCGAGCGGGACTTCAGCCTGGAGGTCTTCGCCTATGACGCGACGATGGGCGACTGGCGCACGCACAGCGGCCTGGACATCGCGGCCCCGCTGGGCACGGCCGTCAGCGCCTGCGCCAACGGCACGGTCAGCGAGGTGCGCTCCGACCCGATGATGGGCACGACGGTGACGATCAGCCACAGCGGCGGCATCGAGAGCGTGTACGCGAACCTGGCGGAGTCCCTGAACGTCCAGGAGGGCAGCACGGTCGAGGCCGGGAGCGTCCTGGGCACGGTCGGCACCACGGCGATCGCCGAGAGCGCGGCCCCGAGCCACCTGCACTTCGAGCTGCGGGAGTACGGCACGTCCATCGACCCGACGCATTATCTGCACTGATGGTGAGAGGAAGGGGGCGCGGCAAGAGCCGCGCCCCATAGGCTGTCGAAAAACCCCTGCGGGGTTTTCCGACAGGGGGGATGCAGCCCGTTGCGCAAACGCACCGTCCGCCTGCGGCG
>CAKTJM010000127.1 GCA_934567745.1 uncultured Eubacteriales bacterium | reverse complement strand
GACTACTGCACCCACTTCGAGGCCTACAACGACGTCACCACCCTGGAGAGCCACGTCTACTTCTACGGCCTGCGCAAGGGCGAGGAGACCGTGCTCAAGGCCGGTGTCGGTCAGGAGATCCTGATCAAGTTCATCGACATGTCCGACCCCGACAAGGACGGCTACCGCGTGCTGACCTTCGAGGTCAACGGCGTCCTGCGTGAGCTGCGCGTCCTCGACAAGACCCTCGAGGTCCTCGTCGACCGCCGCATGAGAGCCGACAAGACCAACCCCTGCCACCTCGGCTCCACCATCCCCGGCACCGTCGAGACCGTCCTGGTCAAGAAGGGCGAGCACGTCAAGGTCAACCAGCCGCTGATGATCGTCGAGGCCATGAAGATGGAGACCACCTTCGTCTCCAAGGTCGACGGCACCGTCGATGAGATCTACGTCTCCCCCGGCGACCGCGTCAACGCGGAGGACCTGCTCATCACCTTCACCCTCGACGAGGAGGGCGCGGAGGAAGAGGCGAAGTAAGATCCCCCTCACGATCGATATCCCCCTATTGATAGAAGCCCGCCCGCTGCATGGCCGCAGCGGGCGGGCTTTTTCGTCTCTGTTGATGCAGGGTGGTCCGGTCATCGGTGGCCCGCCCACGGCCTGGCCCGCTCATCGGCACCTCAGCACAGCCTGGCCCGTCCGTGGGGGACCGGATCTCGCACCGGCCCGGTGGCGAGAGGGCGAAGCTGCCCAGACCGATCGGGCAGGATGCCCGGTCGGATCGGGCGATCCTGTCCGGGGCCAGGGACGATCCTGCCCAGACCGTAGGGGCAAAATGCCCACCTAGTTAAAACTACCTTATTTAAAACTACGAACTACAACTACGCAGATAAGGCGCGGGCGGAGAAGAGAGGGGGGAGAGGACGCGGCCCCTCCGGAGGGGAAGCTCCCTTCCCGAATGCGTCACGACGGCCCCACAAGAACGAAGACAAAAGAAAGGGTCCCTGCCCGAAGGCAGGGACCCTTGGTAAAATCGATCGCAAAGTATCAGTCAAAACTGATCACTTGCCAGCGACCTCGTTGATGGCCTCGGTCAGTCTCTCGACGGCGACGTCGCAGTCAACGCCACGGATGATCAGCGGGGGCACCATGCGGATGATGTTGGCACCGATGGCGGTGACCAGCAGGTGGTTGTCGATGCAGTGATGCTTGACTTCGACAGCATTGATGCCGTCCTCGAGCTCGACACCGACGAACAGGCCGCGATGACGGACAGCCTTGACGTGAGGCATCTTAGCCAGCTCGGCAGCGAAGTAATCGCCGACCTTCTTGGCGTTGGCGGGAGCGTCGATGCGCTTCATCTCACGCAGCTGAGCCAGGGAAGCGGCGCAAGCCACGGGGTGACCAGCATAGGTGGAGCCGTGGGAGCCGGGGGTGAAAGCGGAAGCCAGCTCGTTGGTCGCGCAAACAGCAGCGATGGGCATGCCGCCGCCCATAGCCTTAGCCATGGAGACGCCGTCGGGCTTGACGCCGTAGGTCTGATAGCACATGAAAGCGCCGCAACGGCCCCAACCGGCCTGGACTTCGTCGAGCAGGAACATGATGCCCTTCTCGTCGCAGAGCTTACGGATGCCTTCCATGAATTCCTGGGTGGCCGGGAACACGCCGCCTTCGCCCTGGACCGGCTCGAACATGATGGCGCAGGTGTTCGGGGTGATGGCATCCTCGAAGGCCTTCAGGTTGTTGTACTCAGCATACACGAAGCCGACGGGCAGGGTGCCGAAACCCTTCTGGATGGCGGAGTCGGGCTGGCCGGTAGCGGTCATGGCGCCGAGGGTACGGCCGTGGAAGGACTGCTTCGCGGTGATGATCTCGAAGTGCTCGGGACCATAGTGATCAACGCCATACTTACGAGCCATCTTGATCATGGCTTCGTTGGCCTCGGAACCGGAGTTCTGATAGATGATCTTGTCCATACCGGTGGTCTCGCAGATCTCCTTGGAGAGGATGGCCTGGGGAACAGTGTACGGATAGTTGAAGGTGTGCATGATGTCCTGAACCTGGTCGATGACAGCAGCGACGACCTTGGGGTTGCAGTTACCGAGAGAGTTGACGGCGATGCCGGCATAGAAATCGAGGTAAGGAACGCCATTCTCATCATAGATGTAGATGCCTTCCGCGGTGTCAGCCACGAAATCCATACGCTCGTAGGTCTCGATCATGTACTTCTTGACCTGGGCCTTCAGTTCAGCAGCGGTCATACCAGTGTCTTTCAGTCTCATAGTAATCCTCCCATTCAAATTATAAAGGTGACTAAATAGGACCCTTGCCGGGCCGGTCTCACCAGTCCCAGCTATTCTCAACAGCCGGCTTACTCATTCCGGACTGTTTTGAATGTAAGAGCAGGAAACCCTTTCCGTTGAACGGTTCTCCTGTAACTTGTGACCATAATAGCACCATTTTCCGAAAAAGGAAATGCACATTTTGCATAAATTATTGAACGCTGTTTCCGTCGATTCCCCCACCCAAGCCGCAAGTTCGAGGCCCGTTTCCGTCGTTTTTTGCGCGATCCGATTCGTTTTCTGCGGAAAGACCCCCATCTGGGACGGGGAATCCGGCTTTTTTCGTGGGCCGTTCCCGTCGTTCTAGATTTTTTCCTTTCATCTGTTTCATTTTGCCCTTCGGCGTTTTGCACGATCGGAAATTTTGGATGCTCCCACGCTTTTGTCGGATCGTCTGACTGCCCCCGCCGCCTTGCTTTTCGACGGCGGGACTGATACAATATAAGAGAACTCTCAGAAGGAAGTGATCGCCCATGGGATCCACCCCCCACACGGAAAACGTCCGGCTCTCCGACAGCGGTCAGGCCGTCCGCATCCTGGACCAGAGCCTGCTGCCCAACGAGACCGTCTACCTCGACCTCACCGCGCGCGAGGACCTCTTCGAGGCCATCGCCACCCTGCGCGTGCGCGGCGCGCCCGCCATCGGCATCTTCGCGGGCTACGCGATGTACGTCCTCGCCCTCCAGAGCCGCGCCGCGGACCGCGCCGCCTTCCTCGCCGAGCGCCAGGCGGACCACGACTACCTCGACGCCGCCCGGCCGACGGCCGTGAACCTGCGGCACATGCTCGACCGCGTCCTGCGCGCCGCACAGGCCGCCGAGGGCGGGCCTGCGGAGCTGTGCGCCGCCATGCGCCGCGAGGCCATCGCCATCCACGAGGAGGACATCGCGATGTGCCGCGCCATCTCGGCCCACGGCCTGTCCCTGCTGCACGACGGGGACGGCGTGCTGACCCACTGCAACGCCGGGCCTCTGGCGACGTCCCAGTACGGCACCGGGCTGGGGCCGCTCTTCCTCGCGCAGGAGCGCGGCGTCACGCTGCACGCCTTCTGCGACGAGACCCGCCCCCTGCTCCAGGGCGCGCGGCTGACGACCTACGAGCTCCAGCGCGCGGGCGTGGACTGCACCCTCATCTGCGACAACATGGCCAGCCTCGTCATGAAGCAGGGGAAGATAAACGCCTGCCTCGTCGGCTGCGACCGCGTGGCCCGCAACGGCGACACCGCGAACAAGATCGGCACCTCCGGCGTGGCGATCCTGGCCAAGCATTACGGCATCCCGTTCTACGTCCTCGGGCCGTCCTCGACGATCGACTTCACCTGCCCGGACGGCGACCACATCCCCATCGAGCTGCGCGACGGGGAGGAGATCAAGTCGATGTTCTTCGCCAAGCCCTCCGCCCTGCCGGAGGTCAAGTGCTACGACCCCGCCTTCGACGTCACCGACCACGACCTCATCACCGCCATCGTGACGGAGAAGGGCATCTGCTATCCGCCCTTCGACGAGAGCTTCCGCCGGCTCTTCCCGGAGCAGTGGGAGGAGGGGACGCGATGAGCCGCTGGCCCACCGACGCCGAGGCCCGCGCGGAGATCGTGCGGGCCGGGCACAAGCTCTACGCCCGCGGCCTGGTCGCCTCGAACGACGGGAACCTGAGCGTCCGCGTCGGCGAGGACGCCGTCTGGGTCACGCCCACCGCCGTGTCCAAGGGAGAGCTGACGGAGGAGATGCTCGTCAAGCTCGCCCTCGACGGGACCGTCCTGGAGGGGGACCGCCGCCCCTCGTCCGAGGTGAAGCTCCACCTGCGGATCTATCGGGAGGATCCCCTCGTGCGCGCGGTCGTCCACGCCCATCCGCCCGCCGCCACGGCCTTCGCCGCCGCAGGGCTGCCGCTGGACCGGCCCGTTTTGCAGGAGGCCGTCGTCCAGCTGGGGACCGTCCCCGTCGCGCCCTTCGCCCTGCCAGGGACCGAGGCCGTCGCGGAGAGCGTCGTGCCCTTCTGCCACGGGGGCTATCGCGCGGCCCTGCTGGAGTACCATGGGGCCGTGACCTGGGGCGACACGATGCAGCAGGCCTACGACCGCATGGAGACGGTCGAGCAGGTCGCCCAGGTGACCCTGCACCTGCGGACGCTCGGCTGCGACCGCGTCATGCCCGACGCGCTCGTGGCGCAGCTGGAGGGCCTGCGGCCGAAGTGGGGGGTGCGGTGACGGCGTGTGCGCCGTCGGCCCTCTCCTCCCTCCCAAGTCCATACGAAAAGCGCTCTGCGTATCGCTACGCAGAGCGCTCTTTTTTTCATCCACTGTCTCATTGGGAGGCCGCCGGGGCGTCGTCCCCCGACCGGTCGCGGTGGAGCCAGCCGTCCAGGAGCAGCCCGGCCACGATGATGACCGCCCCGACGAAGCCCAGATCGCTGAGGACCTCCCCCAGCATGAAGAAGGACGCCGCCGCCGTGAGGATCGGCTGGGTGCATTGCAGCATGGAGACCGTCGAGGCCGACAGGTGCAGCACCGCGCTGTTCTGTAACAGGTTGCCGCCCACCGAGCAGACCACCGCCAGGTAGACCGCCACGAGCCATGCCTCCGGCTGGGACCCGGTCAGGCCGGTCGTCGGCTCGAACAGCAGCGCGCCCACCAGGCTCACCACGAAGGTGATCGCCATCTGCGGCGCGGTGAAGGACACCGCGTCCATCTCGGCCATGGCGCGCTCGCCGAAAACGAGGATGCCCGCCAGGCACAGGGCCGCGAAGAGGCTCAGCG
>CAKTJM010000126.1 GCA_934567745.1 uncultured Eubacteriales bacterium | reverse complement strand
CGCCCACGGAGCGCACGGAGACGGGCTATCGCCGGTACGACGAGACCGCCCTGGCGCGGCTCCAGGTCATCCTGCTGTTCCGGGAGCTGGCGTTCCCGCTGCGGGACATCGAGCGCATCCTGGACGACCCCGGCTTTGACCGCGCCGCCGCGCTGGCAGACCAGATCCGGCTGCTGGAGCTGCGGCGGGAGCAGCTGGATCGGCTCATCGCCCTCGCCCGTGAGACTTTAGAGACAGGAGCGATCCCGATGAGATTCGACGCATTCGACAAGACCGAGCTGGACCAGTACGCCGACGAGGTCAAGGCCAAATGGGGCGGCACCGCCGCCTACCAGGAACACGCGGCCCGGACGCAGGCCGGTACGGCCGGTGACCCAGCCGAGCTGATGGCGCACTTCGCCGCGCTGGGCGGACTGCGGCAGCTCGCCCCCGACGACCCGAAGGTCCAGGACGTCGTCCGTGCCCTTCAGCAGACCATCACCGACCATTCCTACCCCTGCACGGAGGAGATCCTGGCGGGACTGGGCGAGCTGTATGTCGCCGACGAGCGGTTCCGCCGGAACATCGACAAGGTCGGCGGCGCGGGGACGGCCGCCTTCGCGGCGGAGGCGATCCGGGCCTACTGCGGGAAGTGATGGGACCGCCGAGCGTTGGCCCATCACGACGAAACGGCACCCTGCCACTCAAAACGGTGGCAGGGTGCTGGCTTTTTTCTTGCGGCAGAGCATCTCCCTCGCTTGCAATACGCGCTGAAAAACGGTAAAATGTAATAAACTGACATCCTTCACTGGCGATCGTCTCCGCGAAAAAAGCAAGCCCTATCATGCAGGCCGTGATCCGATGGGAGCCTGTCTTATGGGATCATTTCGATTTGGGGGGATATGGGATCATGACAAATAAAAAGACAGATCCGCTAAAAGCGGCAAAAGACACGATCAAAAAAGCAAAAGGCTCAACCACAGCCAATATCACGACGGCTCTTGACGTAAACAAGGACGGAACAGTCGATATACTGGACATCATCATCCTTGCATTCAAAATGCCTGCGTACATGTCAGCAGAGATGCCTTTTTGAGACGAGAACTATTGAATCGTTATCCCAAGGAGACCATCTCCAAGGCGATCTCCTCCTCCCCTGCTCTCGCGGGGATCCCTGAGTACGCGATCGGCGAGATCGCAGACGATGTCATCAACTATGAGCGGAATTGCGTTTCCGGGATATCGACCGCGCTCGGTATGCCCGGTGGCATCAGTCTTGCCGCGACCATCCCGGCGGACATCGTCCAATACTATGGATATACACTTAGAACGATCCAAAAGCTCCTGTACCTATATGGTTCCCCTGAGATCGATGCCGACGAGGATGGCTTGGCTCTCGACAGTGCCACGGTGAATCGGATCATCCTCTGTCTTGGTGTCATGTATGGCGTAGCCGGTGCAAGCAATGCGATCAAGGCCATCGCAAAAGCCTTATCCGTGGGTGTCGAGAAAAAGCTCCTCTCCATGGCATTGACGAAAGGGCCGTTGTATCCGATCCTCAAATCGGTCCTGAAATGGTTCGGCGTCAAGTTGACCAAGGATGTATTGGCAAAGTCCGTGAAGAATGCCATCCCTGTGATCGGTGGGGTCGTCGGCGGAGGGATCACGTTCATTTCCTTCAAACCATGCTGTTTGAAGCTCAAAGATGCCTTGAAAGACACGGTCCTGTCGGATCCCAGCCATGTCTCCTCCGCGGAAGAGGATGAGATCTTCACCTGTATCATCGATGGCGATGTCTGCGGAACCACGCATGAAGAGCTCCAAGAAGCGCACGATACGGCAACGATCAGTGATGACTGACAAAGCACCGCCCGACCGCCCATCAGGGCAATCGGGCGGTCTATTTTTTCATGTGTTTGCTTTGCCCCCGCTCAGATCTCGGGGAAGAGCTGGCGGCAGTGCTCCGCCAGGAGCGCCGCCGTGCGGTCGATGCCCAGGCGCGCGCTGTTGATGCACAGGTCGTAGTTCTCCGGCAGGCCCCAGAGACGGCCGGTGTAGTGCTCGTAATACTTCTCCCGCTGCTTGTCCGTCTTCTCGACCAGGGCCTTCGCCGCGCGCTCGTCCAGACCGTCCAGCGCCATGCGGTGGCGGACGCGCCAGTCGAACGGTGCACAGATGAACAGGCTCAGGCAGTCGATGTGGCGGCTCTCCAGGATGCGGTCCGCGCAGCGGCCGACGAGGATGCAGTCCTTCTCCGTCGCCAGCTCCTCGATGATCTCGCTTTGCAGCTGGAACAGGACGTCCTCGGCGGACCGACCCTGCTGCACCTTGGGGCCGCCGTCGTAGAACGCCTTGAAGAGCCACGGGTTCGCGGCCTTCTCGTCCTTCTCGGCGAAGAGCGCCTCGTTGACCTCCGCCCGCTCCGCCGCCAGGGTGATCAGCTCCCGGTCGTAATAGGCGAAGCCGAGCGCCTGGCTGAGCCTGTACCCGATCTCACGCCCGCCGCTGCCGAACTGGCGGCCCAGTGCGATGACTCGTTTCCCCATGTGGATCCCCCTCTTCGTTCCTGCCTCTCGGCGCGTGCGCACGGGCGCTCCCGTCGTTCAACACGCCCCATCGTTTCGTTCCAGTATACCACAGGCGGGGCGCAGCTGTCACTGTACAAATGATAGCCGACTGTCTGATATCCCACAGAAAATCGGCGGAACGAACAAATCTGACGGATGACCGGTTTTTGACTGTTGCCATCCGCCGCAGAAACCGATATGATAAAAAGGCCCAATTCCTGTAACGGCACGGCGGGGCGCGCCCCCGCCGGGGAAAGGTGGACCCATGAGCGAACAGCCAAAGAAAAACAGCTTTTTTGAAAAATTGGCCACCTTCATCGTGGACAAGCGGAACCTGATCTTCTTCCTCTACGCCATCGCCCTCATCGCCAGCCTGGTCACCCAGGGCTGGGTGCGGGTCTGCGACGACCTGACGCAGTACCTCCCGGCGACGACGGAGACCCGGCGGGGCCTCACGCTGATGGAGGACGAGATGGAGACCTATGGCACCGCGCGGATCCTGGTGTCCAACGTGACCTATGAGATCGCGCGCGACCTGGCCGACCGGATCGAGACGGTGGACGGCGTGTCCTCCGTGGACTTCTGGGACGAGGACCCCGACGCGGCGGCCCTGCCCTCCACCGCCGACAAGGGCATCGAGGACTACCTACAGGGGGCGGATGCCCTCATCACCGTCACCTTCCGCGGGGAGGACGACGACCAGACGGCCAAGGACAGCCTGGCCGCCGTGGAGGACCTGCTCGCGCCCTTCGACACCATGGTCGATACGGAGGTCGGCTACTCCAAGTCCGACACCCTCGACAGCGAGATGGGGACGATCCTCGCCGTGGCGGCGGCCATCATCGTGCTGGTCCTGCTGCTGACCTCGCGGTCCTATGCCGAGGTACCGGTGCTGCTCATCACCTTCATCGCGGCGGCGCTGCTGAACAAGGGCACCAACTTCGTTTTCGGCGAGATCTCCTTCGTCTCGGACTCGGTGACCGTCGTGCTCCAGCTGGCGCTGGCCATCGACTACTCGATCATCCTGCTCCACCGCTTCCTGGAGGAGCGCGAGCACGCGCCCGACGACCGGACCGCCTGCATCGCCGCCGTCAGCGCGGCGATCCCGTCCATCTCGGCCAGCAGCCTGACCACCATCTCCGGTCTGGCCGCGATGATGTTCATGCAGTTCCGCATCGGCTTCGACCTGGGCCTGGTGCTCATCAAGGCGATCCTGCTGAGCATGCTCGCGGTGTTCACGCTGATGCCCGGCCTGCTGCTGCTCTTCTCCCGCGCGATGGAGCGCACGCGGCACAAGGACTTCATCCCGAAGATCGACCGCTGGGGCAAATTCGTCTACGCCATGCGGCACATCGGCGTGCCGGTGTTCCTCGTGTGCATCGTGGGCGGCTTCGTCCTCTCGAACCACTGCCCGTACGTCTACGGAGATAACTCCGTGATGACGGTGCGCCGCAACGAGCATCAGGCCGCCGCGGACCGGATCGACGCCACCTTCGGCACGCAGAACGTCCTGGCCGTGGTCGTCCCCCGGGGCGACACCGCCAGCGAGCAGGCCGTCCTGCGCGCCCTGTCCGCGCGCGACGAGGTGTCCTACGCCATGGGCCTGTCGAACGTCGAAGCCAAGCCCGGCTACTGCCTGACCGACCAGCTCACGCCCCGCCAGTTCTCCGAGATGATGGACCTGAGCTATGAGGAGGCCTGCGTCCTCTACGCCGCCTACACCGTGGACCAGGAGGACAACTACGGTCCCATCGTCGGCGGCATCGAGAGCTACACCGTGCCCGTGATGGACATGGTCCTCTTCCTCCATCAGGAGAAGGAGAACGGCTACCTGTCGCTGGACGAGGCCGACGCGAAGGACATCGACGACACCTACATGCAGATCACCGACGCCAAGGCGCAGATGCTCGGCCCGAACTACACCCGGATGGTGCTGGATCTGGCCCTGCCCGAGGAGGGCGACGAGACCTTCGCCTTCCTCGACACCCTGCACCAGATCGTGGGACAGTATTACGACAGCGACGAGGTCTACCTGGTCGGCAACTCCACCAGCGACTACGACCAGTCCGTCTCCTTCGCCCACGACAACGTGATGATCAGCGTGCTGTCCGTGGTGTTCGTCATCCTGGTCCTGGTGTTCACCTTTATGTCCGTGGGCCAGCCGATCCTGCTCATCCTGGTCATCCAGGGGAGCATCTGGATCAACTTCGCCTTCCCGACGATCCTGGGCACCAACATCTTCTTCATGAGCTACCTCATCGTGACCTCGATCCAGATGGGCGCGAACATCGACTACGCCATCGTCATCTCCACCTGGTACTCGGAGCTGAAGCAGCGGGGCATGGCCCCGCGCGAGGCGCTGATCGGCGCGCTGGACCTCGCCTTCCCGACGGTGCTGACCTCCGGGTCGATCCTGTCCGCGGCGGGCTTCCTCATCGGCCTGATCACCACCGAGCCGTCGATCGTCGGCATCGGCCAGTGCCTCAGCCGCGGCACGCTGATCTCCATGTTCCTCGTCCTCTTCGTCCTGCCCCAGATCCTGGTGC
>CAKTJM010000125.1 GCA_934567745.1 uncultured Eubacteriales bacterium | reverse complement strand
ATCCTGGAGGGCGAGGCCCTGCTGCGCATGTCCTTCCTCTCCTTCAACGACATCTCCGGCATGAGCGCCTACCACCGCCGGATCCGCGCCCTCGCCCCCGTCGTCCGCAACCCCTGGACCCAGGGGTCGCCGTCCGTCGCGATGCTCTACCACAGCGCCGCCGGGGCGCTCGACCGCGAGAACGAGGAGATGCGCACCTGCATCCCCATCTACTGCGCCGTCTCCGGCGGGCACGGCAGCGGCTCGATCCAGGTCATGCAGGGCGAGACCGATCTGCTGCGCGGCCGTTTCGCCGAGGCCGACGTCTGCCGCCATCAGGCCGAGGAGGCCGCCCGCAGCGGCGGCGACCACAGCCTGCGCACCGCCGCCGTCTTCCTCGCCGCCCGGCTCGCGCCGTACCTCGACCCGCCGCAGGACGGCCCCGCCCTGCTCGACCGCCTGCGCGCCGCGCTGCGCCAGGAGCGGCAGTACCGTCTGCTGACCACCGTGGACCTCGGCCAGGCGTGGGTCTGCGCCCTCCAGGGCCGCACCGAGGAGATCCCCGACTGGATCTTCGAGGAGGCCCCCGGCATCGGGCGCGTCTTCCCGCTGATCGTGCCCATCTATCAGACCATCGTCGACCGCGCCCTGCTCGCCCGCGGCGAGTGGGCCAAGGTCGCCGCCCTCGGGCCGCAGCGCGCCGCGCGGTGCCGCGCGTCCCGCTTCGCCCTGTGTGAGCTGTACGCCCACCTGCACAGCGCCGTCGCCTGGTCCCGCCTGGGCGGCGACGACCGCGCCGCCGAGGCCCTGCGCGCCGCGCTGGACCTCGCCCTGCCCGACCGGATCGTGCTCCCCTTCGCCGAGATCGACCTCGGCGCACGGCTCACGGCCCTGCTGCCCGACGCCCTGCGTGAGGAGATCGCCGCCCTGCGCGCCCCCGCCGGGACCGGCGAGACCGACCCGCTCACCCCCCGCGAGCGGGAGATCGCCGTCCTCGCCGCCCAGCGCATCAGCACCGCCGAGATCGCCGCTGCCCTCCATCTGTCCGCCGGGACCGTGAAGAACCGGCTCTCCGTGGTCTATGAGAAGCTCGGCCTCGGGCCGGAGGTCCGCAACAAGCGCGCCGCCCTCGCCCAGCTCCTGGGGGAAGAGGGACCGTGATAGGACCGTGGCCCTTCGTCGATCGGACCGTCAAAAAGCCCGCCATATGGCGGGCTTTTTTTATGGCGCGCGGTCCTTGGGCACTTCTCCGGGACCGCCCCTCACTCCATCGGGCACTGGCGGCCCGTGTGATCGACGGTGTAGTCCGTGCCGCAGACGCCGGGCAGGATCAGCCGGCTGACCGGGACCATGGTGTAGCCGTCGCGGATCAGCGTCTCCAGCAGGGTCGGCAGCGCCTCGGGCGTGTGCAGGGCGGCGTTGTGGAAGAGGACGATCGAGCCGGGCTGGACCTTGCCGCAGACCCGCTGGCAGATCGTCGCGGCGTCGTAGTCCTTCCAGTCCAGACTGTCCACGTCCCACTGGATGACCTCCAGCCCCATGCCGCGGACCGTGGCGACGACGTGGTCGTCGTACTCCCCGAAGGGCGGCCGGAAGAGGGTCGGCCGCGTGCCGGTGACGGCCTCGATCTTGTCGCAGCAGGTCGTGATGTCCGCGACGATCTGGTCGGCGGAGAGGCTGTTGAAGTGGGCGTGGTCGTTCGAGTGGCACATGACCTCGTGCCCGGCCGCGGCGAGCGCCTGGACGGACTCCGGGTACTTATCGACCCACTCGCCGACGACGAAGAAGGTCACCTTGACGTCGTAGCGCGCGAGGATGTCGATCAGCTCCTGGGTGTCCTCGTTGCCCCAGGCGGCGTCGAAGCTCAGGGCGCAGACCTTGTCCTGACGCTCCACGCAGTAGATGGGGATCTGGCGGTCGGTGGCGTAGGCGGAGACCGCCGCCGGGAGGGCGGTCACCAGCACGCACAGCCCGACGACACACGCCACCGCCGCCGGGAGCGCCAGCCACCGGCGGCGCAGCAGGAGGATGCGGGGGCGCTTGGAGAGACGCAGCTTTTTCATAGTCCTATCCCGTCCTTTCTGCTGAGATGGTATGCGCCGGGACCGAAAACATGCCCGAAGACAGGCCCATCCTGGCGACAGGCCCGTCCCCTCTCACGGCTGCTGGACGTTTCCAAAGCTCTCTGAAGTACCACTTAAAGATGTTTTTTGCATTTCTTTCGTGTCTTTTGCCAAAAACCCCTTGAAAATCAGCGGCGATGTGGTATAATGTGCCCCTGCGAATCTAAAAGTGTCACAAAAAACGCACCAGTTTCCGCTCTTCTTTTGTTCATCTCGCGGATGCTGGTGAGAAGAACAGAAAAAGGAAAGGGAGCGAACACGATATGGCACATAAGTATGTATACCTCTTCTCCGAGGGCCGCGCGGACATGCGCGAGCTGCTGGGCGGCAAGGGCGCGAACCTGGCCGAGATGACCAACATCGGTCTGCCCGTCCCCCAGGGCTTCACCATCACCACCGAGGCCTGCACGCAGTACTATGAGGACGGCCGGACCGTCTCTCCCGAGATCCAGGCGGAGATCCTGACGTACGTCGAGAAGCTGGAGGCCCTCACCGGCAAGCGCTTCGGCGACCAGGACGCCCCGCTGCTCGTCTCCGTGCGCTCCGGCGCGCGCGCGTCGATGCCCGGCATGATGGACACCATCCTCAACCTCGGCCTGAACGAAGAGGTCGTCGAGGTCATGGCCCGCAAGTCCGGCAACCCCCGCTGGGCCTATGACTGCTATCGCCGCTTCATCCAGATGTATTCCGACGTCGTCATGGAGGTCGGCAAGAAGCATTTCGAGACCCTGATCGACGAGATGAAGGAGCGCAAGGGCGTCACCCAGGACGTCGAGCTGACCGCCGAGGACCTGAAGGCGCTGGCGGAGCAGTTCAAGGCCGAGTACCGCGACAAGGTCGGCGCGGCGTTCCCGACCGACCCCAAGGAGCAGCTCATGGGCGCGATCTGTGCCGTCTTCCGCTCCTGGGACAACCCCCGCGCGAACGTCTATCGCCGCGACAACGACATCCCCTACTCCTGGGGCACCGCCGTCAACGTGCAGGCGATGGCCTTCGGCAACATGGGCGACGACTGCGGCACCGGCGTGGCGTTCACCCGTGACCCCGCCACCGGTGAGCGGAAGCTCATGGGCGAGTTCCTGACCAACGCCCAGGGCGAGGACGTCGTGGCCGGCGTCCGCACCCCGATGCCGATCGCACAGATGGCCGAGAAGTTCCCGGAGGCCTTCCATCAGTTCGAGGAGGTCTGCCGGATCCTGGAGGGCCACTATCACGACATGCAGGACATGGAGTTCACCGTCGAGAACGGCAAGCTCTTCATGCTCCAGACCCGCAACGGCAAGCGCACCCCCGCCGCCGCGCTGAAGATCGCCTGCGACCTGGTCGACGAGGGCCAGATCACCGAGAAGCAGGCCGTGGCGATGATCGAGCCGCGCTCGCTGGACACCCTGCTGCACCCGCAGTTCGACGCCGCCGCCCTCAAGCAGGCCGATCTGATCGGCAAGGCGCTGCCCGCCTCTCCCGGCGCCGCCTGCGGCCGTGCCGTGTTCACCGCCGAGGACGCGAAGGACTGGGCCGCCCGCGGCGAGAAGGTCGTCCTGGTCCGCCTGGAGACCTCGCCCGAGGACATCGAGGGCATGAAGGCCGCCCAGGGCATCCTGACCGTGCGCGGCGGCATGACCTCCCACGCGGCCGTGGTCGCCCGCGGCATGGGCAAGTGCTGCGTCTCCGGCTGCGGCGAGATCCGCATGGACGAGGAGAACAAGCAGTTCCAGCTCGCCGGGAAGACCTATCGCGAGGGCGATCGGCTGAGCCTCGACGGCTCCACCGGCTGCATCTACGACGGGGCCGTCCCCACGGCGGACGCCATGATCGGCGGCGAGTTCGCCCGCGTCATGGCCTGGTGCGACAAGTACCGCCGTCTGGCCGTGCGCACGAACGCCGACAATCCGCACGACACCGCCCAGGCCGTCAAGTTCGGCGCCGAGGGCATCGGCCTGTGCCGCACCGAGCACATGTTCTTCGACGAGGACCGCATCCCCGCCATCCGCCAGATGATCTGCTCCGACACCGTCGAGCAGCGCAAGGCCGCCCTGGCCAAGCTCGAGCCGATGCAGCAGGCCGACTTCGAGGCCATGTACGAGGCCCTGGAGGGCCGTCCGATGACCGTGCGCTTCCTCGATCCCCCTCTGCATGAGTTCCTGCCCACCGAGGACGAGGACATCCGCCAGCTGGCCGTCGACATGGGCAAGACCGAGGCGGAGATCCGCGGCATCATCGCCGGGCTGCATGAGTTCAACCCAATGATGGGCCACCGCGGCTGCCGTCTGGCCGTCACCTATCCGGAGATCGCCGAGATGCAGACCCGCGCCGTCATCAAGGCCGCGCTGGCCGTCCAGGCCCGCCATCCCGAGTGGCACATCGAGCCCGAGATCATGATCCCGCTGGTGGGCGAGCGCAAGGAGCTGGGCTTCGTGCGGAGCATCGTGACCTCCGTCGCCGATCCGCTGATCGCCGCGGCCGGGTCCGACATGACCTATCTGGTCGGCACGATGATCGAGATCCCGCGCGCCGCGCTGACCGCGGACGAGATCGCGCAGGAGGCGCAGTTCTTCTCCTTCGGCACGAACGACCTGACCCAGATGACCTTCGGCTTCTCCCGCGACGACGCGGGCAAGTTCCTCGACGCCTATTACGACCGCAAGATCTATGAGAACGATCCCTTCGCCCGTCTGGACCAGCACGGCGTGGGCAAGCTGGTCGAGATGGCCGCCAAGCTGGGCCGGGCGACCCGCCCCGACCTGCACCTGGGCATCTGCGGCGAGCACGGCGGCGATCCCGCCTCCGTGACCTTCTGCCACGACATCGGGCTGGACTACGTGTCCTGCTCGCCCTACCGCGTGCCGATCGCCCGCCTGGCCGCGGCGCAGGCTGCGATCAGGGAGAAGTGATCCTCTCCTCTGCGCAGGATGAGCCTATGACGAAGACCTCCCGACCGTATGTCGGGAGGTCTCAGTCTGTCGAGGAACCCAGATTGTAATCAGGAGCAGACTGGGTCTCGAACATATATGAGCGAAAAAACAG
>CAKTJM010000124.1 GCA_934567745.1 uncultured Eubacteriales bacterium | reverse complement strand
AAAAAGCCTCGCAGAGTTTCGCGCTCGGAAGCGCGAAATAAGATCAAATCATTTTCTCCGGTGACATGTGCGCCGGAGAAAATACTTCTCAGCCCGTAAGTGTGCGAATCGTCCGCCGCAGGCGGACGGTGAGTGCGCGCAACGGGCTGCATCCACCCTGTCGGAAAACCCCGCAGGGGTTTTTCGACAGTCTCAAAGGACGCCCGCAGGCGTCCTTCCTCATCATCGTTATGTCGTTCAGGCGATCTCGCCGTCCACCCACTCGGTCAGGCCCATCAGGGCGGCGACGCTGGTGTGGGGCAGGTCCTGGGTGATACCCACCTCGATGTTCTCGCGGTGGATCTCCTCCTCGGACTTCGGCTCCTCCAGGGCGGGGAGCTCGGAGGTGATGTACCAGATGGACACGGAGTTCTCCACGCGGGTCCCCCATGCGCCGTCGATCGTGATCCGGTCCCGCGGGCAGCAGACCGCCGGATCGCTGCAATAGAACTGGCCGTCGGTGTAGTCGGTCAGCAGCACCGCGTGCGGCACGCACCGCGCATAGAGCACGACGCCCTCGGGGTGCTTGGCCAGCAGGTCGATCAGGTACTGGCGGTTCGCCTCGCCGCCCGGCAGACGCTCATGCGCGATGTCCAGCCCGTTGACGGTGAAGCGGTGGGGCATCCAGCTCGGCACGTCGGCCGGGGTCACGCTGGCCCAGTCCTCGTTGCCGCGCAGCAGCTCGGCGCGCCGGAGCATCATCGCCGTCGAGGTGATGACACAGGCACCGCCCCGCTGCTGGTCCAAAAAGACCCCCGGCTGGTCGAGCTCCTCTCTCGTCGCCGCCAGCGCACAAGGGGCCAGCGTCGCCGCGATCACCAGGACAAAGATCATACTCAAAACGCGTTTGCCAAACCGCATCGAACCTCTCCAATCTTCGGGAACAGAGGGCGCTTGTAACATTCGTAATAGTCGTAACAAAGACCTGTCTCGGATGTTACTCCTCTGTAACTTTTTTGTAATCATAGCACACATCAGACGAAAAAGAAAGTCTTTTTTGGAAAAACGATCGTCTTTTTTTGTTTCAAAAGCCCGAAGCGGCGCGCGGACGGGGGCCGGAGCGGGGAAATTCTACGGCGGAAAGCCGTCGAAAGGCTTTGCAAACGCGGCCGATCATGATATAATCCCTTTACGTGAGTCTGAGGGTCGAGGCCCTCGTTTATCTATCATGATAAGGAAAAGGAGAACCCACTATGGAACTGCAAACCGCTCTGTACCGCGTCGAGGGCAACGTCGCCGTCATCAGCCTGAACCGCACCAAGGCCATGAACGCCCTGAACAAGCAGATCTTCGCCGACCTGACCACCGCCTTCGAGGCTGCCCGTGACGACGAGGCCGTCCGCTGCGTCGTGATGAACGGCGAGGGCCGCGCCTTCTGCGCCGGCGGTGACATCGCCGAGATGAAGACCATCGACAACGAGGCCGCCTTCCACGACTTCATGACCGTGGCCGGCAAGTTCACCCTCCTGCTGAACAACTTCCCGAAGCCCATCGTCGCCGCCGCCCATGGCGCCATCGCCGGTGCCGGCACCTCCCTGGTCATGGCCGCTGACATCGCGCTCGTCGCCGACAACGCCATGTTCATCGTCGCCTTCGGCCAGGTCGGTCTGATCCCCGACTGCGCCTGCCACTATCTGCTGCCCCGCGTCGTCGGTCCCAACCGCGCCAAGGAGCTCATGCTGACCCAGCGCCCCGTCAAGGCCGACGAGATGCTGACCCTCGGCATCGCCAACCGCGTCGTCCCCGCCGATCAGCTGATGGACGAGGCCATGAAGCTGGCCGCCAAGATCGCCAAGGGCCCGCTGAACTGCTACTCCATGTCCAAGGCCCTGATGAACAAGGCCCACGAGACCGACTTCGCCACCCTGCTGGACGAGGAGACCGTCATGCAGACCGCGGCCCGCATGAACGAGAACGCCACCGAGGGCCTCTCCGCCTTCCTGGAGAAGCGCAAGGCCGCTTTCAAGTAAGCGATCGTTCTTCTTTTGACAAAGAAAAGACCGGCCTGCCCCTGTGGGGCAGGCCGGCCTTCATATGTACCTGTTTCATTCGAGCGGAGGTCGGTCAGCGCGGGCGGTGGTCGCCCTCATCTTCGGAGAGCTGCGCGCCGCAGTTCGGGCAGAAATGCGGATCGTTCCAGCGGAAGGGCAGCATCCGTTCACAGTAGGGACACCGCCAGATGACGAAGATGGCGATCAGGTCCGCGATGGGCAGGATGGGCAGGATCAGCATCCCGAACCATGTCTCCAGCAGTCCGAACTGTCCGAGCACGAAGTACAGGACAAAGATCGCGAAGAGCGCGACGATGAGTGCGATGCGGCAGCGTTGACGGTCACGAAACGACATAAGGGCCTCCTTTCCCTATGGGCCCCGTCGGGTCGGGGCCGAGCCGATCCTTTTTTTATATTATATCGTATGTCCGCACGGCCTGCAAGCCTTTTTATCCATTATACGATCCATATTCGTTGCACGCTTTGTGTAAATTGGGCAGGATGACCGATGGCATAGGGTCTTTTTCCGACAAAACGCCGTATTTGGTGGATTTTCTTCCACTTTGCTTGCATTCTGCGTGGATGGAGCGTATAATGCAGCTATTCCGAAGGTCGGCGGGCCATGAGGGCCCGTCTGGAAAAAATGAAAACAAGTGAGGTCTTTTACCATGAAAAAGCTCATCTCCCTCGTCATGGCTGGCGCCATGGTCCTGTCTCTGGGCCTGCTCGCCGGCTGCGGCAACGACAGCACCGATGCCGATCAGCCCGGCGATGACAGCTCCGCCACCACCGAGCTGACCACCGTCACCCCCGGCAAGCTCACCATGTCCACCAACGCTGCCTTCCCTCCCTATGAGTACACCGATGACAACGGCCAGCCCGTCGGCATCGACATCGACATCGCCAACGCCATCGCCACGAAGCTCGGCCTCGAGCTGCAGGTCGATGACATGGACTTCGACGCCGCCCTCCTCGCCGCCCAGCAGGGCAAGAGCGACATCGTCATGGCCGGTGTCACCGTCACCGAGGACCGTCAGGCCGTCATGGACTTCTCCGACACCTATGCCACCGGCGTGCAGGTCGTCATCGTGCCCGAAGGCTCCGATGTGACCCTCGACAACCTGGGCGATCAGAAGATCGGCACCCAGCGCGGCACCACCGGCTACATCTATTGCGTCGACGATTACGGCGACGACCATGTCGTGGCGTATGACAACGGCATCACCGCCGTCCAGGCCCTCCAGAACGGCCAGGTCGACTGCGTCGTCATCGACAGGGCTCCTGCTCAGGCCTTCGTGGAGGCCAACCCCGGTCTGACCATCCTCGACACCGAGTACGTCACCGAGGACTATGCCATCGGCATGGCCAAGGGCAACACCGCTCTCGTGGACGCCGTCAACGGCGCTCTGAAGGAGCTGATCGCCGACGGTACCGTCCAGGGCATCCTCGACAAGTACATCACCGCTGAGTGATCGGATCGACTGTTGAGAAAAGGTCCAGCCTTTCCTGATCAGCGAAAAGGGCGGCGCTCGCCGCCCTTTTTCTCCGTGTTTATGAGTCCCCCTTTATAGAAAGCAAGCGAGGTGACCCCTATGGAACGATATATCGCCTGGAAGGCGCTCCTGACGGGCGGCGGGGACGTGTCCCTGTTCCAGAAATTCTACGTCTACTTCTATCAGGCCTTCGTCGATGCCGACCGTTGGGCGCAGTATCTCAACGGCGTCAAGACGACCCTGCTCGTCACGGCCCTGGCCCTGATCCTCGGTGTGATCCTGGGCCTGCTCGTTGCGCTGGTCCGCACCGCGCACGATCAGCAGCGCCCCGGCCATCACAGTGTGCCGCTCGCGATCCTGAACGTGATCTGCAAGATCTACACCACCGTCATCCGCGGCACCCCGATGATGGTCCAGCTCCTCATCATGGGCATGGTCATCTTCGCGAACAGCCGCAACTTCACCCTCGTCGGCACCCTGACCCTCGGCATCAACTCCGGCGCGTACGTCTCGGAGATCATCCGCGGCGGCCTGATGTCCGTGGACAAGGGGCAGATGGAGGCCGGGCGCTCGCTGGGCCTGAACTACGCCAGCACGATGCGCTTCGTCGTCATCCCCCAGGCCGTCAAGGCCATCCTCCCCGCGCTCGGCAACGAGTTCATCGTCCTGCTGAAGGACACCTCGCTCATCACGGTCATCGGCGGCAAGGAGCTGCTCTATGCCGCCCGCGGCATCATGAACCGCACCTATGAGTCGATGTTCCCCCTCATCGGTACGGCCGCCATCTACCTGGTGCTGGTCATGATCCTGACCTGGCTCCTGGGCATTCTCGAAAGGAGGCTGCGTCAAGGTGATCGACGTTAAGCATCTCTCCAAGTCCTTCGGGGACCATCTGGTCCTCGACGACATCGACCAGCACATCTACCCCGGCGAGAAGGTCGTCATCATCGGGCCGTCCGGCTCCGGCAAATCGACCTTCCTGCGGTGCCTGAACCTGCTGGAGACGCCCACCGCGGGCACCGTCACCTTCAACGGCATCGAGGTCACGGACCCCAAGGTCAAGATCGACCAGGTCCGGCAGCAGATGGGCATGGTCTTCCAGCATTTCAACCTCTTCCCGAACATGACGATCCGGCGCAACATCACCCTCGCGCCCGTCCAGACGGGGCGGATGAAGCAGGAGGAGGCCGACGCGCTGGCCACGACGCTCCTGCGCCGCGTCGGGCTGGAGGAGAAGGCGGACGCCTTCCCGAACCAGCTCTCCGGCGGTCAGAAGCAGCGCATCGCGATCGTGCGCGCGCTGGCGATGCAGCCGAAGGTGATGCTCTTCGACGAACCGACGTCCGCGCTCGACCCGGAGATGGTCGGCGAGGTCCTGGACGTCATGAAGGAACTGGCGGTCGAGGGCATGACCATGGTGGTCGTGACGCACGAGATGGGCTTCGCCCGTGAGGTCGGCGACCGCGTCCTCTTCATGGACGGCGGCAAGATCGTCGAGGAGGACACCCCCGAGAACATCTTCACCCACCCGCGCGAGGAGCGCACGAAGAGCTTCCTGTCGAAGGTGCTGTGAGGAGCCAGATCCCAGCGGAAAACGAAACGCCCGGCACGCGATCCGTGCCGGGCGTTTTTGGCATCCAGACAAGTGAGAGAGGGCGCAGACGATCCGTCTGCGCCCTCTTCGTGATATCATCCCTTCAGCATCCCGCTGACCTTCTCGTGCATCTCATACAGCTCGCGGATCATGTCCCGCACGATCTCCCCGGCGGGCTTCACGTCGTGCATCCGGCCGAG
>CAKTJM010000123.1 GCA_934567745.1 uncultured Eubacteriales bacterium | reverse complement strand
CGGTCGAGTACGACGACCAGGGCATGGTGAAGGCCCCCTTCTCCGACACCGCAGCCGAGGGCGTCGAGACCATGGCGTACTACCTCGGCATCGTCAACGGCAAGGGCGACGGCAAGTTCGACCCCGACGGGCTGCTGACCCGTCAGGAGGCCGCCACGATGCTCGCGCGGACCTACGAGGCCTGTATGGGCATCTATAAGGCGGTGCCCGTCCTCGAAGGAGCACCGAGCTATCCCGACCAGGCCGCCATCAGCGACTGGGCCAAGGATGCCGTCACGCTCATGGCCCTGTGGAAGGTCATGAACGGCATGGACGACGGCACCTTCGCCCCGCAGGCGAACTACACCGTCGAGCAGTGCATCCTGACCCTCCTGCGCCTGTGGGAGAACGCCCCGATCGACCCCAACGCGGCCCCGCTGTTCACCTATGAGCAGGCTCTCGCCATGATCACCGAGCAGAATAGCCAGGTGGTCGCGCTCCGTGTGGAAGGCAAGATCGCGGACTTCATCCGGATGGACTTCTCCGGCGTGATGAGACCGACCTCCAGCTTCTACTTCGTCTATCAGAGCGGCTCTGTCCGTGAGGTGGACCTGGGGCTGTGCGACACGAAGGATGCGGGCGGCCTGATCACGACCGCACTGCCGGTCCAGGACACCGCCTTCTCTGAGGACGGCAAGACCTTCACCTGCACGGTGCCGGTGAGCGAGGGTCTGGCCCCCGCCCACGCCGCAGGGACCTATCACGTCACCGTGGACGTCGAGACGCTGGCCTATGAGGCGAAGCTCGGCTGAGACGAGACGAACGAACGAGACCGACACGACGACATCGCGACATCAGGATACTTAGAAAAACAACGAGAGGGAGACGCTGGGCGTCTCCCCCTTTTAGGCTGTCGAAAAACCCCTGCGGGGTTTTCCGACAGAGGGGATGCAGCCCCCTGCGCGCACTCGCCGCCCTGACGGGCGACTCGCACACTTGTGGGCTGAGAAGTATTTTCTCCGGCGCACATGTCACCGGAGAAAATGACTGGACTCTATTTCGTGCCTGCGGGCACGAAACTCTGCGAGGCTTTTTTGACACACTGCGAGAGGGAGACGCTGAGCGTCTCCCTCTTCCTATTTCCTCATAGATGACCGTAGATGTCGCTGCGGTTCCCAGCGGCGATGACGTACACGACCAGTTCACCATGATCCACCGAGTAGATGATGCGATAGGAGCCGACCCTCAGCCGCAGCAGGCCCGGATGGCCTTTGAGCTGCTTGATGTCCTCCCCCGCCGGGAGCCGGTCGATGGCCGCGGCGACACGCCGCCGCTCGTTCGTCGGCAGGGCGTCGATGAATTTCTTCGCCTTTTTCTTCAGGACAATCCGATACATCAGTCCAGCCCCCACGACTTCTTGCAGTCCTCCCAGGCGAACTCCTCGTCCTTGTCCGGATCCGGATCGTTCCGATAATCCTCCAGCATCCGTTCGCAGAACGCATCGTCCGCCGCTTCATCGGCCGTGATGCCCTGCACGTAGGCCAGCACGTAGCCCATTTTATAGGCCGGTACCTGGTCCAGCAGAGAGATGACCCGTTCCTTGTCGCTCATACGATCCACCTCCTTTTCCGTTATCATACCACAGGAGGGCCTCCGCTTGCAAGAGACGGCTGCGTCCCCCAAACGAAACAGACCGGACGGCTCTCGCCGTCCGGTCGTTCGTTCAATCGTGATGATACCGCGTGACGCCGGTCTCCTGGACGTACCGCTCCTTGGCGGCCATGACGTCCGCCATGTGCGGCTGGGCCAGGTGCCGCGCCTGCTGCTCCGCCGAGGCCCACGCCTCCACGAGCAGCACGACGTCCGGGTCGTCCACCGCGCGGTAATAGGCATACCCCAGGCAGCCGTCCTCCGCGCGGATCTTGGCGACCGCGCCGCTCTCGGCCACGGCCTGCAGGAACGCCTCCCGCTGGCCGGGCTTCGCCGTGTACGTCACCAGAAGGCGGCAGGGGCTCATTCCTCGCCGTCCTCGTCGTCCGCGTCCTCGTCGGTCAGGTCCAGAGAGAACTTGTCGCCGCAGTTGGGGCAGGTCACCTCGCCCGCGTCCAGGACGCTCTCGTCGATCACGAGGTCCTCGCCGCAGCTCGGGCAGGCGATCTCGAAGAAATCGTCGCCCAGCTCATCGGCGGAGGAGCAGCAGCTACCGCAGCCGGAGCCGGGGCCGAAGTCCAGCTCGTCGTCGTCCTCGTCATACTCGTCGAACACGATGGTCTCCAGGTCGGAGACGTCCTCCGCCACGGAGTCCAGCTCCGCGCCGACGTCCTCGATCTCGTTCTCCAGATCCTCGACCGCCAGACCGACCTCCTCGAGGATGTCGATGATCTTCGCGATCAGCTTGCCCTCCTTGGAGGGCTCCTTGTCCAGGTCCAGGCCGTCGGCCAAGCCCTTGAGGTATGCGACTTTTTCAGAAATCGTCATGATCATATCTTGTCCTTTCTAAAAACAGACGGATCAGCCCTTCGCGCGCTCGAGATACTCGCCGGTGCGGGTATCGATCTTGATGCGGTCGCCGGGGTTGATGAACAGCGGGACCTTCAGCTCTGCACCGGTCTCGACGGTGGCGGGCTTGGTCACGTTGGTGGCGGTGTCGCCCTTGAAGCCGGGATCGGTCTCGGTGACCTCCAGCTCCACGAAGGTGGGGGGATCGACCGCGAAGACCTTGCCCTTGTAGCTGTTGACCTTGCACATCATGTTCTCCTTGACGAAGCGGAAGCTGTCGCTCAGGATCTCAGCGGCGATGGGGACCATGTCATAGGTCTCCTGGTCCATGAAGTAGTACAGATCGCCGTCGTTGTAGCTGTACTCCATGTCCTTCTTCTCCACGTAGGCGTTCTCGAACTTCGCCGTGGGGTTGAAGGAGGTCTCGGTGACGGCGCCGGTGATGACGTTCTTCATCTTCGTGCGGACGAAGGCCGCGCCCTTGCCGGGCTTGACGTGCTGGAACTCGACGACCTGCATCACCTGGCCGTCCATCTCAAAGGTCATACCGTTGCGGAATTCGCCGGCAGAAATCATACTCATCATCCTCCAAAAGTATATCGTTGATAGGCGAAACTATTTTACACTACCTCGCCCCGTTTTGCAAGGGGTATCCCCATAGAACGCGTGATTTCCCCTCAAAACTTTTCGCCCCGCGCCGCCCGCGACCGGAACGGCCCCTCGACGAGGTACCGCGCCCGGCGGAAGAGGGTCCCGAACTCGATCGGATCGACCAGCAGGGTCAGGATCCTCGCGTTGCCGCCGCCCCAGGTGTCGGTGAAGATCTGGTCGCCGACGATGGCGGTCTCCTCCGGTCCGACGCCCATCCGCGCCATCGCGCGGCGGAAGCCGCCGACCCGCGGCTTGCCCGCGTGGCCCTCGTAGGGGATGCCCAGCGCCTCGGCGAACCGCTGGGCGCGGCCGGGCTTGCGGCTGTTCGACAGCAGGAAGAGCGCCACCCCGTGGGCGGCCAGCTCGTCCCGCCAGGCGGCGAGGCGGGCGTTGGGGACCTTGACCCGATAGGGCACCAGGGTGTTGTCCAGGTCGGCCAGGAGGAGACGGATGCCCCGCGCCTGGAGCCGGGCGGGATCGATCTCATAGATGCTCCCGAACCGATAGGCCGGGATGAGCGGCAGTCGCACAGCTTCTCTCCTTCCCGGTCTGCCAAGGCAGACCGCTGCATAGTCTAGTATCGCTTATTATACACGCTCTACGCGGATGAGACAAGGGGGTATCGCCCATGGGGGACACACAGCTGCTCACACCGCCCGAACGGCTGGCCGAGGCGCGGCAGTACGGACTGCCCACGATCCACATGGCCTTCCGGCTGGGCGCGGACGGACGGATCCATCATCCCGCGCTGCCCGGCGGGGTGCGCGGGGGGTGGATGCTGCTCGGCGTGCCGGAGGGGCCGCCGGGCGGGCCCGACCCGCGCCGGGCCGTCCAGGACGTCCTGATGCTGTGCGCACAGCGGGGCTTCGGGGGCGTCATGCTCGACGTGGAGCCGCCGCCCACGCCCTATCTCGCGCGGCTGATCGCCCTGCTGGACGAGAGCCTGGCGCGGCGGGGGCTGGGCCTGATGCTGCCGGAGGCCTACGCCAACTACGCCCAGCGGGCGAAGCTCTGCCTGTCGACGGCGATCTCCGGCGGGTCGCTGCGGCGGCGGCTGGAGGGGGCCGTCCAGCGCTACGGCGCGGGGCGGATCGCCCTGTGCCTGCGCCGGGTGCGGGAGGACTTCTACCTCCCCGCCCCGGAGGGCCGGGGCGCGCCGCTGACGGAGGAGGAGCTGCGGGCGCTGATCGCGCGGCTCGATCCGGCGGTCTTCTTCTCGCCGGAGCTGTGCGCGCACTACTTCACCTACATGAGCCGCACGACGGGGGCGCACTTCGTCCTCTTCGACGACGGCCAGAGCCTGCGCCGCAAGCGGGCGCTGGCGCGGGAGCTGGGGATCGGCACGATCCTCCTCCTGCTGCCGGAGTCGGCGGACGTGCTGGGGGAGGCTCTGGCGGAGCGGTGACGGCACCCGGCCACACAAAAAGACCTGCCCGTGATCGGGCAGGTCTTTTGGTTATCAATAGAACTTCTTGCGGTTCTTCCGCGCGGCCTCAGACTTCTTGCGGCGCTTCACGCTGGGGCTCTCATAGTGCTCTCTTTTCCGCACCTCGGCGAGGACGCCGGACTTGGCGCAGCTGCGCTTGAAACGCTTCAGAGCGCTCTCCAGAGATTCGTTCTCTCTCACGTGGACTTCAGACATTCGTTTTCCCTCCCTCCGAAGTGGCAGGATGCTCGCCACCTAAGGGCCATCGTTTTACCTATGGCGTTAACAGTGGTATTATATGCGTTATCCCTGCCGTTGTCAAGGCATGGCTGCCAAGTTTTTTGAAATTTCCTCAGGCCTTCGGCTTCAGGATCAGGTTCACCAGCTTGTTCGGCACGTGGATGGTCTTCACCAGCTCCTTGCCGTCCATGAGCTTCTGGATCTTCGGCTCCGCCGTCGCCGCGGCCAGGACCGTCGCGTCGTCGCTGCCCATCGGCACCGTCACGGTGGTCTTGAGCTTGCCGCCCACCTGCACCGCGATCGTCACCTCGGACGCGATCGTCTTGCTCTCGTCATACTCCGGCCAGCTCTGCGTGCAGGCGAGGCCCTCGAAGCCCAGCTGCTCCCACAGCTCGTCGGCCATGTGCGGCGCGAACGGGGACAGCAGGGTCAGCAGCGTGCGGTACTCGGCACGGTTGACGCCCTTGTCGTAGAACTGGTTCGTCAGGGTCATCAGGGCGGCGATGGCGGTGTTGAACTTCATGTTCTCGATGTCGTCGGCCACCTTCTTGATGGTCTTGTGGACGAGGGCCTCGTTGTCCTTGCTGT
>CAKTJM010000122.1 GCA_934567745.1 uncultured Eubacteriales bacterium | reverse complement strand
GGCATCCGGCATAAGCGGATCAAGGTCTACACTCCGCGTCACAACGGCAAGGTCGAGCGAAGCCACCGCAAGGACAATGAGTACTTTTATGCTTCACACAAGTTCTATTCCTTCGAGGACTTCCGGCGGCAGCTCGCTCGCTGGCAGCGCAGATACAATGACTTCCCCATGCGCCCTCTCAACTGGCGGTCGCCCAAGGAGGTCCTCTCTAGCTTTTTGTCTGTGTAACACATCATTGACAAACCTACAGCTTTTCCTTGTCCCGCCGCCCGTCCCCGTTGACATCCCCCGCCGGGCGGGATACAATAGAGGATATCGCTTTTTGATCAGAAGGGATGTGAGGGCATGAAGACGATGGCGATCGACTACGGCGACGCCCGCACGGGGGTGGCCCTGTCGGACCCGACGGGCTTTTTGGCCGGGCGGACCTTCCTCGTGAAGGGCCGCGACGCCGCGAAGGTCGTGGCGGAGCTGGCCGACATCGCCCGCCGCGAGGGCGCCGGGGAGCTGGTCCTGGGCTATCCGCGCAACATGGACGGCTCCGTCGGGCCGCGCGCGGAGAAGTGCGCCGCCCTGGCGGAGGAGCTGAAGGCCGCGACGGGGCTGCCGGTCGTCCTGTGGGACGAGCGCCGCACCACCGTGGACGCCCACCGCATCCTGGGCGAACAGGGCATCCGCGCCAAGAACAGGAAGGACAAGATCGACTCCGTCGCGGCGACGCTGATCCTGGAGGGCTACCTGGACTTCCGCCGGATCGCCGCCGCGCGGGCACGCCGAGAGGAGGACGACCATGCATAAGGACACGAGAGAACGCCAGTTCCACACCCTGCTCGCGCAGGGCGACGTGGGACGCTACTGCATCCTGCCGGGCGACCCCGGCCGCTGCGCGCCGATCGCGGCGCACTTCGACGACGCCCGGCTGATCGCCAGCAACCGGGAGTTCACCACCTACACCGGCACCCTGCTCGGCGAGCCCGTGAGCGTCTGCTCCACCGGCATCGGCGGGCCGTCGGCCGTCATCGCGCTGGAGGAGCTGGTCCAGTGCGGGGCGGACACCTTCGTGCGCATCGGCACCTGCGGCGGCATCCGCCTGGACGTGCAGAGCGACGACGTGGTCATCGCCACCGGCGCGATCCGCCACGAGGGTGCGAGCCGGGAGTACGCCCCGATCGAGTTCCCCGCCGTGCCGGACTTCGACGTCCTCTCCGCCCTGGTCGAGGCCGCGCGCGGGCTGGGCAAGCCCTGGCACGCCGGGGTGGTCCACTGCAAGGACTCGTTCTACGGCCAGCACGACCCCGCCCGGATGCCCGTCTCCTACGAGCTGCTGGCCAAGTGGGAGGCGTGGAAGCGGTTGGGCACCCTCAGCAGCGAGATGGAGTCCGCCGCGCTGTTCACCGCGGCGGCGTCGCTGGGCGTGCGGTGCGGCTCGGCCTTCCACGTCGTGTGGAACCAGGAGCGCGAGGCCGCCGGGCTGGACCAGAAGGAGTCTGAGGACACCGGCGCGGCGATCGAGCTGGGCATCGAGGCGCTGAAGGTCCTGATCCGGCGCGACCGGGAGGCCGGCCGATGAGCGCGGAGAAGGCCCCCGTCGCGCGCTCCTGCATCGACTGCGCCACGCGGCGGTGCGGCGGCCCCGCCGCCGGGCCGTATCCCGCCTTCTGCGTGAGCCAGGCCGTCCCCGCCCCGCTGCGGGACGAGGCCGTGGACCGCTACACGAACGACGAGGAGGACCGCCGTCTCGCCATCGTCTCCGCCGGGGTCGAGCGCGACGGCTACCGCCGCTGGCCGCGCGTGCAGGAGACGATCGTCTTCGCCAAACGCATGGGCTATCACAGGATCGGCATCGCCACCTGCGTCGGCCTGCTGCGCGAGAGCCGCACGCTGGCGAAGATGCTCCGCGCGAACGGGTTCGAGGTCTACGGCGCGGGCTGCAAGGTCGGCGAGATCCCGAAGGAGGGGCTGGGCCTGCCCTGCCGCCACCCGGGCGAGATGGCCTGCGACCCGATCCTCCAGGCGCGGCTGCTGGCCGAGGCCAAGGTGGACCTGAACATCGTCGTGGGCCTGTGCGTGGGCCACGACACCCTATTTTATAAGTACGCCGTCGGCCCCACGACCACCCTGGTCGTGAAGGACCGCGTCACCGGACACGCCCCGGCGGTCCCGCTGTACCAGGCGGAGAGCTATTACGGCGACCTGCTCGCGCCGCTCCCGGACGAGGACGCATCCCCGGCGGAGTGAGCGCATAGGCTCTCCCGAGGAGGTGGGGCCATCATGCAGCAGCGATTCCCTCTGCCCGGCGGGTCCCTGACCTGTCGGGCGGACGACACCTGCGCGGAGCTGTGCCTGGAGCTGCGCCCCGCGCACGAGGGCCGGTGGCGCGGCTTCGTCCTGGGCCGCAGCGGCGGGATGGAGCTGGGGCCACTCGGGCCGGAGGACGGCTGTCTGCGCCTGCGGCGGAGCGTCCCGCTCGCCAAGCTCCGCGCCCACGGCTGCTGGCCGATCACGGGCGGGCGGATCGAGCCGGTCAGGGAGACTGCCCCAGCCAGGGAGACCGCCCCGGTCCGGGAGGCTGGCCCAACCAGGGAGACCGCCCCCCCGCCGCGGGATCGCCCGCGAGCGGCGCACGGCGGCGGCCCCGCCGCCGACGGGACCGTGCTCCTGGGGGCGGACGGCTGGCGGCTGAGCTTCCCCTTCGACCCCCGGCGGCCCTTCCCCCTGCCCGCGCTGTTCTGCTGTGCGGTGGTGGCGGAGGGGCGCGTCGTCTTCCGCTTCGCCGCGGACGGGACGCCGCTGATCGCGCGGCCCCCATGAGACTCATCACGAAAGAAGGACCTACGCTATGGACCATTTCCACCCCGCGGCCTCCCAGGGAGCGCTGCTGGACCTGAGCAGCCTGAGCCTGGCCTATCTGGGCGACGCGGTGTTCGAGCTGATGGTGCGCACGGAGCTGGCCCTGCACCGCAGGACCGCGCCCGGGCGGCTGCACCGCGCCGCGATGCAGTACGTCACGGCCCCGCACCAGGCGCGGATGGCGGCGGCGCTCGCGCCGCTGCTGAGCGAGGAGGAGGCCGACGTCTACCGCCGCGGCCGCAACGCCGCGCCGCATTCGATCCCGAAGCACGCCTCCCGCGCGGAGTATCAGGCCGCGACGGGGCTGGAGGCGCTGTTCGGCTGGCTGTACCTCCGGGGCGCGCAGGACCGGCTGGAGGTCCTGTTCGCCGCCGCCTGCGACGCCGTGCGAGAGGAGGGCGAGTGAGATGCCGATGGACGCCCTCTGCCTGTCCCTGGTCCTGCGCGAGACCGCCGCGGCGGTCGTCGGCGGGCGGATCGACAAGATCCACCAGCCCAGCCGGGACGCCGTCCTGCTGCACGTGCGCGGGGCGAACGGCCCGTGCCGCCTGCTGCTCTCCGCCGACCCCGCGCGGGCGCGGATCGCGCTGACGGAGCTGCTGCGGGAGAACCCCGCCGAGCCGCCGATGTTCTGCATGCTCCTGCGCAAGCACCTCGGCGGCGGGCGGATCGTCGCCCTGCGCCAGCCGCCGCGCGAGCGGCTGGCCGAGCTGGTGGTCGAGGCCACCGACGAGCTGGGCGACCGCGTCGAGCGCCGCCTGATCCTGGAGCTGACGGGCCGCCGGACGAACCTGGTCCTGCTCGACGGCCAGGGTCGGATCGCCGACTGTCTCCGCCGCACCGGCGGGGACCTGACCCAGGCGCGCCCCCTGCTGCCGGGGATGTTCTACGCCTATCCCCCCGCCCAGGAGGGCAAGCAGGACCCCTGCGCCCTGACGGACGAGGGCTGGGCGGCGCTGGTGCGCGAAGCGCCGCCGGACACGCCCGCCGACCGCTTCCTGCTCGACCGCTTCACCGGTCTCTCGCCGCTGATCGCGCGGGAGGTCGCCTGCGATGCCTTCGGGTCCTCCGACGCGCCGATCGCCGCCGGGCCGGACCGGCTCCGCGCCGCGCTGGCCGCGCTGCTGGACCGGGTCGAGGCCGGAGCGGGCACGCCGACCCTGCTCGTGCGGGACGGGGCCTATGCCGACTTCTCCTTCCGCCCCATCCTGCAATACGGACCGGGGACGGAGAGCCGCGCGTGCCCGAGCTTCGCCGCGCTGCTGGACGACTTCTACGCCGCCCGCGAGACGGCGGACCAGGTCAAGCAGAAGGGGCAGGACCTGCTCAAGACCCTGTCGAACGCCCGCGACCGGCTCGCGCGCAAGCTCGCCGCCCAGGAGCGGGAGCTGGACGCCACGAAGGACCGCGACCGGTACCGCATCTGCGGGGACCTCATCACCGCGAACCTCTACCGGATGCAGAAGGGCGAGCGGGTCCTCCGGGCGCAGGACTACTACGACCCGGACCTGCGCGAGGTGGAGATCCCGCTCGACCCACGCCGCACGCCGCAGCAGAACGCCGCGCGCTATTACAAGTCCTACACCAAGGCCAAGACGGCCGAGGAGATGCTGACGATCCAGCTCGAGAAGGGCCGGGCGGAGCTGCGCTATCTCGACAGCGTGCAGGAGGCCGTCGGCCGCGCCGAGGGCCCGCGCGACCTGGAGGAGATCCGCCATGAGCTGACCGAGACGGGCTATCTCCGCCGCGCGAAGAAGGCGGCCGGACGGAACAGGACGCCCATGGGCAAGCCGATGGAGTTCCGCTCCACCGCAGGCCTGCGGATCTCCGTCGGGCGGAACAACCTCCAGAACGACCGGCTGACCACGAAGCTCGCCGACCGCCGGGACCTGTGGTTCCACGTGCAGAAGCGCCCCGGCGCGCACGTCATCCTCTGGTCCGCCGGGCAGGAGCCGGACGAGCGCAGCTGCACCGAGGCCGCCCAGCTGGCCGCCTGGTTCTCCCAGGCGCGCGAGAGCGGGAAGGTCGCCGTGGACTACACACCGGTGAAGTACGTCAAGAAGCCCGCCGGCTCGCGGCCGGGGATGGTGGTGTACACCACCTATCGCACCGCCGTCGTCACGCCGGACGAGGGCCTGGCCAAGCGGCTGGCGGCGAAGAAGTGAAGAGCAAGGGCGGACCGCCCGCGTCGCAGTCATGCGAACAGGCTCCCTTGCGTGGGAGATCGCCTGCTGAGGTCTTCTTTGACGAAGGTGTTGCACTTGGTTGACTTTCTGCCCTGTCAGCCGCCAGGCTGACTGAGGGATCGGAACGTCGAGGTCTTCGACCACGTCCCATCAGAAGACCGTCCGTCCACCGCGACGTCTGCGGTCATCCAACGCCACGATCCCTCCGTCTCGGCTATCGCCGAGCCACCTCCCTTTACGCAAGGGAGGCTTTTCCGGGGATCCAACGTCACAGGATCCCTTGCGCAAAGGGAGGCTTTGGGGCGTGCGGTGATAAAGCGCATCGAAAAGGGGGCTGTCTCATCGAGACAGCCCCCTTCAGCGTGTCAAAAAAGCCTCGCAGAGTTTCGCGCTCGGAAGCGCGAAATAAAGCCAAATCATTTTCTCCGGCGACA
>CAKTJM010000121.1 GCA_934567745.1 uncultured Eubacteriales bacterium | reverse complement strand
GAACAGCCCTTGCATCCGCAGACGCAAGGGCCGTTCCGTCGATGTCTGTCTTTTAATAGAACGTCGCGACGTCGTTCTCCGGCGCGGTCCCCGGTGTGACGGAGATCGCCGTGAGGACGGGGGCCTTCTGGCCGTTGGCCTTGTTGTGCCGCAGGGCGATCTTGGCCGTCAGCTCGATCCAGTCGCCGTCGCGCAGGGCGGACGTGTCCCAGCCCGTGCACAGCAGGCCCGCGAAGGTGATGTCCTCCACGCAGCAGGTCATGACCGGGCGGCCGAAGATGAAGCTCCCCTTCGGCAGCCGCTCGCCCAGCTTCACCGAGCCGCCGACGCGTACGGTCTTGCCCTTGTACTTGTCGCCCTCCTCCGAGAGGTCCTGGTACCAGATCGCATAGTCCTCCGGCCGGATCTCCACGATGGGGGCCTCCAGGTCGTAGGGCAGCTCCTCCGGCGTGTCGTCGTAGTAGACCTCGCCGGTCTTGTCCTCATAGGCGATGTTGGTCCGGCGGCTGACCGCACGGATGATCTTGTGGATCTCGACCTTGTCCACCTTCTCGTCCGCCCGATTCAGGACCACCATCTCGCAGCTCTTGAGCTTGTCCACCACCAGCGCGCGCATGTTCGCGGGGTAGGTCAGGAAGGTCTGCGCGTCGGCGAACAGGAACTCCTGATAGACGAGCCAGCTCTCCGGCATGTTGCGGTAGAGATCGTCGAGCATCCACATGCCGTTGTACTCCACGACCACGCGCTCCGCCGCGTGCTTGCGCTGTAAGCGCTCCAGGTTCGACGGGGTCAGCTCCGAGGGGTCCTCCAGCGCCTCGATGAACACGCTGCGCCCGGAGAAGGTGGACGGGTCATACTCCTCCTCGCCGTCCTCACACATCAGCAGGAGCGTGCTCTCGCCGCTGTTGAAGCGGGGGTCCTCCAGCGTCTCCTGGATGAACTTGGTCTTGCCCGCGTCCAGGAACCCGGTGAACAGATAGACAGGGATCTCTTCCATCTTAGCCATAGTGTGTGTTCCTTTCGATGATCAGTCGAGGCCGAACAGCTCTTCCAGCTCGTCCTCGTGCAGGTCGGACCCGATGACGCACAGGCGTCCCGTGATCCCCGCGGCCCCGCGGCGCACGTCCGGCGCGCCGGGGACGTAGTCGAAGTGGATCCAGGTCCCGTCCGTGCAGGGCACGATGCCCTTGGCGCGCAGGACGATGCCGAACCGCACCGCGTCGGACAGCTGGCCCAGCGCCGCGCGGATCTCCTCCTCGGAGAACTTCTTCGGGCCTTCCTCGCCCCAGCTCGTGAAGACCTCGTCGGCGTCGTGGTCGCAGCAGCAGTCGTCGTCGTGGTCGTGATGATGGTGGTGATGATGATGCTCGTGCTCGTCATGATCGTGGTCGTGATCATGGTGGTGCTCGTGCTCGTCATGATCGTGGTCATGGTCATGGTGGTGCTCGTGCTCCTCATGATCGTGGTCATGCTCGTCATGATCATGGTCCTCATGATCGTGATGGTGGTGGTGATGCTCGTGCTCCTCGTCGTGGGCGGCCTGCTCGGCGGCCAGGCGCGCCAGCTCCTCCTTCAGGCTGTCCTTGTTCTCCATGGTCTCAAGGATCAGCTTACCGGAGAGCTCCGGCCACGGGGTGGTGATGATGGGCGCGTTCGGGTTGTGCTCGCGCAGGAGCTTGACGGTGTCGAGGAGCTTCTGCTCCTTCATCCCGTCCGTGCGGCTGAGGACGATGGTCGCGGCGTGCTCGATCTGGTTGTTGAAGAACTCACCGAAGTTCTTCATGTAGATCTTGCACTTGGTCGCGTCTGCGACGGTGACGAAGGCGTTCAGCTCCAGATCGTGGTCGTCCAGACGCTGCACCGCGCCGATGACGTCGGAGAGCTTGCCCACGCCCGACGGCTCGATGATGATGCGGTCCGGCTTGAACTGGGCCATGACCTGCTCCAGCGCCTGGCCGAAGTCGCCCACCAGGCTGCAGCAGATGCAGCCGGAGTTCATCTCGGTGATCTCGACCCCGGCGTCCTTCAGGAACCCGCCGTCGATGCCGATCTCGCCGAACTCGTTCTCGATGAGGACCAGCTTCTCGCCCTGGTATGCCTCCTCGATCAGCTTCTTGATGAGGGTGGTCTTACCGGCCCCCAGGAACCCGGAGAATATGTCGATCTTGGTCATAATAGCGTTCCTCCTTGCTATTCTTGCGGGGCCCAGAGGCGCCCCTGTATGATATCGTCTCGTTCCAAGGCCGCGTGGACCGCGTTGAGCACGCGCTTCTTGTCCGCGCTCCACAGCGGCGCCAGCAGCGACCGCTTCGCCCCGTCGCCGGTGAGGCGGTGGACGACCAGGTCCGGCGGCAGGACCGACAGACAGGTCTCCAGCAGGGCGATGTATGCGTCCAGCGACAGCTCCGGCACCCGTCCGGCCCGCCATTCGTCGGCGAGCGGCGTGCCCTCCAGCACGTGCAGGAGCTGCAATTTGATGCCCGTCGCGCCGCTGCGCCCGACGTAGCGGACCGTCTCGACCATCTCGTCGGGGCCCTCCCCCGGCAGGCCGAGGATCACGTGCGTGACCACGTCCAGCCCCGCCGCCCGCAGCCGCCGGACCGCGTCGTCGTAGACGGGCAGGTCGTAGCCGCGCCGGATGTACCGCGCCGTGCGCGGGTGGATCGTCTGGAGCCCCAGCTCCACCCACACGGGCTTGCCCAGCCCGGCCAGGAGCGCGATCATCTCGTCCGGCAGACAGTCCGGCCGCGTCGCGACCGACAGGCCCACGACGTCCTCCGGGGCCACGGCCGCGCGGTAGAGCCGCTCCAGATACGGCAGCGGCGCATAGGTGTTCGTGTAGCTCTGGAGATAGGCGAGGTACCGCCCGCCCCTGTTCTTATGCGCCACGCGCCGACGGGCCTCTTCGAGCTGCCGCGCCACGTCCCCGCGGTACGGGGCCGCGAACGCGCCCGAGCCGCCGTCGCAGAACAGGCAGCCACCGGTGCCGAGGGTCCCGTCCCGGTTGGGACAGGTCATGCCGCCGTCGAGGGCGAGCTTGTAGATCTTGCCGCCGAAGCGCTCCTCCATCGCGGCGGAGAACGACCGCCAGCGTGCCATCAGTCGGGGGACAGCTCGTCCTGCGAACCGACGCAGAACATCGTGAACGTCCCGCCGCACAGGAGTTTGCCCGCGTCGTCGTGCAGCTCGACCTCGACGAAGCACAGCGTCCGGCCCCGGCTCTTCACCCAGCCCTCGGCGACCAGATGGTCGCGCGTGGTGTTGTGGAAGAACTCGAAGTTGCTGCTGACCGTGACGTAGCGCATCCCGTTGGACCGGGCCGCGCCGCCGGCCGCGCAGTCGGCCATGGTCAGGAACATCCCGCCGTGGACCGCGTTGTAGAGGTTCCGGCTCACGCGGGTCAGGTCCGCCTCGACGCGGGCGTAGCCCTCCTCCATCGCCGTCAGGCGGATGCCGTTGTGGAGCATGAAGGAGTTCTTCGCGTTCGTCGCCTCGATCTTGTCTCGATAGTCCATGCCGCACCTCGCTTTCGTCTCTTTGGTCTGGTCAGAGCAGGAGGAAGGTCACGCCGTGGTTGCAGCGGTCCAGGTCGCGGTCGTCCCGCAGGTCGCCGCAGTGGACGAACGCCCGACGCGTGGCCTCCTCGAAGATGGAGAAGTGCTCCCCGGGGATGAAGTCCCGGATCGCGCCCTCCGCGCGCAGCACGGTCAGCCGCTTGCGGCAGGCCGTGCGGATCTTCCCTCCCTTGCCGGAGGAGCCGTAGCCGTGGATCAGCTTCACCGCCGTGCAGCCCATGCTCCGGCTGCGGCGCAGCTCGTGCTCGAGCCGCTGCATGGCCTGCTCGACGTAGGGCATCCCGGCCTCCAGGTCCACCTGGCGCAGGGGGGAGAGCTTGACGGCCACCTCAGCGCCCGGTCAGCGCCCGGCAGCGCTCCAGGAAGAAGTCGAAGATCTTCTGCCCGTCGATGGTGCCGTTCGCGCCGTCGAGCTGTTCGGGGTGGAACTGGACGGTCCAGATGGGCAGCATCCCGTGCTGCATCGCCTCGACCACGCCGTTCTCGTCCCACGCAGTGCCGTAGAGGCCCTGGCCGAACTTGTGGATCGCCTGGTGGTGCGTGCTGTTGACGAGGATCTGCTGACCGTAGAGGTCGCCGAGCATCGTCATGGTCGTCACGCGCAGGGGGTGGAACTTCGTCTCCCCCTCCGGACCGAGCGCATGGATGGCCAGCAGTCGGTCGTTCATGTCCTGGTAGATGGAGCCGCCCAGGGCGATGTTCACCACCTGGTGCCCGCGGCAGATGCCGAGGATGGGCTTGCTCTCATAGACGCAGCGGCTGACGAGGGCCAGCTCGGCCTCGTCGCGGGCCGGGTCGATGTCGTAGGAGCCGCGGTTCGGCTCCATGATGTGGGCGGGATCGACGTCGCCGCCGCCGCCGAGGATCAGGGCGTCGAAGTCCATCTCGGGATCGGGGCAGTAGAGGGAGATCAGCTCTCCCCCGGCCTTCTCCACCGCCGCTTCATACAGGCCCCGGCTCTCCGGGGCGCGGGAGATCAGGATGCGAGGTCTCTCGGACATCACGGACAGTCCTCCTTTTTCCGATGGGTACGGGCCGGGCGTCGTCCGTCCGGCCGCAGATATGATCCTTTCCAGTATAGCACGATCCGCCCGGTTTGGGAACCGTCTTCTCGGCCCCATACAGGCCCGGATCGTCCTTCCCTTGGTTCGGCCCGAACGCCACGCCGCTCCGCTCAACAAAAAGCCCCGCAGGGTTTCGCGCCCGCAGGCGCGAAATTAGGTCCTGTCATTTTCTCCGGTGACATGCGCACCGGAGAAAATACTTCTCGGCCTGCAAGTGTGCGAGTCGTCCGCCGCAGGCGGGCGAGGAGTGCGCGCAGCGGGCCGCAGCCCCCCGTCGAAAGGCCCCAAAGGGGTCTTTCGACAGATTCAGCGGCGCGCCGGAAGGACCGGCGCGCCGCAGTGTGCTTACTCAAAAGGTATCGCTTAGTACATGGGGTTGCCGCTCATGTCCGCGGAGGGCATGCCTGCGCCGGTGGCGGAGGGAGGCGCCAGACGGTCGCCCACCAGGGCCTCGGTGGTCAGCAGCATGGCGGAGATGGAGGCGGCGTTCTCCAGAGCGGAGCGGGTGACCTTGGTCGGGTCCACGATGCCGCTGGCGATCATGTCGCAGTAGATCTCCTTGTAGGCGTCGAAGCCGTAGCCGACCTTGCCGCTGCTCTTGACCTTCTCCAGGATGACGGAGGCATCCAGACCGGCGTTCTCGGCGATCTGGCGCAGAGGAGCGGTCAGGGCGCGGGCGATGATCTGGACACCGGTCTTCTCGTCGCCCTCGACCTGGTCGATCAGGCCCTCGACCGCGGCGATGGCGTTGACATAGGCGGTGCCGCCGCCGGCCACGATGCCCTCTTCGACGGCAGCGCGGGTGGCATTCAGGGCGTCCTCGATGCGGAGCTTCTTCTCCTTCATCTCGGTCTCGGTGGCCGCGCCGACGCGGAGGATGGCCACACCGCCGGCCAGACGGGCCAGGCGCTCCTGCAGC
>CAKTJM010000120.1 GCA_934567745.1 uncultured Eubacteriales bacterium | reverse complement strand
CCACAGGACAGCAGCACCGCCGGACGGCCAGGGACGAGCGCCGGGGCACGGGCCCGAAGCGTCCGCCGCAGCAGCGCCGCCCGCGCGGGCGCAGATGAGGGATAGGAGGTACCCTGAAATGGAAAAGGACATCGCGACGTTACAGCAGTGGATCGACGAGAGCCATGCCATCGTCTTCTTCGGCGGGGCCGGGGTCTCCACCGAGAGCGGGATCCCGGACTTCCGCAGCACCGACGGCCTGTACCACCAGAAGTACGACTGGCCGCCGGAGACTATCCTCAGCCACAGCTTCTTCGAGCATAAGCCCGAGGAGTTCTATCGGTTCTACCGCGACAAGATGCTGATCGAGGGTGCCAAGCCCAACGCGGCGCATCGCAAGCTCGCGGAGCTGGAGCGCGCCGAGAAGCTCACCGCCGTCGTGACGCAGAACATCGACGGCCTCCACCAGGCGGCGGGCAGCAGGAACGTCTTCGAGCTGCACGGCTCCACCCTGCGCAACTACTGCCCCCGGTGCGGGAGGAAGTACCCCGTGTCGTTCATCAAGAGCACGAAGGGCCTGCCCTACTGCGAGACGCCCGGCTGCAAGGGCATCGTCCGGCCGGACGTGGTCCTCTACGAGGAGGCGCTCGACCAGGACGTGCTGGCGGGGGCCATCTCGGCGATCCGCCACGCGGATATGCTCATCATCGGCGGGACCTCGCTGGTCGTCTACCCGGCGGCGGGCCTCGTCAATTATTACCAGGGGAAACGGCTGGTGCTCATCAACAAGTCCCAGACGAGCATGGACGACATGGCCAGCCTGGCCATCAACGCGCCGATCGGGGAGGTCCTCTCCCAGATCGTGGTGAGGTGAGGCCATGACCAGCTCGGAACGGTACAGACTGGAGAAATGGCTGCGGGAGAGCGACAACGTCGTCTTCATCAGCGGGAAGGGCTTCTCCGCCGCGGCGGGCTTCCCGGACTACCGCGCGATGGACGAGGGCTTCCTGGAGACCTACAAGTATCCGCCGGACGAGATCCTGTCGAAGGTCTTCCTTCAGCGGTACCCCTTCTACTTCTATAAATACTACCGCGAGCGGATCCTGGCCCCGGTGCTCGAGGCCAAGCCCGGCCCGGCGCACCAGTTCCTCGCGGACCTGGAGGCGGCCGGGAAGCTGCGCGCGATCGTGACGGTGAACATCGACGGCATCCATCAGGAGGCGGGCAGCCGGGAGGTCCTGGAGCTGCACGGCTCGGTGATGCGGTCCTGGTGTGCCAAATGCGAGAAGTTCCTCGATTTCTTCTACATCGTGGACAGCCCCACGCCGATCGCCTACTGCAACGTGGACATGTGCGGCGACTTCGTGCGCCCCGCGATCGTGATGCGGGAGGAGCCGTACGACTTCGCCCTGATCGAGCGGGCGATGCAGCTCGTGCGCGAGGCGGACGTGCTGCTGCTGGACGCCTCGGCGATGGCGGAGTTCCCGGTGCCGAACCTGTTCCACGCCTTCCAGGGGCACAAGATGGTCGTCTTCAACGCCCCGCCGTTCGTCTACGACGCACGGGCCGGCCTGGTGGTCAACGGCGACTTCAACGAGATCTTCTCTCAACTGGACTTGACGAAGGAGGCATGAGCGGATGGGATACCGCATCGAACACGACACCATGGGCGAGGTCCGGGTGCCGTCCGACCGGCTCTGGGGGGCGCAGACCCAGCGGAGCCTTGAGAATTTCCCCATCGGGACGGAGAAGATGCCGCCCGAGATCATCCGGGCCTTCGCGGTCCTGAAGGCGGCGGCGGCCGAGGCCAATGCCCAGCTCGGTAAGCTCGACGCCGCGCGCCGCGACCGCATCGTGGACGCCTGCGCGGCCATCGGCCGCGGCGAGCTGGCCGCGGAGTTCCCCCTGGCCGTGTGGCAGACGGGGAGCGGCACGCAGACGAACATGAACTGCAACGAGGTCATCGCCCACTACGGCAACGCCCAGGCGGGCACGGCGCTGCTGCACCCGAACGACCACGTGAACATGTCGCAGAGTTCGAACGACACCTTCCCGACGGCGCTGCACATCGCGGCGGTCCAGGCGCTGCACGAGCAGCTCCTGCCCGCCCTCGACAAGATCGAGGGCACGCTGGCGCGGCTGGCGGAGGAGAACCGGGACGTCGTGAAGACGGGCCGGACGCATCTGCAGGACGCGGTGCCGATCCGCTTCGGGCAGGAGATCGGCGGCTGGCGGTCGATGATCGCCCACGCCCGGTCGATGGTCGCGGCGTCGATGGACGGCCTGTACGAGCTGGCCCTCGGCGGGACGGCGGTCGGCACGGGGCTGAACGCGCCGCAGGGCTTCGACACCGCGGTGGCCGCGGCCATCGCCCAGCGGACGGGCCTGCCCTTCCGCACGGCGGCGGACAAGTTCCACGCCCTCACCGCGAAGGACGCGCTGGTCTTCTCCCACGGGGCGCTCAAGGCGCTGGCGGCGGACCTCATGAAGATCGCCAACGACGTGCGCTGGCTGGCCTCCGGCCCGCGCTGCGGCCTGGGGGAGATCACGATCCCCGAGAACGAGCCCGGCTCGTCCATCATGCCCGGCAAGGTCAACCCGACCCAGTGCGAGGCCATGACCATGGTCGCGGTGCAGGTGATGGGCAACGACGCGGCGATCGGCTTCGCGGCGTCGCAGGGCAACTTCGAGCTGAACGTCTTCATGCCGGTCCTCGCGCATGAGTACCTGCAATCGGTCCGCCTGCTCGCCGACGCGATGGTGAGCTTCACGGACCGCTGCCTCGTGGGGCTGAAGGCGGACCGTGCGAAGATGGCGGAGAACCTGGAGCGCTCGCTCATGACGGTCACGGCCCTCACGCCCCTGGTCGGGTATGAGAACGGCGCGAAGATCGCCAAGCTGGCGCATAAGGAGGACATCTCCCTGCGGGAGGCGACGCTGCGCCTGGGCCTGATGACGGCCGAGGCGTTCGATGCGGCCTTCCACCCGGAAGAGATGGCATGATGGGAACGAGAAAGGTCGTGTGACGAATGGACATCAGTGAAAGATCGTTGGCGCTCCACTACGAGCTGAAGGGCAAGCTGGAGGTCGTCTCCCGCTATCCGATCCGCACGCAGGAGGACCTGTCGCTGGCATATACACCGGGCGTGGCGGCGCCGTGCCTGGTCATCGAGAAGGACCCGCAGGCCTCGTTCGCGCTCACGCGGCGGCAGAACCTGGTCGCGGTCATCACCGACGGCTCGGCGGTGCTCGGGCTGGGGGACATCGGCCCGCTGGCGGGCATGCCCGTCATGGAGGGCAAGTGCGTGCTGTTCAAGGAGTTCGCGGGGGTGGACGCCATCCCGCTGTGCGTGGACACGCAGGACGTGGACGAGATGGTCACGACCATCGCGCACATCTCCAAGAGCTTCGGCGGCATCAACCTGGAGGACATCTCCGCCCCCCGCTGCTTCGAGGTGGAGCGGCGGCTCAAGGAGGTCTGTGACATCCCTGTCTTCCACGACGACCAGCACGGCACGGCCGTGGTCATCACGGCGGCGCTGACGAACGCGCTCAAGGTCGTCGGCAAGCGCAAGGAGGACGTGAAGGTCGTCCTGAACGGCATCGGCGCGGCCGGCGGCGCGGCCGCCCGCCTGCTGCTGGACCTGGGCTTCGAGCACATGGTCCTGTGCGACCGGGACGGCATCCTCTGCGAGGGCGACCCCGGCCTGCTGCCGCACCACGCGGAGCTGGCCGCCCGGACGAACCGCGCGCATCAGCACGGCTCCCTGGCGGACGCGCTGGTGGGGGCGGACGTGTTCATCGGCGTCTCCCGCCCCGGTCTGGTGACGGGCGAGATGGTCGAGAGCATGGCGAAGGATCCGATCCTGCTGGCCATGGCGAACCCCGTGCCGGAGATCATGCCCGACGTGGCGAAGGCGCACGGCGCGGCGGTGGTCGGGACGGGCCGGTCGGACTTCCCGAACCAGATCAACAACGTGCTGGTCTTCCCCGGCCTGTTCAAGGGCGCGCTCTCCTGCGGCGCGGTCCAGATCACCGAGGGGATGAAGCACGCCGCGGCGCGCGCGCTGGCGGCGATGGTGCCGGAGCCGACGGCGGACAAGATCCTGCCCTCCCCGCTGGACCGCTCGGCGGCCCAGGCCGTGGCGGACGCCGTGGCCGAGGAGGCCCGCCGCACCGGCCACGCACGGTTCTGAGACGGACGAAAGAAAACGAAAGAGAGACGTTCCAAACCATCGGGACGTCTCTCTTTTTATCTGTGTGCGGCCTCAGCCGACCCCATTCAGGATCGCGCCCCAGTCCTCGGCCGGGACGCCCTCCGAGAGCGCCAGGGCGAAGCTGGACCCGTCCTGTGTCCAGACGGCCAGGACGTAGCGCCCGCCGTCGCCCTTGAGCGTGGCGGTCCCCTGCGAGAAGGGGAGGGGCTGGACATCGGCATAGACGTTGCAGTCGCCGGAGACGTCGTCCGCCCCCTGCCCCTGTCGCAGGGTGGCGGTCTGGCCATCCGGCCCGGTGTAGACCGTCTCGGCCAGCTCGTGCCACAGGGCGGTCCAGCTGGTGTCGACCACCTCGAACGGCAGCGCCCCGGCCTGGGCGACCGGGAAGCCGACCAGCTCCGACAGCTCTGTGGCATTTGCGGCCTCGACGAAGTCCGGGACGACCTGGACGGGCGGCTCCCGCAGCTGCGGCAGGGCCACCGCGCACACGGCCACAGCCACGACCAGGCAGGCCGCGAGACCGCCCCAGCGTCGCATCCGCTTCGCCCGCGCCCGGCGGCGCAGGCCGCGCACGATGCGCGCCCGCTCGACCTCGGTCAGGGACAGGTGCTCCATCACCTCAGTGTATGCTTCCCTCATCGTCATCCTCCTTGAGCAGGTCCCGCAGCTGCATCCGCGCCCGGCGCAGGTCGGAACGGACGGTGGACTCCTTCCGTCCCAGGATCTCGGCGATCTGGGCGGTGGGATAGCCCTCGTAATAGAACAGGTGGACCGCCTCGCGCTGGGCCTCCGGGAGGGCCTTCACGGCCGTCCAGACGTAGGACAGGTCCTCGCGCTCCTCCGCGGCCAGCGTCTCGGACAGCTCGTCGGTCCGGTGGGCCGCCGCGTCGCGCAGGCGGTTCTTGCAGAGGTTCGCCGCCACGCGCAGCAGCCAGGCCTTCTCGTGCTCCGGCCCGTCGAGGACGGGGGCGGTGTCGAGGTAGCGCAGGAGGACGTCCTGTACGACGTCCTCCGCGTCGGCGCGGCTGTGGAGATAGGAATAGGCCAGCCGGAACACATGGTCGCCGTACTGGCGCAGCAGCTCCTCGGAGCGCGCCAGGGCCGTGGCCCGCGCGGCGGGCGCGGGCGCGGCGGCCAGGAGCCGGGCGAGGAGCTGCCCCAGCGACGGCCATCGCCGTCGCTGGGGCAGCGTGAGGACTGCGGTCAACGAAGGTCCCTCCTGTCGGTGTCAGATATCGGTGCTCAGCGGGTGGCGGTGACGATGCCGGTCATCTGCGCGACGCTGATGCCCTGGTCGGCGTCGTCGGCGAAGCTGTGGCCGTCGCGGACCCAGGTGGCGACGGAGACGGTGCCGCCGTTGCCCTTCATGG
>CAKTJM010000119.1 GCA_934567745.1 uncultured Eubacteriales bacterium | reverse complement strand
TCACCGGAGAAAATGATTTGATCTTATTTCGCGCTTCCGAGCGCGAAACTCTGCGAGGCTTTTTTGACACGCTGAGGCCGGCCCCGGGAAATACCCGGGACCGGCCTGGTATCCAATGTGGGTCCGGCGCTCAGGCCGTCAGACCCGCGCCGTCTGATATGCCAGCGTCTCGACGTCTACGGTGATGTGGTACGTCCCTGCCTCGTGGCCCTTCGTCCCCTCGGGCAGGGTCACGGTGCAGGTGAAGGTCTTCCCGTCGGCGGAGAAGGCCGCGTCCTGGAGCGCCACGGACGGCGGCAGCAGACCGTAGCCGGTCGTGCACACGCCGAGGTCCACCCGCCGCAGGCCGCCGTCCGGATAGACGAAGTAGAGATAGGACATCGGCTGCATCACGCCGCCCAGGTCCATCCGGAGGAAGGTCGCCGCGGGACCTTCGATCTGGGCCGCCACGGTCAGGGAGTCATTGCGATAGGGATGTTTTGCGGCCTCTAACGCCTGGTCATAGGTGAACATCGGCGTGACGTTCGCCTGGGCACGGCTGACGGGCGCGTTCTCCCACAGGCGCAGGAGAGTCAGAAGGCACTGTTCGATGGTGTAACTGCCGGTCGGCGCGAAGGAGCCGTCCTCCACACCGTTCATGACCTTCCACTGGGCCATGAGGGCCACGCCCTCCTGCGCCCAATCGGCGATCTTGTCGGCGTCGGGGAAGCTCAGGGCGTCGGTCCCGGCCTGCGCCGCTCCGGCGTAGGTCTGATACGCCCGCGCGAGCATGACGGCGGCCTCCTGCCGGGTGAGCAGGCCCTGCGAATCGAAGATGCCGTTCCCCTTGCCCTCGACCAGACCGATGTAATGGGCAAGGCTGACGTCATCGGTCCCGGAGAGGACGTCGGTGAAGGGCCGCTGGATGTCCCCCTGGGCGTCATACGATGCCTTATACTTTTCGATGAGCTGACGGAACGACGTCAGGTCGGACCCCTCCTGTCGGGCCACGAAGTTCAGCGCCAGTGCGCAGAACTGCGCCCGCGTGATGGGCTGGCGATAGTCGTTCCCAAGCTCTGTGCCCGCCAGATCGGTCAGGCCCAGCGCCTCGGCCTTCTGCACCTCGGCCTGTGCCCAGGACGAGACGGTGAGGGCCTTGGCCGTGTCGCCGGGGTGCCCATGGGCCGAGGCCGTGGGGACCAGTACCGTGCACAGCAGGACCAGGCACAGGGCCAGGCTGCCCGCTCGCTTCTTCCAAGTCAGTTTCATGTGTTTCTCCTTTCGGTCATGGGGCGTGTGATCATGCGGCAGGATCAAGTCCCCGGGCGTCCACGACGCCCATCCTGCATCTCGCAGCTATAGTTTACCATGATCCGCGCCCCCGCGCACCGTCTCAGGGCCGCTTTCGTCATGTTTTCCCCTTGGAGCGCTTGACTTTATCTGATGTCCGCCCCGTCTTCGTCATCCTGCACGGATCCGACCGTGCCCGATGCAGCGATCTGACGAAAGGGCGCAAAAATGGTCCCGGCCTGATCGGCCGGGACCATGGCGGCGTCTCTGCGCCGGTCCTGCGATGCGCTTCGCTCAGCCCAGGAGGATGTCCGGGTAGAGCCGCGCGGCGAGGCGGTACGCCTCCTCGTCGAAGAGGACGAGGCTGACGTCCATCGGACGGCCGCGCAGGAAGTCGCGGATGGTGTCCACCGAGATCGTCAGCGCCTCCTCCTTCGGATAGCCGTAGATCCCCGCCGAGATCAGCGGGAAGGCCACGGAGCGGCAGACGTGCTCGCTCGCGATGGTCAGCGCGGTGTGGTAGCAGGAGGCGAGCTGGGCCGCCTCCCCGTGGCCGCCGCCGCGCCAGACCGGCCCGACGGCGTGGATGACGTAGCGGCAGGGCAGCCGATAGCCCCGCGTGAGCTTGGCGCTGCCCGTCTCGCAGCCGTGCAGCATCCGGCACTCCGCCAGCAGCTCCGGTCCGGCCGCGCGGTGGATCGCGCCGTCCACCCCGCCGCCGCCCATGAGGGAGCGGTTGGCCGCGTTGACGATGGCATCGACCTTGCGTTTCGTGATGTCTCCGTTTACGATCGTGAGAGGCATGTCAGTGTCTCCTTTCTCCGGTCGCAGCCGCCCTGCAGGCGGCGCTGTTGGTCCTGTCTGTTATCGTTCGGTCTTCCATAGTTTACCGGTTTTCGTCCCGTCCGTCAAGAGCCATCGTCCGACGCGATCCGACGGACCCGCTCCCGCCCTTGACAGACAAAGACTTTTCTGTTAGAATCCCTGTGTTGCGTATCGAACGTCTCCCTTCGTTCGGGCGCGGAACGGAAAGCGAGGTGTCCGGATGGGATACGATACGATGACCATCGGCCCGATCCCGGCCGTGCGCTATGGCGCGCCGTCGGAGCGGGTCTGGCTCTTCGTCCACGGGCAGGGCGGGTGCAAGGAGGAGGCCGCGGCCTTCGCCGAGGTCGCCGTGCCGCGCGGCTGGCAGGTGGTCGGGATCGACCTCCCGGAGCACGGCGGGCGGCGGGACGGCGCGCGGCTGCTGCCCTGGGTGGCCGTGCCGGAGCTGCGGGCGGTCTATGCCGCGCTGCACGCCCGGTGACGGACCGTCCGCCTGCGCGCGACGAGCATCGGGGCCTGGCTGTCGATGCTGGCCCTGGGCGATGCCGCGATCGAGAAGGCCCTGTTCGTCTCCCCCGTCGTGGACATGGCGGCCCTCATCGGCAGCATGATGCAGTGGGCGGGCGTGACCGAGGCGGAGCTGGCGGCCCGCGGCGAGATCCCCACCGACTTCGGCGAGACCCTGTCGTGGGACTACCTCCGCTGGGTGCGGGCGCACCCGGTCGTGTGGACGCCGCCGACGGAGGTCCTCTACGCCGGGCGGGACCACCTGGTCCCCCGCGCGGTCATCGACGCCTTCTGCGCCGCCGGGGACCGGAGGCTGACCGTCTATCCGGACGGCGAGCACTGGTTCCACACGCCGGAACAGTGCCGCGTCCAGCGGGACTGGGAGGCGGCGCATCTGTGAGCCGCCGATCCGTCCCCTATCTTATCTCTATCGTTTGAAAGGAGCACATCCCCATGAAACAGAACAAGATCCTGCTCACCGCCCTGCTCGTCCTGGCGCTGGTCTGTGTGACCGGCGGCTGCGCCGGTGCTCCGGCGGACGAGCCCGCCCCCAGCGCCCCGACGACCTCCGCCGACGGCGGCGGTCAGACCGCCGATCCGGCGACCGGGACGGACACCGCCCCCGCGCCCCTGTCGGTCGTCCTCGCGGACGACGCGGCCCTCCCGGCGGACTATGACAGCTACTCCGAGGGGACGACGGACTACAGCGTCCGCGCCCTGCTCACCACCGACCGGACCGTGACGGATCTGCGCCTGGTCACGCTCACCGTGGGCGACGACGGGTCCGGCGGGCTCGTGTACACGACCGGCGAGACCCTGTACCAGGCCGCGTCCTTCGGGCCGGACCGCCCGCTCCTGTGGGAGACCAGCTTCGCCGGGGACCTGCCCGAGCGGGCCGTGGTCTACACGGACGCCGACGGCTCCGTCCACCAGCTCGCCCTGTCCATGAGCGGCGCGGACGGCTCCCTGCTCCTGACGGAGCCGTGAGCCGGGGGTGGCGCGCGGCGGCGATCTGTGGTATCATGGTGCCAACGAAGACCGAGGAGGCGGAGCGCCATGAACAAGATCAACTACCAGCGTGAGACGGACCGGATCATCGCCCAACTGGGCGCCGAGGGGCGGCGGGAGCGGCTGCTGCTGCACGCCTGCTGTGCGCCGTGCGCGTCCTATGTGCTGGAATACCTCACGCAGCATTTCGACGTCACCGTCTTCTTCTCCAACCCGAACATCGCCGACCCGGTCGAGTATCAGAAGCGGCTGGACGAGCTGTACCGGTTCTGCGCCGAGGCCCCCTTCTGCCGGGGCGTGACGGTCGTCCCGGACGACTGTCCGCCCGCGCGGTTCTTCGACGCCGCGGCCGGGCTGGAGGACGAGCCGGAGGGCGGCGCGCGGTGCGACCGCTGCTTCCGCCTGCGGCTCTCCCGCACGGCCGACTATGCGCAGGCCAACGGCTTCCCCCTCTTCGCGACGACGCTGACGGTCAGCCCGCACAAGGACCCCGTCCTCATCAACGGCATCGGCGCGGACGAGGCCGCGCGGTGCGGCGTGGGCTATCTGCCGTCCGACTTCAAGAAGCGCGGCGGGTACCAGCGCTCGATCGTCCTCTCGCGGGAGCACGGGCTGTACCGCCAGGACTTCTGCGGGTGCCCGTTCTCCCAGCGATGATGCTTGCGCCCCCCATCCCCCCACGAAAAACGCCCCACCGACGGCATGGTCGTCGGTGGGGCGTCAGCGTGTCAAAAAAGCCTCGCAGAGTTTCGCGCTCGGAAGCGCGAAATAAAGCCAAATCATTTTCTCCGGCGACATGTGCGTCGGAGAAAATACTTCTCAGCCCGTAAGTGTGCGAATCGTCCGCCGCAGGCGGACGGTGAGTGCGCGCAACGGGCTGCATCCCCTCTGTCGGAAAACCCCGCAGGGGTTTTTCGACAGCCTAACGCCCCACCGACGGCTTGGTCGTCGGTGGGGCGTTTCGTCATAGATGGAGCCGCGCGCGTTCCGTTTTCCGCACGGTCAGATAGAAGGTGACGTTCGCCTCAGGGTCCGTCAGGGGGACGTCGATCCGGCCGGGCGGATGGGGCAGGTTCCGCTGGCCGTAGTCCGTCGTGAAGCACGGCAGGGACGAGGACGCGACCAGCTCCCGGAAGGTGAACTCGTCCGTCTGGACCAAAAAGCGCGAGGCGGGCATCCTCCGGCGGCAGAGCGCGTCCCAGAAGCCCAGCTGTGAGCGGAGCAGGAAGTTGAAGCCGTCGATGTCCGCGAAGGTCAGCGAGGGGCGCATGGCCAGCTCGTGCTCCGGCGGGACGCAGACGTAGAGCTGCTCCCGGAACAGTTCTCGCGTCTCCCCTGCCTCGTCGTCGAGGGGGAAGGGCAGGATCGCCAGGGCGCAGGAGCCGTCCGCCCAGGCGGCCAGGACCTCCTCGTTCCCCACGATGCGGGACGAGATGGTCATGCCGGGGCAGGTCTCGTCGAGCTGGCGCAGCAGCTCCCACAGCGGGGCCGGGGCGCAGGAGCGCACCACGACGGTGCGGCTGCGCTGGTCGAAGGCGCGGACCTGCTCGACGGCCCGGTCCGCCTCCGCCAGCAGCCGCCGGGCGCAGGCGACCGCGACCTCGCCGGTCTCGTTGAGCGCGATGCGGTTCTTGCTCCGCGTGAACAGCGGCACGCCGAAGTCCTCCTCCAGCGCCTGCATCGACCGGGTGAGGGACGGCGTCGAGAGATGGTGCGCTTCCGCCACCCGCGCGAGCGTGCCCAGGTCGGCGAAGGCCGTCAGCTGCGCCAGCCTGTCGAGGTCCAGCATGGTCCTCTCCCCTTTCAGCTTTCATTTCGCGGAACGTGGGTTCCGGCATCCATAGTGTACTTCCTTCCCATCCTGTTGTAAAGTAGGAGGCGAGCTGAGACCACACATTTTCTTCGATCAGGAGGGACCATCATGGAATAAGCCTGACAGAGCATCTGGATGACTACGTCCTCACACCGGAGATCAGCTCGCCGCAGGAGGCGGCGCTGGACCAGCTCTGCTTCATCATGAACCGTGAAGAAGCCGTTCGGCTGATCCCGTATGT
>CAKTJM010000118.1 GCA_934567745.1 uncultured Eubacteriales bacterium | reverse complement strand
TGGCACCCCGGACTGGGCTTGAACCAGCGGCCTACTGCTTAGGAGGCAGTCGCTCTATCCAACTGAGCTACCGAGGCCAGTATTTAGTTTCATGCTCGCAGGGTGAGCGACCACCTCACACTTAGGAGGCGGACCCTCTATCCAGGTGAGGTACAGGGGCAACTCTCATATGGCATCATTTTAGCCTATCCAGCTGCGTTTGTCAATGCAGCCTTGCTTTTCCCCGCCCCTTGGGGTACAATGTCCCCATACGACATCACGACGGATCAAGGAGGACGACCCATGCTGTTCCTTTGCTACCCCCGCTGCTCCACCTGCAAGAAGGCCCGGAGCTGGCTCGACGCGCACGGCGTCGCCTATGAGCTGCGCGACATCAAGGAGGACCGGCCCACCCGCGACGAGCTGCGCGCCTGGCACGCCGCCAGCGGGCTGCCGCTGAAGAGGTTCTTCAACACCAGCGGCCAGCTCTACCGCTCGCTGGAGCTGGCCAAGAAGCTCCCCACCCTCTCCGAGGACGAGCAGTTGGATCTGCTGGCCTCCGATGGGATGCTGGTCAAGCGTCCCCTGCTGATCCGTGACGGTGCCGCCCCGCTCATCGGCTTCCGCGAGGCCGATTGGCAGACCGCCCTGCTGGGCTGAGGTGCGCCATGAAGATATTGGTCAGCGCCTGTCTCATGGGGATGAGCTGCCGCTATGACGGGCAGAACAACCTCATCCCCCAGCTCAAGAAGCTCATGAAGACGCACACCTGCATCCCCGTCTGCGCCGAGATCCTCGGCGGACTCCCGACGCCCCGCCCCCCTGCCGAGCGGCGCGGCAGCGCCGTGGTCGCCCAGGACGGGCAGGACGTCACCGACGCCTTCGTCCGCGGCGCGGCGGAGATCCTCCGCCTGGCCGACCTGTACCATTGTAAGGTCGCCCTCCTCAAGGAGCGCAGCCCCTCCTGCGGGAGCGGACAGATCTACGACGGGACCTTCACCGGGACCCTCACCGAGGGCGACGGGGTCACCGCCCAGCTCCTGAAGAAGAAGGGCCTCACCGTCTATGGCGAGTCCCAGCTGAGTGAGCTGATCGACGACCGCCCCATGTTCTACAGCATCTGACCCGATCCGGGCACCGACAGCCGAAGGGCCGTCTCGTAGAGAGACGGCCCTTCGGTATTTTTCGTGACGGATCAGTCGAGCGGCAGCGCCCGTCCGTCCAGGACCGCCTGGACGAGCCGCTCCCCCTCGTAGCAGAGCTTCAGTGAGAAGAACGGGACGTCCTCCGTCAGCAGCCGGAGGAAGATCTTGTCCCCCGCCCAGATGGGCAGGTCCGCGATGCGCTCCTTCGGCACCCATTCCAGATCGCCCTCGTCGCAGGGGCGCAGATCGCCCGTGAAGCCGTCCGCCGTGAAGAGGTGCATGTACTCCGTGGGCCACAGGTCCGACACGAAGGTCACGATGCCGCGGTAGGCGTACCGCGTCAGCGCCAGCCCCGTCTCCTCGCGGACCTCGCGGAGCAGGCAGTCCTCCGGGCTCTCCTTGTCCTCGAACTTGCCGCCGACCCCGATCCACTTGTCCCGGTTCTCATCGTGCTCCTTCTTCACGCGGTGGAGCATCAGATAGGCCCCGTCGCGCTCGATGTAGCACAGCGTCGTGTTCTTCATCCCGGTCACCTCCCGTTCAATAGAACTGGATGAACCGGTCGTAGACCTCGCGCACGTCCCCGTCGATGAACGGCAGGAACCGGTCGCGGATGTCGCGCGGGATCCCGAAGTGCGCCGCCGCGACGGCGCAGGCCATCGCCGCGATCGTGTCGCTGTCCCCGCCGATCGAGATGGCGTTGCGGAGCGTGTCCTCGAAGCTCTCCCCCTCCAGGAAGGCCTCCATCGCCTGCGGGACGCTCCCGGCGCAGGTCACATCGAACTGGTAGTCGTCCCGGATCTCGTCCAGCGTGAAGTCGAGCGGATAGTAGCCCTCGACGAAGCGGCGGATCGCCGCCTTGCTCTCCCCCATCCTGGCCAGATACACCGCGCCCGCCACCGTGCAGGCCCCGGCGATGCCGTCCGGGTGGTCGTGCGTCACCGTGGCCGAGGCCTTCGCCAGCGCCAGGCACTCGTCCAGGCCCTCCGCAACCCAGGCGACCGGAGAGACGCGCATCCCGCTGCCGTTGCCCAGACTGCCGTAGGGCTTCGGGTCGGCCGTGGACAGCCAGCGCTCGAACCGCGCCCCGTAGCCCCGGCGCGGATAGAGCCGCCCGAACCGCTGCATCTCCTTGATCAGACGGCCCTGGAACACGGACAGATCGTCCCAGCCGCCCAGGAGGAGGGCGGAGGCCACCGCCGCCGTCATGACGCTGTCGTCCGTCATGCGGCAGCCCGGCTGGACCAGCGGGAAGTCCTTGCTCTTACAGTTCCTCCATTCATAGATCGACCCGGCGATGTCGCCGATCAGTGCGCCCAACATATCCAGCGCTCCTTCCTATCATCATATCGTGTCGATGATACCATAAAAACCGCCCGTTGTCATCAGGCGGATCCCCGGACATGGCTCCGCCCCCGACGTCAAAGGAGGCTGACATCGGGGGCGGGACCGTATCGCAAGTCAAGATATAGACAAAGGACGCTTATTTTTGCTTCCCGGCGGCCAGGCCGACGGCCATGATGACCAGGCAGACCGCCATGCCGAGGAAGAGCGGGTCGAACGGCAGCGGGAGGAAGTTCCCCGCCAGGACCGCGATCGGTCCGGCTATGACGGAGGCCATCGCGTAGCGGGAGGCGATCCTGCCCTTGAGCCACAGGCCGGCGCACATGGGCAGGAAGACGACCGCGCCGCGCAGGCCCATGGAGAGGAAGCCGAAGTCGTTGATCATCGCGCCCGGGACCGCCGTGGCCACGATGACCGCCACGACCAGGATGACCATGATGGTCGCACGGGTGACGATCAGCCCGCGGCGGGAGGAGGTGCGGATGGCCTCGCTCTTGCGGGCGAAGATGTCGGTCACGAGGATGGAGGCCATGCCCAGTGCCAGGCCGGAGCCGCCGCCGACCACGGTGACGAAGAGGGTGCCCAGGACGATGCCGCCCAACAGCTTGGGCATGAACTGGACGACGAAGACCGGGAACACCTGCGAGCTGGAGTCGATCTGGATGAGCCCGTCGGGGATCGCCTGGCCCATGGCCTGGAGCGCCGCGACCTCGTCGGCCGTGATGCAGTGTCCGCGCATGTACAGCCCGATCAGGATACAGGCGATGCCGATGGGCGGGATGAGCAGGGCGCTCAGCAGCGCGCCCTTGCGCGCGGCGGAGTCGCTCTTGCCGGACCAGATGGCCTGGGCGTAGGTCTGGGTGGACAAAACGCCCAGCAGCAGGGACAGGCAGGAGCCGATGTCCTTCGACGCCCCGCGGGCGAGGAGGGAGGTGAAGCGCTGGTGGACGTCCGCAGTGGTCGCGAGGTCGCTCAGGCTCCCGAGCGGGGTCCCGGCGAGCAGGGCCTGGACGGTCTCCAGCAGGCCGCTGTAGCCGTGCGCCAGACCGAAGACGAGGATGCCGCCCACGATGGAGGAGACGTACAGGAGGATGAGCTTCGCCACGCCGCCCATCCCGGCGCCCCACATGCCGCCGAAGATGACGTAGAAGGCCATCAGGACGATGGAGATGAGGGCCGCGGCCAGGTGGCCGATCGGGAAGATCGTGCTCAGCAGGGCGGTGGCGGCGAGGACCTGGGCCACGACGCTGATGAAGATGCCGATGGAGCAGAAGATGCTGCCGAGGGACTCGACATGCGGACCGTATTCCTTGGAGACGATCTGCAGGAGCGTCGAGCAGCCGCTGGCGCGATAGGGCCGGACGAAGCCGAGCGCGAGCACCAGGCAGCCGATGCCGGAGCCGAGGGTGAACCACCAGGCGGACATACCGAAGGAGAAGGCGAGCTGGGCGGTGCCGATGGTGGCCTGACCGCTGACGAGGGTGCCCATGATGGCGCCGCAGACGATCCAGGCCCCGGCCTTGCCGCCGCCGCTGGAGAAGTCCTCTGCGGACTTGACCCGGCGGCCGGACCACAGGCCGATGGCGATGATGAGCAGGATGGTGGCCAGCAGGCCGATGACATGCAGGGGGGACAGGTGCATTTGGGAGCTTCCTCTCTCTTTTTTGATCGGCTGATCGGCGCACAAAAAAGCCGACAATGCGAGCGTGCGTGCGCTCCATTTGCCGGCTTCCAAACAGATCTTGAAGACAGGGGCACTGTCCTCCTCCGCTCAAAACAGCGAAATAGTTTTTGCATGGTCAGTGTAGCACTCCTCTGACCCTTTGTCAAGCGATCGGGACGAATTTTTCCCATGAGGGACGGTCCCAGGAAAAAATTTTGCTCCCGCAGTAGATTTTGGTCGATTTTCTCTGATCGGCACTGGACATGGGCGGGACGTTGTGACATAATAGATGAAAAGCGCGGTACTGTGCCCCCCGCCGCTCGCTCTGAGCTCCCCGCAGCCGCCCGGCGCGCTGCGTGACGTCCTGCCGAAACGGGACCATACCGCTGGCTACGACCATCGAAGGAGGAACCACCACCATGACTGAGCTTCTCAACCGCGATCTTCTCGCTTTAGATCCCCACGATCCCCAGCGCTATCTCGACATGGCCAAGGAGACCGAGGGCTGCATCTCGTTCACCATCGGCGAGCCGGACTTTGGCATCTCCGATGTCGTCAACACCAACGTCACGAAGGCGCTCCAGCTCGGCCTGACGCACTACGCGCCCACCACCGGTGACCCCGGGATGCGCCGCTCCGTCGCCGAGTTTGAAAAGCGCTCCATGGGCATCGACTATGAGGCCGACGAGGTCATCATGACCGTCGGCGCGACCGAGGCCCTGGCCGTCGCGCTCCTCGGCGTCCTGTGCCCCGGCGACGAGGTCGTCATCCCCCGCCCCTGCATCAGCCTGTACGAGACCCTCGTCCGGATCGGCGGCGGCACGCCCGTCTTCCTGGACACCACAGACGACGACTTCCAGATCTCCGCAGAGAAGCTGGCCGCGGCCATCACCGACAAGACCAAGGCCATCTTCCTCAACTCCCCCAACAACCCCACCGGCGTCGCCCTGACCGCCGCCTCCATGCAGAACGTCCACGACGCCGTCGCCGGGAAGCCCATCTTCGTCATCTGTGACAACGTGTACAACCGTGTCGTCTACGACGGGCCGGTCCCCTTCTTCGCCGCCTTCACCGATCTGAAGAAGCAGATCCTGGTGGCCCAGTCCTTCTCCAACACCTACGCCATGGCGGGCTTCCGCGCCGGGTACCTCCTCGGCGAGGAGAGCGTCATCCGGAAGCTGTCCCAGCTGCACAAGGCGCTGGTCTACGCCCCCGTGAACTTCACCCAGCCCTCCTGCATCCAGGCGATCCACGCCGATTACATGGGCATGGTCTGGGCGTATGACTCCCGCCGCAAGCTCGTGTGCGAGCGGCTGGAGCAGATGGGCTTCGAGTTCGTCGCGCCCCAGGGCGGCTTCTTCGTCTTCCCGTCCATCAAGAAGTTCGGGCTGGACTCCGAGACCTTCTGCACGCGCCTCATCAAGGAGCAGCAGCTCGCCGTCCTGCCGGGCATCTGCTTCGGCTCCGACGACCACATCCGCATCTCCTACAGCGTGCCCATCGGCAACCTCCGCGCCGGTCTCATCCGTCTGGAGAAGTTCATCCAGTCCCTGTGAGCCGCACATAACATCGGACCCATGACGAAAACACCGCCCGGACGTTCGTCCGGGCGGTGTTGAGACTGTCGAAAAACTCCTTCGGAGCTTTCCGACAGAGGAGATGCAGCCCCCTGCGCGCACTCGCTGTCCGTCTTCGACG
>CAKTJM010000117.1 GCA_934567745.1 uncultured Eubacteriales bacterium | reverse complement strand
GCCACGCCTTGGGCGCGGGGGCGGCGGAGCACGGCCCCCTGCTCCAGGAGCTGATCCGCGGGGAGCTGCGCGACGTGCGCGACTACCAGGCGATGGCCCGGCGGGCCGGAGGGCTGGCGGGGCGCGCGCTCCAGGCGATCGCGCGGGAGGAGCGGCAGCACGCGAAGGCCCTGGCGGCGGCTCATTTCCTCATCACGGGGGCGTGGTACTGGCCCGACGTGGGCAGCGCGCCGGGCCAGCGGTCGTACTTAGGCTTCCTGCGCCTGCGGTTCCAGGCGGAGCAGGAGGGGATGGCGGCATATCTCGCCGCGGCGGAGGGGACGGCGGACCCGTGTCTGGCCCGGACCTTCCTCACGCACGCGCAGGAGGAGTGGGACCACGCCTGTCGGATCCGCGCGCTGGTGGAGCAGGCGTGATCACGGGCGGCGGACGTGGTCGGAGATGACGGTGAGGGCCTGGGAGACCTCCATCTCATAGCGGCCGCACCGGGCGAGGTCGCCGAGGGAGAGGATGCCGACGAGCCTGCCGTCCTCGACGACGGGCAGGCGGCGGACCTGCTCGGCGGCCATGCGCCGGGCGGCCTCGCGGACGTCGGCGTCGGGCGGGACGGTGGCGCACCGGCGGGACATGATGTCGCCCACGGGCACGGCGAGGGGGTCCTCCTCGGCGGCGACGCAGCGCAGGACGATGTCCCGGTCGGTGAGAATGCCCTGGAGGCGGCCGCTGCCCGTGCACACGGGCAGCGCGCCCAGCTCGTGCCGGGCGAGCAGCCGGGCGGCGAGGGCCGCGCTCTCGGACGGCTCGATGGAGACGACGCTCCGGTTCATGATGTCGCGTACCTGCAAAAAAACACCTCATTTCCTGGTTTCCCTTAGTTTGGGCAGGAGATGAGGTGGTCATACGAAAATGGCTCAGATCCGTTCATAATGGGTCCACATCGAGATGATCTTGACGGTCTTCTCCTCCTCGAAGACCTCATAGACCAGCCGATGCTGTAGGTTGATGCGGCGGGACCACAGCCCCTGCATGTCGCCGATCAGCTTCTCATACGTGGGCGGGGTCTGATAGGGGTCGTGCCGGAGGACCTCGATGAGGGCCTTCGCGCGGCCGTCCAGATGGGCGGCCTTCAGGTCCCGGATGTCCTTAGCGGCGGCCTTCGTGTAGACGATCGAGTACACTCACCGATCGACCTCGCTTTCCGGGAGGCAGTCGGACAGGGGGGTCGCCTTGCCCGCCAGGAGCTTTTCCTTCATCACCGGATCGGAGGAGAGCCGGAGGGTCTCGATCAGGCTGAGGTAGTCCTCCTCGCTGAGCAGGACGGCGTTCCCGTCCTTGGTGCTGACGTTGACGGGCTCGTTGTACTTGATGGTCTGCTCGAGGATCGAATAGACGTTCTTGCGGAAGTTGGTGACGTTCGTGTGGATCATGCGATCGCCTCCTTTGCGTACAGTATAGCGTACAGGTCGCGGGAAAGCAAGAGAAAAGACGGGAGGCATCTGCCTCCCGTCTTCACAGCGTGTCAAAAAAGCCTCGCAGAGTTTCGCGCCCGCAGGCGCGAAATAGGGTCCAATCATTTTCTCCGGCGACATGTGCGTCGGAGAAAATACTTCTCAGCCCACAAGTGTGCGAGTTGTCCGTCGAAGACGGACAGCGAGTGCGCGCAGGGGGCTGCATCCTCTCTGTCGGAAAACCCCGCAGGGGTTTTTTGACAGTCTCAAAAGACGGGAGGCATCTGCCTCCCGTCTTCAGGGTGCTATCTCGTTGGGGCCGATCAGTGGCCCTTCTTGGCGTCGCGGGCCTCCATGGCGGCCAGCTCGCGCTGGGCGTCGCGCAGGGAGAGGTTCACGCGGCCCTTCTCGTCGATGTCGGTGACCTTGACCCAGACCATGTCGCCGATGTGGACGACGTCCTCGACCTTCTCCACGCGCTTCTCGGCGAGCTTGGAGATGTGGACCATGCCGTCCTTGCCGGGGGCCAGCTCGACGAACGCGCCGAAGTTCAGGATGCGCACGACCTTGCCATAGTACAGCATGCCGACCTCGGGGACGAAGACGATGGTGTCGATCATCTTCTTCGCGGCATCGCAGCAGGCGGCGTTCTCGGCGGAGATATAGATCGTGCCGTCGTCCTCGATGTCCACCTTCGCGCCGGACTCGGCGGTGATCTTCTGGATGACCTTGCCGCCGGAGCCGATGACCTCGCGGATCTTGTCGGGGTCGATCTTCATGGTGAGCATCTTCGGGGCATACTCGGAGACCTGGGGCCGCGGGGCGGCGATGCAGGGGAGCATGATCTCGTCGAGGATGGCGAAGCGGGCGTCACGGGTGATCTCCAGCGCCTCCTTGATGATGGCGTGGGACAGGCCGTCGTTCTTGATGTCCATCTGGATGGCGGTGATGCCGGCCTTGGTGCCGGCGACCTTGAAGTCCATCTCGCCGTGGAAGTCCTCGACGCCCTGGATGTCGATGAAGGTGGTGAAGCCGCCGTCGTCGTCCTGGATCAGGCCGCAGGAGATGCCGGCCACGGGGGCCTTGATCGGCACGCCCGCGTCCATCAGGGCGAGGGTGGAGCCGCAGATGGAGCCCTGGGAGGTCGAGCCGTTGGAGGAGACGACCTCAGAGACGACGCGGATCGCGTAGGGGAACTCCTCGACGGAGGGGATGACCGGCTCGAGCGCGCGCTCGGCCAGGGCGCCGTGGCCCTTCTCGCGGCGGTTGACGCTGCGGGCGGCGCGGGCCTCGCCGACGGAGTAGGACGGGAAGTTGTAGTGGTGCATATAGCGCTTCTCGGTCTCCTCCCAGATGGTGTCGAGCTTCTGGGCGGCGGAGAGCGTGTTCAGGGTGCAGATGGACAGGACCTGGGTCTGGCCGCGGGTGAAGAGGCCGGAGCCGTGGACGCGGGGCAGCACGCCGACCTCGGCGGACAGAGGACGGATCTCGTTCTTCTGGCGGCCGTCCACGCGGTGGCCCTGGAGCAGCCAGGCCTTGACGATCTTCTTCTGGAACTTATAGGTGATCTCGTCCAGATACTGGTCCATGTCAGGGTACTCCTCCAGGAACAGCTCGTGCCAGCGGTCGATGAGGGCGTTCCAGCGCTCCTCACGCACGTTCTTGTCGTCGGTGTCCATGGCGGCCTTGGCCTCGTCCATGGTGGCCTCGACGATCTTGTCGAACAGCTCCTGATCGAAGTCGGCGTGGTCATACGTCATCTTCTCCTTGCCGATGGCGGCGACGATCTGGTCGATCAGGTCGATCTGGGCGGCGATCTCCTCATGGGCGCGCACGATGGCGTCGTACATGATGTCGTCGGGGATCTCCTTGGCGCCCGCCTCGATCATGATGACCTTCTCGCGGCTGGCGGCGACGGTCAGGTCGAGCAGAGAGCTGTGCTTCTGCTCCTGGGTGGGGTTGGTGACGATCTGGCCGTCGACATAGCCCATCTCCAGGCAGCCGATGGGACCGGCCCAGGGGATCTCTGAGTAGGACAGGCAGGCGGAGACGCCGATCATGGCGGTCAGCTCGGGGGAGCAGTCGCGGTCGAGGCTCATGACGGTGCAGGTGACGACCACGTCGTTGCGGAAGTCGGAGGGGAAGAGCGGCCGGATGGACCGGTCGATCACACGGCTGGCCAGGACGGCGGGCAGGGAGGGCTGGCCCTCACGGCGCAGGAAGGAGCCGGGGATGCGGCCCACGGCGTAGAGCTTCTCCTCGAAGTCGACGGACAGGGGGAAGAAGTCGATGCCGTCGCGGGGACGGGGGGAGACGGTGACGGCCACGAGCACGGTGGTCTCGCCGTAGCTGACCAGCGCGGAGGCGGCGGCGAGCTCGGCGACCTTGCCGACCTGGATCTTCAGGGGACGGCCGGCGAGCTCCATCTCGAAGGTCTTCTCGTTGGGGAACTGCTTGTGCTTGATGATGGTTGCCATTTCGTGAAACACTCCTTTGTGGTTGGCTCGGAGCGGCCACTATTTTAGCACTTGGACCCGGGCCTGCGTGGGGCGGCGGGCCTGCGTCCAACTGCTAAAAAGAGCGGGGCGCTCCGGCGGGGACGGCTCTGGTAAAAGAGGGGCGGTGCAGTTTTGGCCACACCGCCCCCACAGGTCATATCAAGATCACTTTCTGATGCCGAGCTTGGCGATGAGGGCACGATAGCGCTCGATGTCCTTCTTGGCCAGATAGTCCAGCAGCTTGCGGCGCTTACCGATCATCTTGTACAGGCCGCGGCGGCTGTGGTTGTCGTGGATGTGGACCTTGAGGTGCCCGGTCAGCTCGTTGATGCGGGCGGTGAGGATGGCGATCTGCACCTCGGGGGAGCCGGTATCGGTCTCGTGGGTGCGGTTGGCTTCGATGACTGCGGTCTTTTCGTCCTTACGGATCATGTTGGGGTTCCACCTTTCGTTCATTTGCCTCTGACTGGGTGCCGGGCGGGTGTGGCCCTGGTACAGGCTGGGTCCCGGGACTAAGTCAGGGTAGGGCGTGCGGTCTGCACACGTATGGTGTAGTATACCACGTCGCGGGCGGGATGTAAAGAGGGATCTTGCGGGATCTGGGGGAGAAAAACAGCATCTGCCGCAGGGCCCCGGCCCTGCGGCAGATCGACTGTGTACGGTATCCTTTTGTCCGTCAGAGCGGCTCCTCCGTCCGGCGGGGCGGCCGCCGCTTCCCGGCGCAGACGGGGCAGCCGCAGTGCTGCGGGCCGGTGCGGCTGCTGATGACGGCCTTCCACACGTGGCCGTCGGGGCAGAGCCACCAGACCTTGCGGCTGGACCCGAGGGTGACGTCCTGCGGCCCGAGCGCGCCGTTGAGCGTCGGGTGCCACTGGGCGGCGACGGCGGGGTCGCGGGTGGCCAGGTCGTTGAAGCTGGGCAGGACCAGCCGCCCCGTGCAGTAGGGACAGCCGGTGTTCTGCCGGACCCGCTGGGCCACGGTGCTGCGGAACGCATGCCCCAGCGGACAGCGCCACCAGACCTCCCGATGGCTGCCGCGGGTCACGTCATGCGGCGTGAGGGGGAGGTTCCAGCTGGGGTGCCACTGGTCCAGCAGCGCATGGCTGCCGGTGCGGAGACAGAAGGCGTACAGGTCCTCCCGCTCCTCCATGCCGGGCCCTCGTCAGCGGCGGGACGCGCCGGGGGCGGCGGGGAGGCGGGAAGGAAGGGCGGCGTGGTGCAAAGAGGGTCCCTCCTCGTGATCGTTCTCCGACCCGGGTCCCGGAGGAGCAAAGGGCACGGGGCCTCGCCCCCCCGGGGGGCCGGGGAACAAAAAGGCCGTGCAGGTATCGGTGACCCTACACGACTGAACGAGGGAGCGCGGACGCTCTCCACACGACGGCGCCGCGATGACATGCCCCCCGATCGCCCCGTTCCAGGGTGCACAGGCCCACTCATACGCGCACATACGCAGTATGAGAAGAATGTCCTTGCATTGAAAAAGGGGTGACGGTATAATGTACGAGTGCGGTGCGGTCGTATGACCGTTGTGTAGGTGGGTGCTTCACCTGGACAGGTCTCCGGGGATTAGGCCCCCCGGGGACTGCCGCCATTTTTGTTCCTTGCCCACATTATAGCATTTTTTGTCGAAATAGCAAGTCTTTGTACAAAAAAAGCCCAAGAAGGCCCGCAGTTTTCCACGCGGACGGAGAAAAGAAAAAAGATGGGCATCGTTCACAGTTTCTTCTTTCTTCCGGGGGGCTTCTATGGTATAATGCTACTTCGGGAATTTGGCCCGGGACTGCTCTGCGCCCGGACCGACAGGCAGACAGACCACCGCGGACCGTCCCGTCCGCGCTCGAAAGGATATTGGATATATGGCGATTGGATTTTTGAACAAGCTCTTTGGCACGAACATGGCCAAGGAGGTCAAGCGGCTCGAGCCGACCGTGCGCAAGATCGAGGCGCTGGAGGAGGAGTACCGCGGCTACACCGATGCCCAGCTCCAGGCCAAGACCCCGGAGCTCAAGCAGCGCTACGCCAACGGCGAGAGCCTGGACGACCTCCTGCCGGAGGCCTTCGCGACCTGTCGTGAGGCGGCCGACCGCGTGCTCGGCCTGCGCCCC